>JBBRYZ010000024.1:0-36877 GCA_038237165.1 Bacteroidales bacterium | reverse complement strand
TTTATGCCTGGTGCCTGATGACCAATCACTTGCATTTGATAGCGTCTGCTAAGGATGGTGGTATATTTACCTTATCAGATATTCTTCGGGATTTTAAAAAATTTACCAGCAAGGAAATTATCGAAAAGATAAAGGAAATTCCTGAAAGTCGGCGAAGGTGGTTGCTAGACCGGTTTGAATTTGCAGGCAGGTTTAACAAGAAAATTGAGTTTTATAAATTCTGGCTGGATGGAAATGAGCCTAAAGAAGTGTATTCAGCCGAATTCCTGCAACAAAAAATAGATTATATTCATGATAATCCTGTGAGAGCAGGTTGGGTAAATGAACCGCAACATTTCAAGTATAGTTCAGCGATTGATTATGCCGGTAGTAAAGGTTTAATTGATGTGATCTTTGCATATTGATTTTTTTTAGTCTTGCATCATCAGGATTACAAATCCTGAACTCGCCGGGTGCGGATTGCAAATCCGCACCCGCACATAAATCCACACCAGCAGGCCTGTAGGGTTTTTGCCTGGCGGGATTTGCAATCCGGCCATCCGGAGTTTCAGATTTGTAATCTGTTCAATAAAACCACTTCAATTTTACGAACACCATCATAATCCTGAAAAATAAACAAGGCCATTCTTAATGCGGCGGCCAATTTTTTATAATTTAGCCTGATATTTAAAATGAAAATGCAGGAAATTTTAAATGATCTGAAAACAGCAATAGAGCAGGGAATTCCTACTGTATTATGCTTAGTCACCGGCACTACAGGTTCCACACCACGAAAAGCAGGATCTAAAATGCTGGTATTCAGCGATGGAACCATCAAAGGCACAATCGGAGGCGGGAGCATTGAATATCAGGTAATACAGGATGCCCTTAAATTGATTGCCGGCGGAGAACCTTTGGTGAAAAAGTTTCACCTCGAAGATGATCTGAAAATGCATTGCGGGGGAACCATGGAAATATATTTTGAGCCGATCGGCTGCCTGCCGAAACTCTATATTTTCGGCGGAGGCCATATCGGGAAAGCACTTGCAGGATATGCTGCCGGTTTGGGATTCCGTCCGTTTGTTTTCGATCAGCGGGAAGGTATTTTCGACGTGTGGAATATGCCCGGCGTTGAAACACAAAATGGCGATTTACTTCAAATTATAGATTCACTGGCATTTGATACTAATACATACATTGCTATCGTTACACATAAACACGAGTTCGACGAAACGGTTCTGCTGGCATGCATCAGGCACGAGTTGGCCTACCTTGGAATGATAGGGAGCAAACGTAAAGTTGCCGAAATCAGGAAAGATGCATTAGAAAACCATAATATTCCGGAAGCAAAACTCCAAAGCGTAGATATGCCGATAGGTTTACCTTTTGCAGCCGAAACACCTGCCGAAATTGCTATCAGTATCATTGCAAAAATGATTGATGTGAAAAATACCCTGAAAAAATCATGAGTTCGCCACGCGATAAGATTCAGTTTGTATTAAACGACCAGGTTGTTACGGTCGGCTTTAATGCAAATTCCGAATTAAAGCCGACTACCACAGTACTCAACTACCTGCGCTCGTTTCCTTTTCACAAAGGAGTGAAAGAAGGTTGTGCCGAAGGCGATTGCGGAGCCTGTACGGTAGTGGTAGCAGAAAATCGCGGCGGAAAACTTACCTATAAATCCATTGACAGTTGCCTGGTATTTCTGCCCATGATTCATGGTAAACAACTCATTACAGTCGAAAACCTTGCCGATGCCGGAGTACTTCACCCGGTGCAGCAGGAAATGGTGAATCACAATGGAAGCCAATGCGGATACTGCACTCCGGGAATCGTAATGTCTTTGTTTGGATTATACAAAAATCACCATAACCCGGAAAGGGAAGTAATTGACGATGCACTTACCGGAAACTTGTGCCGCTGTACTGGTTATCAACCCATAGTTAAAGCGGCCGAACATGCCTGTTCGTGTGTGGATACCGATAAGTTTAATCTTCACGAAGCAAAAATTATCGGGTTACTTGAAGATATTAACCAAAATAAATCACCGTTTGATATTCATACAGCAGATCAGAATTATTATAAACCTTTCAAATTAGCGGATGCACTGGCATTCAGAAGTAAATTTCCATGTGCGACGATTGTAAGCGGAGCCACGGATACAGCTTTACGCCAGACAAAAAAGCGCGAAATATTAACCGATATTCTTGATATTTCTGATGTAGCTGAATTAAATTATTTTTTTGAAGAACAGCAGGTTTACAAAATCGGTTCCGGTCTCACACTCGAAAAGCTAAAATCCTTTTCCGCTGAAAAGCTTCCGGCTTTGTACAAAATGCTGCAACTTTTCGGATCGCTTCAAATCCGCAACCTGGCAACCATCGGAGGAAATATAGGCTCGGCATCGCCCATAGGTGACACACTTCCGTTGATGCTGGCTTATAAAGCGCATATTAAACTGCAGTCCTTAACTTTCGACCGCATCATCCGCATGGATGAATTTATAAAGGGCTATCGCACAACCAATATCCGCTCTAACGAATTGATAACAGGCATACATATTCCAAAACCTGTAGCTGGAACTATTGTCAAATCCTATAAAGTTTCCAAACGTAAGGATCTCGATATTTCAACGGTAAGCGGAGGTTTCTCGCTTTCGCTGGATAACGGAAATGTGAAAGAAATTATTCTTGCTTTTGGTGGAATGGACGAAATGCCTAAAAGAGCTGCTGAAACCGAAAAATTCCTTACCGGTAAACCCTGGACAAGACCCAACGTGGAACATGCCATGAAATTGCTGGTCAGCGAGTTTTCGCCACTGAGCGATGCCCGTGCAGGAGCCGGATACCGAAGCCTGGTTGCCCGTAATCTCTTATTGAAATTCTTTGTAGAAACATCAACCGGAGCTCTATGAAAACGGCAAATCTGAAACACGACAGTGCTGTTAAGCATGTTACCGGACAATCGGTTTATGTAAACGATATTGCAGTCAACAGGCAATTGGTCGGAAGGGTAGTTTATAGCCCGGTAGCACATGCCCGTATAAGCCTGATTGATATAAAGGAAGCTTTGAAACTCGACGGAATTGCCGCCATCCTGACCTGGAAAGATATTCCCGGGGAAAACCAGATGGGCCCGGTAATTCATGATGAGCCTTGCCTTGCCGAAGACGAAGTTACGTTTATCGGTCAAGCCATTGTCCTGATTGCCGCCGAAAATGAAGAAGCAGCCCTAAACGCTGAAAAGCTTATCCACATTGAGTTTGAAGAATTAGAAGCCATTCTGACTTTACAGGAAGCCATTAAGAATGACAACCTGATTGCAACTCCCCGCATGATAGAATGTGGAAACGTGGAAGATATTTTTAAATCAGCTCCGCATATTATTTCCGGCGAACTCGAAACAGGCGCACAGGAACATTGGTACCTCGAAACTCAGTCAGCGATTGCCGTTCCAGGCGAAGGTAAGGAAATGCTCCTTCACGCTTCGAGCCAGAATCCAGCCGAAACACAGGCCATTGTTGCCGAAGTGCTTGGAATTGCAAAAAACGAAGTGGATGTTGAAGTCCGTCGCATCGGCGGAGGTTTTGGAGGTAAGGAAACACAGGGAAATCATGTGGCTGCATGGTCTGCTTTGCTTGCCAATGCTACGCACCGACCCGTCGGTATAAACCTTTTTCGCGACGACGATCAAAAAATTACAGGCAAACGGCACCGTTTTCTTTCAAAATATAAAATTGCATTTAACGATAACGGAGAAATACTTGCGTATTCGGTTGAGTTGAACAGCGATGCAGGTTCATCCACCGACCTTAGCCGGGCCATCCTTGAGCGGGCCATGCTTCATGCCGAAAATTCCTACTTCATACCGAATGTAAAAATAGTTGGCAAGGCTTACAAAACCAATCTTCCATCAAATACGGCTTTCCGTGGTTTTGGCGGTCCGCAGGGAATCGCTGTTATTGAAACGGCGATAGATAAAATTGCCCGTTTCCTAAAAAAAGATCCTACAGAAATCCGCAAACTCAATTTCTACGGAATCGATGAAAGGAATATCACACCTTACGGCGAAAGTGTTCCTAACAACCGTTTGCATGTGATGTATGAAAAGCTGCTTGAAACATCGAACTATTACCAGCGCAGGCAGGAAAATGCCATCTTCAACCAGGATCACGAATTTGTAAAACGAGGCATTTCCCTTACGCCGGTTAAATTCGGAATTTCATTTACTACTGCTTTCCTTAACCAGGCCGGTGCATTGGTGCATATTTACACTGATGGAACTATTGCCGTAAATCATGGCGGAACCGAAATGGGCCAGGGACTGAATACTAAAATCCATGGAATTGCTGCCGCCGAATTTGGCGTTTCAGCCGAATTTATAAAAATAAGCGTTACCAATACTTCAAAAGTGCCAAATGCTTCCGCTACCGCTGCCTCTTCGGGCAGCGACCTGAACGGAATGGCAGTTAAAAATGCCATCGAAAAACTGAAAGCCAGGCTTTCCGAAGTTGCCGCTGAAGAACTGAAAACCCGATTGAATAACGAATCCATCACTGCTGATCAGATCATTTTCTCTGAAAATACTATTTTTCCCGTTTCGCATCCGGAAGAAAAAATATCTTTCCCGGATCTTGTAAATAAAGCATATACGAGTCAGGTGAGCCTGAGCGCCACGGGTTTTTACAAAACACCCGGAATCCATTTTGACTGGGAATCTGGCATGGGCAATCCATTTTATTACTTTGCTTATGGAATGGCCGTTTCCGAAGTGGAACTGGATGTATTAACCGGTGAATACAAGATTTTACGAACCGATATTTTACACGATGTCGGCGATTCATTGAACGAAGAAATCGATATCGGTCAGATAGAAGGCGGTTTTGTACAAGGCGTGGGCTGGGTAACTACCGAAGAAATTAAGTGGAACAAACAAGGTCACTTGCTCACCCATTCGCCCGATACGTATAAAATCCCGACGGTGAATGATATACCCGGAATCTTCAACATCGAACTTCTTTCTGGTTATCCAAACGAAGGCTCCATTCGCAAAAGCAAAGCCGTGGGCGAACCTCCGCTGATGCTTGCATTTTCGGTTTGGCTGGCAATTAAAGATGCCGTTTCGGCGGTTGGAAATCATGAATTTGAACCTGCCTTTTCGTTACCGGCAACGGCTGAAGTTGTTTTGTTAAGTATTGAAGAAATTAAAAAGAAGGTTTTAGTGGTTGGGGTTTAGGGTTTAGGGAACGAAATCCTCCATACCTATCCCTTTGAAAAGCCAAAACTAAAAAATGAATAATGAATATCGAACAAGGAATACTGAATGATGAAGTTTACCGGGAGTTAAATTCTTGAAAAAAGTTTCGAAATTCTTTACATTCAGACTTCATAATTCCTTGTTCATTATTCGATTTTTTTAAACCCCAATAAAAAATATTCTTACCCAAAATAAACAAATTGTTTTTCGGCACTAAAGCCCAACCTCTAAAAACTAACCCCTTATGATGCAAGATATTTATCAAAAAATCAACGAACTCTCGCACAAGTACCGCGACTACACAGCTCAGAACCTTTCGAAGCTTGTTCAGATCAAATCGACCAGCATGACTGAAAAAGATGTACAGCTGGAGCTGAAACGCCAGATGGAAGAAGCCGGTTTCGACGAAGTCCGCATCGACGGACTTGGAAATGTAATCGGTCGAATCGGAAACGGAAAGCGAATCCTTGCCATCGATGGACACATGGATACCGTGGATGTTGGAAATGCTGCAAACTGGACTTTCGATCCATTTGGAGGTGAAATTAAGGACGGTTATGTTTTCGGCCGTGGAACCGTTGACCAGAAAGGTGGACCGGCAGCAGCCGTTACCAGCGGAAGAATTCTGAAAGAAATGGGTTTTGATCGAGATCTGACTGTTTTGGTTGTTGGTAGCGTGATGGAAGAAGACTGCGACGGGCTTTGCTGGAAATACCTTGTGGAAGAGGAAAATGTCAGACCCGATTTTGCCATCAGCACAGAACCCACTAACCTGAATATTTACCGTGGTCACCGCGGAAGAATGGAAATATTAGTCCGGTTCAAAGGCCTTTCGTGCCATGGCAGCGCACCCGAACGCGGTGTAAATGCTATTTATATGGCAGCCCGTGCCGCTCTCGAAATCGAAAAACTGAATGAACGTCTTGGAACAGATGAGTTCCTTGGTAAAGGCTCAGTTACTATTTCGGAAATAAAATCAGGCAGTCCTTCACTTTGTGCGGTAGCCGATTATGCACAGTTCCACCTCGACCGCCGTCTTACCTGGGGCGAAACCAAGGAAAGCGCCGTTGCCGAAATCCAGGAAATCATCAAAGATATGGATGCCACAGTGGAAGTGCTGCATTACGAAGAAGTGGCTTATACCGGCCTGAAATATGGCATGGAGAAATACTATCCTACCTGGAAAATTCCGGCTGAGCACAAAGCTGTTACAACCGGAGTTGAAGCATTCAAACAGCTTTTTGGTAAAGATCCGATTGTTGACAAATGGACCTTCTCAACCAACGGAGTTACCATCAATGGCTATTACGGCATCCCGATTATCGGTTTTGGTCCGGGTAACGAAGTATTTGCCCACGCCCCTAACGAAAAAGTTCCTATCGACCACCTGGAAACGGCGGCAGCATTTTACGCTGCTTATGCTTTCCTGATTTAATTACTAATAAATACTATTCCGTGCTCTATTGACAAATTCTGTCACTCTGAGCGGAGTCGAAGCGACCATTTCCCATTAACTATTTTCTATTAACCCTTTCCCCGCCAATGAGATCAATCAACCAAATAACCGAAGAGCTGAAGAAGCTTAAATCCAACCTGTTCGCCAACGATTTCCTCCTGACCTGGGAAAAAACCGAAGACGAACTCAAACAAACCCTTCTGGTAGCCGAAGCGTTGAAATTCCTGCGTGATCATAATATTTCAACGAAAGTGTTTGACTCAGGACTGGCTGTTTCCAATTTCCGTGACAACTCCACTCGTACCCGTTTTTCGTTTGCATCCGCATGCAACTTGTTGGGGCTCGAAGTTCAGGATCTGGATGAAAGCACTTCGCAGATTGCCCATGGTGAAACGGTTCGTGAAACTGCCAATATGATCAGTTTCCTTACGGATATTATCGGTATCCGCGACGATATGTTCCTTGGCGAAGGCCATACCTATATGCAGGAAGTAGGCCATGCGCTAAACGATGGATTTCAGAACGGCGTTTTGCCGCAACGTCCTGGTATTGTTAACCTGCAATGTGATATCGACCATCCCACACAAGCTATGGCCGACCTGATGCACCTTGCCGATTACTATGGTGGTCTGGAAAATCTGAAAGGTAAAAAAATCGCAATGACCTGGGCTTATTCGCCAAGTTATGGAAAGCCCTTATCCGTTCCACAAGGCATTATAGGATTGATGACCCGATTTGGAATGGAAGTGGACCTGGCCTATCCTGAAGGGTATTCGCTGATTCCAGATGTTGTGGATCTGGCTGGTAAAAATGCGATTGCTTCAGGTGGTAAATTCCGCGTTGGGAACAGTATGGATGAGGCTTTCAAAAATGCTGATATCGTGTATCCGAAAAGTTGGGCGCCGTTTTCGGTAATGCAACGCCGCACTCCGCTTTTACATGCAAACGATAAAGACGGTCTTAAAGCCCTTGAACAGGAATGCCTGGCTAACAACGCCCGTTTTAAAAACTGGGAATGCACCGAAGAAAAAATGAAGCTTACCAAGGACGGGAAAGCATTGTATATGCATTGCCTGCCGGCTGATATTTCGGGAGTTTCGTGCAAAGAAGGCGAGGTTGCAGAAAGTGTTTTTGACCGTTATCGCATCGAAACGTATAAGGAAGCAGGCTTCAAGCCGTATATTATCGCAGCTATGATTTTTAACAACAAATTCAAAGATTCTGCAGGAATTTTGAATAAACTGAACGAAAGAGGAACGAAACGAATTTTTTAATAGGGAATTGATATTCAGTTGCGGGTGCGGATTTGTAATCCGCACCTGGTGAATTCAGGATTTGAAATCCTGAAAGGTAAAAATCATTTTATTCTTTCAAATCCCCATCCGTTTCCTTTAAAATAAACAACTTCATCAATCCCGGCTTCTTTTAAAAGCGAAAATCCATATTCAAATTCGCCATCAATTTCATGAGGTTTATGCGCATCGGAATTTACTATTACCGGTATATGCATAGCTTTGATTTGTTTTAGAATTTCTATTCCCGGGTAAGTGGTTTCTGATCGTTGTTTATAAATGCCACGCGTATTTATTTCTACAATAATATCCCGATCCTGAATAAGCAATAGTGTTTCTTTAACCAGAGACATGTACCAGCTTTCTGCTTCTTTGAAAAACCGGTCGCGGTTGTGCATTTTTATCTTATCGAAATGACCGATAATATCAAAATGTTGAGTTTCGATCATTTCGTTCAGTTGATTGAAATAGGTGGTAACCGCTTTCCGGATATCACCGGCAAATAATTCATTCAAACCCTTGTCATACGTTCTGTAGTCGGGGCCATCAGTAAACCAGAGTTCGTCATTGTTTTCAGGCTTTACAAGATGTACCGATCCAATAAGGTAATCCAGTTTGTATTCCGCTTTTACTTTCGAAAAGTTTTCGGATACACCCGGGATATAATCCATTTCCATGCCTGAATAAACGGAAATCTGCCCTGAATATTTCTGTTTCAGAGTGTTTATGAGCGCGATATATTCTTCTTTGTTTTCTTTTTTAAAGGAAAAGTTATTTTCGAACGGTAAAGGAGAATGTTCCGTAAAACCCAGTAGATTGAATCCTTTTTCGATGGCAGCAAAAATGTATTCTTCCGGCTGTGATGAGCCGTCGGAGTAGAGGCTATGGGTATGATGATTTGTTAGCATAGGGAATTTTGGATGTCGGATTTGCGATGTCGGATGTCGGATTTAAATCTTGAGATTTGGGGTTTGACCCTTGGAATTTGAATCTTTATTTTGTTGAAACAATTTTATAAACCTTGTCGTTTCGCCTTACAGGACGTGTAACCAGGAAAGTGGGATTCTCACCTTTAACAGCTATCTCGCACGGCTGTTCGTTTTTAACCAGTCCAGAAATTATTGCTTCATACACACCGGTTGTTGGCCCGATAATCTCAATTGTATCGCCATTGGAAATATCATGCGAATCCATGCGAATATGGGCTATCCTAAGTTTTCCAAAATAATTGGCAACCATACCCACATAAATCTTTTTTGTAGTTGCTAAAGAACCGTGTACCGGCGACCATTCGCCCAACTTACCACCCATATAATAGCCTTCCCAGAAACCACGGTTGTAAACAGTAGCAAGTTCTTTATCCCAGCGTTCTACATTTTCGGGCGTAAATTCGCCGTTAAAATAAGCGCTTACCGCTTCACTGTAGCAACGTGTAACGGTTTTCACATACTCGGGGGAGCGGCCGCGGCCTTCAATTTTGAGTACCGAAATTCCGGCATCCAGCACTTTGTCGAGCAACTGAATGGTTTTCAAATCCTTGGGTGACATGATATACTCATTGTCAATTTCAAGTTCAGTATCGCTTTCCATATCTTTAACGATATACGAACGACGACAGTCCTGAAGACAAGCGCCACGGTTGGCCGAAGTATTATGATTATGCAGGCTCAGGTAACATTTTCCGCTAACGGCCATACACAATGCCCCATGAACGAAAACTTCAATTTTTATTAATTCGCCTTTCGGTCCGCGGATATTTTGTTCCTTTATTTGGCAGGTGATTGCTGCAACCTGTTCGAGCGAAAGTTCGCGAGCGGTAACCATTACATCAGCATAACGCGAATAGAATTTCACTGCCGAAATGTTGGTAATATTACATTGGGTCGAAATATGAATTTCAACGCCCTGCTCTTTGGCATATTCCAAAACAGCAAGATCGGAAGCGATAATGGCGGTAATTCCGTTGGCTTTGGATGCATCAATGGTTCGCTGAACTTCTTCTATTTCGTTATCGAAAATAACCGTGTTCATGGTGAGGTAACTTTTCACTTTGAACTGACGGCAGATACGTGTGATTTTTGCCAGGTCGTCCAATGTAAAGTTGACGCTGGAACGCGCCCGCATATTGAGTTTTCCCACACCGAAATACACCGAACCCGCACCCCCTTGTATGGCAGCCATCAGCGACTCATACGAGCCCACGGGCGACATTATTTCTATTTCCTGTAATGGCATTGTTAAAATTTGTGCAAAGGTAATGGAAATTAAAATATCGATGGATTGAGCCGGGACCTACAGAAACCTATAGTCAGGGCTTCTTTCTCCATTAAATCCTGACCAAAAAAAATCAGAGTTATAATGATAAATAGCGCTGAAAATGAAGATTCGGAAAGTGAGCCGTTTTTTAACTTTAGAAATCAGGCCCGGTTTCAATAAAGGCAAATGCTATTAAGCAGAACCCCGATGAATATCAGTTCTGATCCCAATTCATATCAAAATAATAATGTTAGGTTGTGGAAATCAACCTAAGTTTGCTGCAATTATAATTTAGCTCTTAAATATTGCTGCGGCCAATCAATGTCATCTCCCAAAATCTTAGCTGACTTCAACGCAAAATAAGGCTCCCTCAACGATTCCCTGGCGAGAAGTATAAGGTCGGCTTGCCCTTTTGTCAAAATATCTTCTGCTTGCTGCGCATCTGTTATCAATCCTACAGCACCGGTTGAAATCCCCGTTTCTTTTTTTATGCGTTCAGAAAAAGCCACCTGGTAGCCTGGTCCAAGCGGTATTTTTTGATGAGGAACCAATCCTCCCGAGGAGCAATCAATCATATCCACTCCATTGTTTTTAAGGATGGCTGACAGTTGCACCGCTTCATCAATATCCCAGCCTCCTTCAGCCCAATCGGTAGCGGATATACGAACAGCCAAAGGCAGGTTTTGTGGCCATACCGTTTGTACTGATTTTATAATTTCCAGAAGCAGACGAATCCTGTTTTCGAAACTTCCTCCATACTCATCTGCCCTGTGGTTGCATAAGGGCGAAAGAAACTGATGAACAAGGTATCCATGTGCCGCATGTATTTCCAGCAGTTTAAACCCTGCTTGTAAAGACCGCCGGGCAGCGGTTTTAAAGTCAGTTATTACTTTATTGATTCCATCTTTTTCCAATGCCAGCGGAGCAATATCACCCGGGTTAAAAGCAAGGGCAGATGAAGAAACAGTTTGCCAGCCGCCGCCATCAGCAATAAGCTGTTTCCCGCCATTTGCAGGCATCGCACAACTTGCTTTGCGCCCGGCATGAGCCAGTTGAATACCGGCCACTGCTCCTTGCTGATGAATGAAAACATTAATTCTTTGAAGCATTTCGATATGCTCTTCATTGTAAATTCCCAGGTCGCCGGGTGTTATTCTCCCTTCAGGTGAAACAGCGGTTGCTTCCTGTATGATTAATGCTGCACCTCCAACTGCCCGGCTGCCTAAATGAACCAGGTGCCAGTCGTTTGCAAATCCGTCAGCGGCAGAATACATGCACATGGGCGAAACAACAATGCGATTTTTAAGGACAATATCTTTGATGGTAAACTGCGAGAAGAGTGTTGACATAATGGATAAAATGTTTTAGACAAATACTGATTAATATAGGGTTATGAACTTATTTACTTCGATGGGTTCAGAAATTCATTGATTGTTTTAATGAAAAGATCTGGCTGATCCACGAAAGTCATGTGCCCGCTTTTAGGAAAAATCACTAGCTTTGACCCAGCTATCTTCCGATTCATTTCCTGCGAAAGTGACGGGTCACATTCGTCATGGTCTCCAACCGTAATAAGCGTAGGAACCTTTATGGACGAGAGGCGGTCGGCATATTCGACAGATTTCAGATTACCATCAATAATAAACTCGCCATCGGACCCCCACATTTCACGGTATACATCCCAGGCCATATTGCCGTTAGCAACCGGGTCATAATTGGCATCAGGGTGGTTTTGATAAAGAAATTGGAAGTAACCTTCACCCCAGGCAGCTATCATATATTCAGGAGAATATCGGCCTTTTTCAAAATCTTTGCCGTGGCCGTACAATCCGTCTTTTTCCATTTTTTCGATACGGGTACGAAGTTCAGGAGCCATTTTTTCTTTTATCTTTTTCAGAACCTCATTCATTTTCGATGTGCTGTGAAAAGTGCTGCAAAGTATCAGGCTTGAAAGATTTTCAGGATATTTAAGCGCATAGGCCTGGGCAAGAACTCCGCCGCAGGAGTGACCCAAAAGGCTGATTTTTCCGAGTTCAAGGACCTGACGCACCACTTCCACATCCTCAATCATATTCTCAACGGTATATGCTGAAGGATCCTCAAGTTTCTGCGACCTTCCCGAGCCCCGCTCATCAATGAAAATAAGCCGGTTTTCCCTGGCCAGCGGCAGGAGGTAAGGCAGGAAATAGTCGTGCGAAGCTCCGGGGCCACCATGAAGAATGAGCAGTGGTTTCCCTTCCCCAAACGCCGTGTAATAAATCAGTACACCATGCGCATTAACAAAACCTTCTTCAATTTTGATTGGTGACTGAGCGGTGCTTTTTGTCGAACTCTTTTTGTCAGAGATCTGATTGCAGGAAACGGCTATCAGCAACAAGATGCTGAAAAGAATGTAAATTAAGTTTTTCATGTTTGGAGAATTATTCTAAAAAGATCATTTCCAGTTTGAAAATGAGAATGACAAATATACAGTATATCAAGTAAATGAAATTTGATATGGCAGAGAATTTTGAAGGTTATAAAAACATTTTTGCTAATCTCAAACGGTAATTTAGAATTGGCGCGAAGTGGAAAAATCCTTGCATTGATAGTACACCCAATTAGCTGTCTTCTATACGGAAGACTACAGGACCTAAATAAAAAACCACTTCCCATTAATTGTGAAATAGCTTTATCGTATCTGCATGGTTTACATACTGTTCTGAAACTATATTTTTGGCAGCCTGCCTCACATTCCCCAAATTTTTAAATTTCCTGTTATATGAAAATCGTCCATTCCCTGCATCTGGATATAGCTGGGCTGATCGGCTCTTTAAAATGTTCCCACCAATGGATCTGGCAAGCCTTCGAGCGGAAGCTAGCGTATGATTTGAGTATAAATTTTTGTCATTAATAAGCCCTGGTATTCAGCTGACTCGTAAAGATTAAAATTATCAATCGGATCGCATTAAACATTACAACTTACAATTTAAATCATTTCTATCTTATTTCCTCCGTTTCATTTCTATCTTATTTCCTCCGTTCCGTCAGCATATTTAGCAAACCGGCCCTGATTGCATGGATGAACCATGTCGGGTCGTGGCCAGGGCCAGCCGCCAAATTCGGTGCGGCGGTATTCGTTAATTGCCTGTTGAATCTCAGCCTGCGTGTTCATAACGAAAGGGCCGTATTGCGCAACAGGTTCATTGATCGGATTTCCCTGTAACATCAGCAAATAGCCATCGGAATTGCCGTTAACCAGAGTTAACGCGGCATTTGCCGTTACTTCAATAGCCTGATTAGAGGCCACTTCAGTGCCTTCAATTGTTAGCGATGATCCCATGTAGAAAAAAAGAGTTCTTTTTGCTTCATTTCCTGCCGGAGGTAAAGTCCAGGTTGCGTCGGCTTCCATTTTAACGGTCCATATTGCTACATCATTTTCCTGATCAGCTGCCCAAGAATCAGGAGCGGGCGGGAGAGGAGTTACATTATCAATTTTACCGGCAATTACATTTATTTCAACCGATTTCCCGTTTGAATCCGTTATTTTATGAAGCGGGATATCTTCCGCCCAAAGCATTTTGAAATGCGGTTTTACAAATTTGCCGACTTTCGGCAGATTCAGCCATACCTGAAAAAGTTCGGTCGGATTTTCGCTATCCTGGTTTAATAGCGGGAACATTTCGCAGTGCTGAAGGCCTGATCCTGCCGTCATCCATTGTACATCTCCATTGCCGTAACGACCCGCCTGTTTCCACGAATCGGAATGATCGACCATACCTTGTCTAACGATAGTAATCGTTTCGAAGCCCCGGTGCGGATGTGCAGGAAATCCCGGAACAGTTTCGCCGTGGTACATACGCCAGCCATCTTTAACCGTAAAATCCTGACCGATATTGCGGCCTGCCAGTGAGGCTGCAGGACCCAGTTCTTCATTTCCGGCGGGATAATGATCGAGGTGGTGTGCACAGAAAAGGAAGGGATCACTAACCGGCCACATAAAACCAAGCGGTTGCATTCTGAGAATGGAATTATTTTTCATCACGAAAATGTATTTCTATTATTAACCCCGGATGGCGTATTTTGTTAAAAAAACAACCCGGATTATCCCGAAGTTTGACTCGGGATATCCGGGTTAAGCGGTTCGATAGTATCTTAAAAGCTGTATATCAATCTACTAAAAAGATACATACTCCTTTTGCAATTATATGATAAGATTACCAGTTAAGTATCACTTTGCCACATAATCCACTTTCCATCGCATCAAAACCTTTCTGGAAATCGGCGATTTCGAAACGATGGGTGATAACGGGAGTAAGGTCAACGCCGGATATCAGCATCTGCTGCATCTGATACCAGGTTTCCCACATCTCGCGGCCATATATGCCTTTGAGTGTTAGTGCTTTAAAAATTATTTTATCCCACTGAACGGTTGTAGTATTGGGCAAAATACCCAGCAAGGCGATCTTGGAGCCGTTATACATGTTTTCGATCATGCCTTCGAAAGCTACAGGCGAGCCCGACATCTCGAGACCAATATCAAATCCCCGCATGTGCAGGTCCTTAATGGCATGCTCAATCGTTTCGCCTTTGGTGGGATTAATGGTAAGTGTAGCCCCCATTTTTTTGGCAATGTCCAGACGGTAATCGCTCAGGTCGCTCACCACAATATAACGTGCACCTGCAAAACGGCAGATAGCGGTTGCCATAAGGCCGATTAACCCGGCTCCGGTAATCAACACGTCTTCGCCAATCAGTGGAAATGACAGGGCAGTGTGAGTGGCATTTCCGAAAGGGTCCATTATTGAAGCGATTTCGTCGGGAATGCGATTATCGAGTTTTACCACATTTTCGGCCGGGAGCGAAAGGTATTCGGCAAAAGCGCCATCACGATTCACGCCTACACCAATAGAATTTTCGCACACATGAAGTTTGCCCCGGCGACAGTTGCGGCAATGCCCGCATGCAATGTGTCCTTCGCCGGTAACACGGTCGCCGATTTCAATGTTTTTTACACCACGGCCTTTATCTGCAATTACACCTACATATTCATGGCCAATAGTCATAGGGGTTTTAATGGTGCGCGCCGACCAATCGTCCCATTTATAAATGTGTAAGTCGGTACCGCAAATGGCGGTTTTCTTGATCTTGATCAATACATCGTTGAGGCCGATTTCGGGAACGGGAACATCTTCGAGCCAGATTCCCTTTTCCGGGCGAAGTTTTACCAGTGCTTTCATACTTTTAAGGATATCAATTAATTATTAACTAAATGAGGTACAGTTTTCTACATGAATTTCTCCGCTGGGATAACCTGTCGGATTAAGTTGTAAAAGTAGCTAAATTCTGCATTATCCTCATTTGAAAAAGAAATCTTATTTGGACAGTTATTTTAGGAAATGAGAAATGTGTGTTGCATATTTGAGCCTAAAAAGAAAGCAGCTGAAAGTCTGTCATTTACCGGGAAATACAAAACGGTATGAGGAGGAGCAGTGGTTCGGTTTTGGCCTTTTAAAGGAGTTTTTAGCTCATCTTTTTACAGGGCGGATTATTCAATATCATGTTCGATTTTGCGGTACGAAGTAACCAGTCCATGAATAAGTGCCGAGCTAAAGCCTTTATGCTCCATTTCGTTGAGACCCGAAATAGTTACGCCTCGTGGAGTTGTAACCTTGTCAATTTCCTGTTCGGGATGGTGGTCGGAGTTTAAGATGAGTTCCGACGCGCCACGTACAGTTTGGGCAGTAATAAATTGTGCAACTTCGGCGCTGAATCCAATTTCGATGCCTCCTTGCATGGATGCACGGAGGTAGCGAAGGGCAAAAGCAATTCCACAGGCTCCCAGCACGGTAGCTGCCGACATAAGTTCTTCATTTATAATCGTAGTTTTGCCGAGCTTGTCGAATAATTCCAAAACCTCATCTTTGCTGCCTTCTGAACTTTTCGGGTAAGCCAGGCAGGTCATCGATTCGCAAATTCCTATAGCGGTATTAGGCATAGCTCTGAACAGATTAACGCTGTTGCCGATTTCCTTTTCGATAGTTTGAAAGCTAATGCCAGCAACCATCGAAACCAGAATCTTATCCGGTGTGAGGAATGATTTTATTTCTATCAGAATATCAATAACCTGATACGGCTTTACGGCCAGAAGCACAATATCGGCATTTCTTATGGCTTCGGCATTATCAGTTATAACGTTTAAACCTCGTGATTTAAATTTTTCCAGGAGATGAATCTTGCGGCGCGTTATCGTTATATTTTCATTAGGCACAATCTTCGAAAACACTAAACCTTCGGCTATTGCCGATCCAAGATTTCCGCCACCAATAATTGCAATTTTTTTCTGATCCATACTTTTTAATTTGAATTTACAAAGTTCGGTACTATTTCAATTATTCTGATATAAACTGAAATAATGGGATGCTTGTTCAAAGGAGTAGTCGTGGATGCTTGTTGTTGAAGTTAAAGAATCAATGCTTTTGTCTATATCTGTTCAATGTATATTGACTTCACTTTGTCCGAACCAAACCGAATCAGAGGAGTGTGCGTGGACAAAGCTCATTTTAAACTCTTTGTATTTGATTGCCAGCTCCCAAAGCTAAAAACATGGGTTATTAACAATTCACTTATCCTCAGAGCTGAAACGCTTGAAGGATTCTCCAGAATGTCAAAACTGCACAACGCCGGATCTCGTGTTCGGCAGCATCCAATATTTATTGCTTTATTTGATTACCAGATATTTACCTGATTAGCCAAACAAATTCTATTTCTCATTGTTTGATTAACTGCCACTATGGTATTCCTGTATTAAGCCAGGAGTACCATATTTTAATTTAATTTAGAAAATGCTCGAAAACAGAGTCAATAAAATAATCCTTAAGGAACGCCTTACTAACGAACCATTTACCCGGAAAACACTTTCGTTTTATAAGTATGTAAATATTGAAAATCCAAAAGAGTTTCGCGATATGCTATACAGCAATTGGGATGCCCTTGGATGTTTCGGCCGTATTTATGTGGCTCACGAAGGAATAAATGCACAGATGAGCGTTCCGGAATACAATCTTGAAAAATTCCTGCCGCAGCTTAATTCCATCCCTGAATTGGCTAAAGTTCCCATAAAATATGCAATTGTAGATGATGGCAAATCCTTTTATAAACTTACTGTAAAAGTCCGGCCTAAAATTGTTGCCGATGGACTCGATCATGATACATATGATCTTTCAAAAGTTGGTAATCATCTGTCGGCTCTCGAATTTCACAATTTAGCCGGTGAACCCCAAACCGTTGTAATTGATATGCGCAATCATTACGAAAGCGAAATAGGAAGATTCGAGAATGCGGTTTGCCCGGATGCTGATACTTTCAAGGATGCCATTCAGGTGGTGATCCGTGATTTTGAACAGGAAAAAGATAAAAAAATCCTGCTATACTGTACCGGTGGTATCCGCTGCGAAAAAGCAAGTTCATTCCTTCTTCACAACGGATTTAAAGATGTTTCGCAATTATACGGCGGAATTATTGAATATGCACAGCAGATAAAGCATCTTGGGCTAACATCAAAGTTTAAAGGAAAGAATTTCGTGTTCGACGAACGCCTGGGCGAAACCATTGATGGACAGGTGATTTCCCATTGTCACCAATGCGGGAAACCGGCCGATACCCATGTAAACTGTACAAACGACGATTGCCACCTGCTCTTTTTACAATGCCGCGAATGTGCCGCTGAATATGAGAACTGCTGCTCCGAAGAATGCCGTGAAATAATTAAACTACCTTTGACGGCTCGTCGGGAACTCCGGCTTACCAACCATCGGAAATATGCCAGCAGCAAAATCTATAAAAGCAAACTTTCGCCTTTTTTAATGAGTAAGAATCTTCAGACAGAACAAACTACGGCCATTCATGGATAATTTCTGGCAAACGATCAAAAAGCCAATTATCGCCCTGGCACCCATGGAGGATGTTACCGACACCGTTTTCCGCGAAGTAGTACTTTCGGTTTCCGAAGTGGATGCACTGAATGTGGTGTTTACCGAATTTACCTCCACGGATGGTCTGTGTCACGAAAAAGGCCGTCCGAAAGTAATCGAACGGCTGTTGGTGAATACCAGCGAAATGCAGTTGCTGAAATCGCGAAACACCAAACTGGTTGCACAGATTTGGGGCGGCGATCCCGAAAAATTCAGGATAAGCGCGAAACTGATTTCGGAAATGAATCTCTTCGATGGCATCGATATCAATATGGGCTGCCCTGCAAAAAAGGTGGTGAAAAATAAAAGCTGTGCCAATTTGATTAACTATCCGAAACTGGCGAAAGAAATTATTTATGCCACAAGTGAATCCACAGATTTACCTGTTAGCGTTAAAACCCGCATTGGTTTCAGCCGTATTGTTACGGAAGAATGGATTGGTCATTTGCTGGAAACAGCACCGAAAGCAATTACCCTCCATGGCCGCACCCGCAAAATGATGTCGAACGGACCGGCTCTGTGGGACGAAATCAGCAAAGCCGTTGCCTTACGAAACCAATCCCGAAACTCAACGCTGATTATTGGAAACGGAGAGGTGTTCAGTTATGACGATGCCCTGAACCGAATTCAGCAATACGGAGTGGATGGCGTAATGGTGGGAACTGGTGTGTTCAAAAATCCGTGGATGTTTAATTCACAGCCTGTCGAAATTGATATCAATCATAGGATTGAGCTAATGCGCCGTCATATTACACTTTACCTGAACACCTGGGGCAATAGTAAGGACTATAATGTTCTGAAACGGTTTTTTAAAATTTATCTTAATGGATTCAGTAATGCTGCTCACTGGCGCGATGCCTTTATGCGGGCTGGTAATTATGATGAAGCGCTGAAGTTGCTTCACCAAATGGAGGAACAAACTCAGGCTTTGGCGGTTATATAACCTTTTCACAAAATAAGTAAGATAGTCAACCATTTAAAATATACAGTTATGAAATTCAAAACTGCTATGCTTGTATTGCTTCTAACAGCTGAAATGGTTGCGAAAGCCCAGTCAGTGAAAAACACATCTTATACCACTCAAAATGGTGAAAAGGTTTTAAAGCTCGAAGCTGTTTTGCCGGTTGATTTAAAAGAGGCCTGGCAGCTTTTTACAACCGACGAAAAATTAATGAAATGGATTACCCCCGTGGCCCATATCGAATTAAAAACCGGTGGTTATATCCTAACAAATTACGATAAAGCCAAAGCACTCACCGACAGCACTTCCATCAGGTTAGGCATCATTAATTACCTGGAAAACGAATTGCTTACTTTGAAAGTGAACCTGAACAGCAGCTTTTCTCCCAAAGTTAAAGCTGAAGATGGCAACCTACAGGAAATCATTCAGTTTGTGTATATCTCGCCAAAAGAAACAAAAGTTATTTCATCCATGGTGGGCTGGGGAAAAAGTGAAGAATGGGAAAAGACATACAGCTTTTTTGAACGCGGGAATATATGGACATATAAAGAAATGCTTAAATCTTTCAAGTAAGTTCCACCATTAGCATAGTTCCTGAAGTGTTCAGGATAAATTCCAAACTACTTATATCAGGTATTGGAATTGCAATTCTAAAACTAAATCTCTTTTAAAACCATGCTTGTTTTTACCTTACAACAAGCTTGTTTATTTTCACCCTTTAAGCATCCTTATAAAACCGGTACGTATCACTTTCCAAACCGATAAGCATCGCTTTCTAAAAACATAGTTATCGCTTTAAAAAAATATAGTTATCGCTTTAAAAAAATATAGTTATCGTTTTAAAAATCATAAGCATCGTTTTAAAAAATATAAGCAACAATTTTTAGTGACTACTTTATTAAAATAAATATTTCTGCATTTTCCCATTAATCATGAATCAAAACCACATTTATATTGTTTATTGAAAACCTGCATGGTAACCGGCTCTTTATAAAAACAGGGCAACAATATCTTCGGGAAAATATTGCTTTTCCCGGACAACTGATTTTAAAAAAACCCCCCACAAAATGAACACAAAACTGGTAATGACTCTCAGTTCGGCCGTGCTTGGCGTGGCTGGTATTGCTCTCACATTCCTGCCTGCCGAAATATTAACCGGCCTTGCTTTCAACCAATCGAAATCCATGGAGTTTTTACTTCAGATTATCGGTGCACTCTATTTCGCCTTTGCCATGCTCAACTGGATGACCAAAGCAAGCCTGATAGGCGGGATTTATAACCGGCCGATTGCTGTTGCCAATCTTACACATTTCGTTATCGTTGCACTTGCGCTGGTTAAAGGCGTATTTTCAAACCCGGACTTACCCACCGTTATACTGACAGCCGCCATTGTATATTCCATATTTGCAGTGCTTTTCGGGATTATACTTTTCAGGCACCCAGTTCCGGAAAAGTCTTAAAAACACAAATAGCAATCTAAAATTTAGTTGAACAAGCGTTTGGCAATCTTTCATTAAGGTTTTACCTTTGATACGCATTAATTGTAAAATCAATGGGTTTAAGTATTCATTACAGCGGTAGTTTCAATCCCGCAGCTTCTTTATCAGCTTTGATTGAAGAAGTAAAAGAAATCTCAGATATCTATAAATGGAAATACTTTGTTTTTGAAGATACTTTTCCAGTTAACAGTTCAGGCAAAGCCGAGTATACAGACGAAATTTACGGTATATGTTTCACTCCTCCCAAATGTGAAACTGTTTTTTTAAGTTTTCTGTCGAACGGCAGAATGAGCAGCCCGTCTCATTTGCAATTTTTTGGTAAGAGCACCGACAAGGAATATCAGAAATACCTGTATATGCTTGCAGTTAAAACACAATATGCAGGAGTCGAAATTCATAAACTGGTCATACACTTATTGAAATACCTGGATGGTAAATATCTGCACAGGTTAGTTGTTCATGATGAAGGGTATTATTGGGAATCCGGAGATGAGATGCTGTTGACAGAAACCTTTAAAAAATATACCTATATGATTGAAAATTTTATATCTTCCATAGAGATATATCCGAAACTTGAAGGCGAAAGTTTTGAAGACTATTTTAAAAGGTTGATGAATCAGATTTATTATAAGAACAAGAAGAAATAAACACCTGATTAATCACATATCTAAGGCAACCAATCCAAAACGAAGAAACAATCACCCAACATACGATAAAATCCTGCATTGTAAAATATAGTACCTTTGGACTACTGTCAGATCAAAATTACCAACTAAGGATTGACGTTAAGTGTCTTTATTGAAAAATATCCGACTCAATAAATCTAAATTCAAAGCAAATGGAAACGCAAAAAAACTGGCATGCAAAACATCGTGCAACATTAAGTCTTGGTGGCCGATTGGCCGATTCAGTAGCAAAAGGCATGGGATCGTGGACTTTTATTATCGCACAAACAGTTTTGGTCGTGCTCTGGATGGGATTGAACGTTATTGGATTCATGTTCCATTGGGATGTTTACCCATTTATTTTGCTCAACCTGCTTTTCTCAACACAGGCTGCTTATGCGGCACCCATTATTATGATGGCTCAGAACAGACAGAACGACCGCGACAGGGCACATGCGGAAGCGGATTATAAAACCAATACGGATGCTAAGCTCGAAATAGAAGCTTTATCGCTGATGCTGAAATCTATAGAGGTGGAAAAACTGGATAAAATTATCAAAATCCTACAGGAAAGTAAAAAGACAGCTGCGAAATAGCTTAATGCTCCACACCTATTAACCATTCAAACTGTTACTATTTCATCTGCTTCCTGTAAGTTTAGTACCTTTGTGTTTGTTAAAAAGCAGCAAAAATAAAGAATCCTGATAAAGATTATTCCTATGTTCCCAACCGTAAACCCCACTACAACCTCCGCATGGAAATCGCTCGAGGTGTATTTCAAAACCTTTAAGGGTACTCAAATGAAAGGTATATTTGACAATGATCCGAAGCGCTTTGAAAAATATTCCGTAAAGTTTGAAGATATTCTGGTCGATTTTTCAAAAAATATTGTCGACGATCGTGCCTTTGCACTTCTTATCCAACTTGCCCGCGAATGTGGGCTAAAAGATGCCATTGTAAGCCAGTTCTCCGGCGAAAAAATCAATAAAACGGAAGATCGGCCAGTGCTTCATACCGCTTTGCGCAACAGGGCCAATACACCGGTTTATGTTGATGGAAAGGATGTTATGCCCGATGTAAACCGTGTGCTTGATCAGATGAAAACATTTTCCGAAAACATTATTTCCGGAACATGGAAAGGCTATACCGGAAAACCGATTTCTGATATTGTGAACATTGGTATCGGCGGTTCCGATTTAGGTCCGCTGATGGTTTCCGAAGCCTTGAAACATTACCAGAAAGAAAATATCAAATTGCATTTCGTTTCGAATGTTGACGGCACTCATATCGTAGAAACCCTGAAACTGGTGAACCCGGAAACAACGCTTTTCATCATTGCGTCCAAAACATTTAGCACCCAGGAAACCATGACCAACGCCGGATCGGCGCGTGATTGGTTCCTTGCTAAAGCAAAAAATACCGATTTCGTTAAAAATCATTTCGTTGCCCTTTCGACTAATGCAAAAGCAGTTGCAGCATTTGGTATTGACACTAAAAACATGTTCGAATTCTGGGATTGGGTCGGCGGACGTTATTCACTATGGTCAGCCATCGGGTTATCCATTACCTGCGGCATAGGCTTTGAGAATTTTGTCGAATTGCTTGAGGGCGCTTTTGCTATGGACAAGCATTTTGAAAACACCGAATTTGAGAAAAACATTCCCGTTATACTTGCTGTTATCGGAATATGGTACAATAATTTTTACGGTTCCGAAACCGAAGCCATCCTGCCATACGATCAGTATATGCATCGTTTTGCCGCTTACTTCCAGCAGGGAAATATGGAAAGCAATGGCAAGCATGTCGATCGCAACGGCAAAAAAGTTACCTATCAGACCGGCCCGATTATTTGGGGTGAGCCCGGTACAAACGGTCAGCATGCATTTTATCAGCTTATTCATCAGGGCACCAAAATGATTCCTTGTGATTTTATGGCACCAGCAATCAGTCTTAATCCAATTGGCGACCATCACCCAAAACTGCTTGCTAATTTCTTTGCACAAACCGGAGCTTTGATGCTTGGTAAAACCGCCAAACAAGTTGAAGCAGAGCTAAAAGCTGTCGGTAAAAGCCAGGCTGAAATTGAAGAAATGCTTCCATACATGGTTTTCGAAGGAAATATTCCAACCAATTCATTTCTCTTTAAAAAACTGACTCCACGCACATTAGGCTCATTGATAGCCATGTACGAACAAAAAATATTTGTTCAGGGTGTGATCTGGAATATTTTTAGTTTCGATCAGTGGGGCGTACAGCTTGGCAAACAACTTGCAAATATCATACTTCCTGAACTGGAAGGCAATGCGCCGGTGACTACTCTTGATGTCTCAACCAACGGGCTTATCAATGAATTTAAAAAGATGAGATAAAATCCGTTTAAATTTATATTTCAGAAGCCCCGGATAAATTTCGGGGCTTTTTAGTCCCTTTCCAGTCCTAATCTTTAAACAGTTTTGCAATTTCCATTTTAATTGTAATTTTATCGGAATTAAATCATCTGATCGTTATGAAGTTTATTGTTTCAACCATTTTAGCCGGTTTGCTTTTTATGTCAAATATTTATGCCCAGGAAGCTTCGCAATGGCGGGGTAAAAACCGGGATGGAATTTATGACGAAAAAGGACTACTCCGTTCGTGGCCAGCTGCCGGCCCAACACTTTTATGGCATACCGACAACATTGGTGATGGATTCGCTTCGGCCTCCGTTGTTGCTCAAGACCGTATCTTTACAGCGGGCGTAACCACCGGCAAAGGTAGCATTTTCGCATTTTCACTCGATGGCAAGCTTATCTGGAGTACGCCTTACGGAGATGAATTTACAGAAAGCTACCCGGGATCGCGTTCAACGCCTCTTGTTAATGATGGCAAGGTCTATATGCTGAGCGCTTTTGAAAAACTGGTATGCCTTTCGGCAGATAAAGGGACTCTTTTGTGGGCAGTTGATTTGATGAAAGATTACGAAGGCCGAAATATTACATGGGGTGTTACCGAAAACCTGCTAATCAGCGGCGACAAGCTTTTCTGCACAGTGGGCGGCATTAAAAACAATGTGATTGCACTCAACAAAAATACCGGCAAACTTATCTGGAGCAGTACCGGAAATGGCGAAGTGAGCGCTTACTGTTCACCAATTATTATCAATTTGCCTTCGCGGAAAATATTTGTTACATTAACAGAGAAATCTATAATTGGGCTTGATGCTGAAACCGGTAAAAAATTATGGAGTCAGGCACAAACCAATCAATATGCCGTACATGCCAATGCACCATTATATAGTGATGGGTATCTCTATTGCGTTTCGGGATATGGCTGTGGCGGTGTAATGCTTAAAATTTCAGCCGACGGTACAAAAGCAGAGCAGGTATGGAAAAACACTGACCTCGATAGCCGCATGGGTGGCGTTGTGCTGGTAAATGGAAAAATATATGGCTTTGGCGATAAAATTAAAGGCCTTCATTGCATCGACTGGAAAACCGGCAAAGAACTTGCATTAGATAAAATGAATAACAGGTTTGGGAATATAATTGCTGCCGACGGCATGTTATATACTTACGACGAAAGTGGAGAAGTTGCGCTGATCGAACCGACCCTGGCCGGTTTCAAAAAAATAAGCGCCTTTAAATTACCATTCGGAAATGGTCAGCATTGGGCTCATCTGGTAATTGAAAACGGCCGCCTATATGTGCGCCATGGAAATTCATTGATGGTTTACGATATCCGGAAATAATTTCTGAACCTTTCTTATATCCTTACAAACCAGGCAAGATTCTGCCTGGTTTTATTTTGCTTTGAAGATTATTTTTCCCGTTTCAACGATTATTTGCTCCGCTTAATCAAAAATCAAGCTCACATATTGTACAATAGTATATTTTTACTTTGTTAATTACGATTCCACTAAACTACCTTTTTATAAAACGAAATCCAATATAAATTCCTTCAAGACTCAAATTATGTTTCGTAAAGCTTTTACCCTGGTCTGCATATCGATTCTCATCTCCTCGGGCCTTATTGCACAGGTTATTGCTCAATTTCGCGGGCTTAACCGTGATGGTGTTTATCCTGAAAAAAATCTTTTAACAACATGGCCTGCCGAAGGGCCTGCATTACTATGGAGTAATAACGAAGTCGGCCATGGTTACGGACCGCCATCAATAACTTCCGATCGTGTTTATATCACCGGCGAATCTGACAGCATCGCCTGGCTTTTTGCTTTCGACAAGCAAGGGAAACTGCTTTGGAAATCAGATTTTGGTAAGGATTGGGTTGCATCATATCAGGGATCACGCTCCACTCCTACTGTTGTCGGGAACCTGATTTATGTTTGCTCAGGTTTAGGTAACCTGGTTTGCATCAATGCTGCTGATGGCTCACTGAAATGGTCGGTTGATATGATGAAAGAGTTGAACGGACGATTTACACTTTATGGCCAGGCCGAATCGCCTCTTGTTGATGGCGACCAGGTATTTCTGGTTCCTGGGGGTGAGGAAAACAATGTGGTTGCTTTGAATCGCTTTACCGGGAAACTGAACTGGAGCTGCAAAGGCAGAGGCGAGGTTCCGGGATACAATTCACCTATCATGATCAAATTACCAACAATAGATGTCCTAGTCACTTTTAGCGCTTACAATATGCTGGGCATTGATGCTAAAACCGGGAAATTACTCTGGTTTCATGAGCAGATTAACACTCCACTTGCCGATCGCAAACCGGGCATGGGCGATACACACAGCAACTCAGCTTTGTACGAAAACGGTTATATTTACTACATTGCCGGCGATGGAAACTGCGGGATAAAGCTGAAACTCTCAGATGACGGCAAACAAATAACCCAGGTTTGGAGAAATACTGCATTGGATAATTTTATGGGCGGATTTGTTAAAATTAACAACCGGATTTATTCCGGCAGCGACACAAAACGCTCGCTCTTATGTGCCGATGCCACTACCGGTCAGGTAATTGATTCGCTGAAAATTGGTAACGGATCTATCGCTTTTGCTGACAATATGTTGTACTATTACAACCAGCGTGGCGAGATGAACCTTGTGAAACCCGGCGCCACTCAATCAGAGTTGATCAGCAAGTTCAAAATCACTACTGGAACAAAGGAACATTTTTCTCACCCGGTAATTAAGGATGGGGTTTTGTATATACGTCATGGTAATGCATTGATGGCTTACGATATCAGGAAAAAATAACTCATTACTTCTGATTTCTCATATGTACAGGTTAATATTTGTCAGTTAAATCGGGGATAAAACTCAACACCTTCGTACTTGTGATTCACATGAATATCACACTTAATAAGTACTTTTACAGCGGATTAAGTTGCTTTCACCTGAATGTTTAAAACCAATATTTACAGATTTCTGCTCCCCGCATTTGTAGTGGTAGTTATTGGTATTGTGGCATGGTGGCTGATTTACAACCCGGTGAGGACATTTAAATCTTCGGTTCCGGGAATGGACGACCGGAAAACCGGCGCCATAGCGGTGCAAAAAATCAATATTGGCGAAGCCTTTACCTTTTTTAAAACCTGTGATGATATTCCCGGAACCCGCTGGCCACGCTTTCGCGGAGCTGATTTCGATAATGTAAGTAAAGAAAATATCCGTTTAATCGATAGCTGGGGCGCGGGTCCTAAAATTCTCTGGAAGATTCCGCTCGGCGAAGGACACGCAGCACCAGCTGTGTATGATGGTCGGGTATATTTACTTGATTACAGTGAAGCAAAAAAACAGGACTTGCTCAGGTGTTTTTCCCTGGCAAGTGGTGAGGAACTCTGGCAACGCGGATATACTGTCAGGCTTAAACGGAATCACGGACTTTCGCGTACTATTCCTGCAGTTACCGATAAGTATGTGGTAACCATCGGCCCGCGGTGCCAGGTAATGTGTGTTGACCGTCTTAAAGGAGATTTGATGTGGGGTCTTGATCTGGCATCGGAATACAATACAGAAGTGCCTTTCTGGTACACCGGTCAGTGCCCGCTAATCGATAACGACACAGCTGTTATTGCCACAGGTGGGAAGTCGCTGTTGATAGGCATCGATTGCAAAACCGGTAAGAAAACATGGGAAACACCAAATCCGAAGAACTGGAAGATGTCGCATTCTTCCATTATGCCCATGATTTTGAACGGAAAGAAAATGTATGTGTATTGCACCATTGGCGGACTTTGCGGCGTATCAGCCTCAGGATCCGACAGAGGTAAACTTCTGTGGGATGTTTCCGGTTTTTCACCTGCTGTAATTGCGCCCTCACCCCTTGTACTTGATAATGGCCTTATTTTTATGACCGCAGGTTATGGTTACGGTGCGGCTTTGATTCAAATAAAAGAAAATGGCGGCCGCTATTCCGCAGATGTAATTCAGAAATACAAACCGCTCGAAGGACTTGCTTCGGAACAACAAACTCCAATTTATTATAAGGGTTACCTTTTTGGAATTTTGCCCAAGGATGCTGGAGAACTTCGCACACAATTTGCCTGCTACAAAGCCAGCGACACCAAGAAAGCGGTTATGAGCAGCGGTAAAACTGTACGATTCGGATTAGGACCGTACATTTTGGCCGATAGCAAGTTCTTTATCCTGAATGACGACGGTGAAATGACAATTGCAAAATACTCAACATCCACGTTCAAAGTACTTGATAAAGCGAAAATTATTGAAGGACAGGACTCCTGGGGACCAATTGCCATTACTGGAGGTTACTTGCTTATGAGAGATTCGAAAACACTGGTTTGTTTGGATGTTAAAGCGAAATAAAAATATGACAGACTCTAATATTGAAATATATAAAACGGAAAGCGGAGAAACTGCAATATCTGTCCGATTGGAAAAAGATACTGTCTGGTTAAGTCTTGCTCAATTAGTTGAATTGTTTCAGCGTGATAAATCAGTTATATCCAGACATTTAAGCAATTTATTTAAGGAAAGAGAATTAGAAAGAGTTTCAGTTGTTGCAAAATATGCAACAACTGCCAGTGATGGGAAAGTATATCAGGTCGATTTTTACAATCTTGACGTTATTATTTCCGTTGGTTATAGAATTAAATCACTGCAAGGCACTCAATTCAGAATTTGGGCAAACAGAGTATTGAAAGATTATCTTATAAAGGGCTTTTCAATCAACGAAATAAAAATTAGCCAACAAAAAGAACAGTTAAAAGAGCTACAAAATTCGGTAAAAATACTTGGCAATGCTTTAAACTATAAAGCTCTTTCAAACGACGAAAGTGTCGGACTATTGAAAATAATTTCCGATTACGCTTATGCCTTAGATATTCTTGACCAGTATGATTATCAAACACTTGAAATAAAAGACACTTCCGGAAAAGCAACTTATCAGTTGACCTATGAGGAAGCATTTAAACAGATAATGCTGGCTAAAAAAGTACATGGAAACAGTGATTTGTTTGGTCGCGAAAAAGATGAATCATTCCGAAGCTCTGTGGCATCAATATATCAGACTATCAATGGCACTGATGTGTATCCAAGCATAGAAGAGAAAGCTGCCAATTTGCTTTACTTCATCACAAAAAACCATTCATTTACCGACGGGAATAAACGAATCGCCGCTTTTCTATTCCTATATTTCCTTGAAAGAAATGGAATATTGTTCGATGCCGATGGCAATAAACGGATTGCCGACAATACTCTGGTTGCTTTGACGCTTATGATCGCGGTGAGTAAATCTGAAGAAAAAGATACTATGATAAAAGTAATTGTAAACCTGATTAACAGGAATAACTAAAGACCCAAAATTAAATTAAAAACCTTTTCGCAAAAAGCAAAAAAAACATGAAACAAAAGATAATCATCATTTCCGCTATAGCATTGCTGCTCGTACTGATTGCCTTTATGGTAAAGGACTTTTTTTTCAGCAAACCCAACAACAGCAATCCATACAAATTTGAGCTTGATAACCTTCGGACGGGAGATACTGCAAAGGCTGCCTATACTGAAACCATGCATTTCAAAACCAGTATGGAAGAGATTCACGGAATTGCAACTGATATTCCCGGTAATATTTATGTGGCAGGTAAAAATGCGGTTGAAATTTTTGATTCTACAGGAAAATCCATCTATAAAGTAAAAATTAATCGTACGGCAGATTGCATTTCTGTGGATGGAAATGGCTATATCCTGCTTGGAGTCCAGGATCATATTGAAGTATGGAGAAGAGATGGGCGGCAAGTTGCAAGATGGGATTCCTTTGGAAATGATGCAGTTATAACAAGCATTGCTGTACATGCTAATGATGTTTTTATTGCCGATGCCGGGCAAAAAGTCGTTTACCATTACGATAAGGCTGAACACCTGATCAACAAAATTGGACTGAAAGATCCTGCCACAGGCGTTCCGGGATTTATTGTTCCGGGTCCGTATTTTGATCTTGCCATAAGCAAAAAGGGAAATCTCTGGGTGGTTAATCCCGGAAGGCATAGTATTGAGAAATATAACTTTGATGGAAAATTGCTTTCATCATGGGGCAAGGCATCCATGGCAATGGAAGGTTTTTGCGGTTGCTGCAATCCTTCAAACTTTGCCATGATATACGACAGCCTGTTTGTTACCAGCGAAAAAGCAATTGAGCGTATTAAAATTTATAATGCTGACGGATCTTTTCGTTGTATAGTTGCTACTCCTGATCAGTTTGAAGCAGGCACAAAAGGACTTGACCTGGCGGTGGATAAAAATAACCGGATTCTTGTGCTTGATCCGGTGAAAAAGCTTATCCGTATCTTTGAACCGAAGAAATCGTAAAACAAAAGCTATGCAGAACCGACGAGATTTTCTGAATATGCTATGCCGGGGAACCATTCTCACCGGGCTGGCCGCTACTACAGGTGTGCTGGCTTACCGCTCCGTTAAAGGCGGTAATTGCCAATTAGGTTCTTCCTGTAATAATTGCGGCAAATTAGGTAGCTGTACTTTGCCCGAAGCTTTGCTTTTCAACAATACCGTTTGGCAGCTCGATCCTACCAAATGCATTCAGTGTGGTCGCTGCGCCGATAACTGTGTAATGACACCATCGGCGGTTAAAGTCACCCATGTGTATGCCATGTGCGGCTATTGCGATTTGTGCGGCGGATATCTGAAACCTGATACTAAAAATATTTCTACCGCTGCCGAAAACCAGCTTTGCCCTACCAGTGCCATCAAACGCAAATTTGTTGAAGATCCTTTCTACCAATATACCATCGATGACCCCTTATGCATTGGGTGCGGCAAATGTGTGAAAGGCTGCGGCGCGTTTGGCAACGGCTCTCTGCAACTACAGGTTCAGCACGACCGATGTGTGAATTGTAACGAATGTTCCATTGCACGGAGTTGCCCTTCTGATGCTTTCAGCAGGGTTCCGGCAAGCAAACCGTATTTATTGCAGGGAATTGAAACAAAGAAAGAAGAAAGTAGTTAGGGATTGGGACCCGATAGCTATCGGGATAGATTTTAGGTTTTAGGGAATCAAAATTAAATATTAAACACCAAGCACTCAGCACTCAGCACCAAGCACTCAGCACCAAGCACCAAGCACTCAGCACTCAGCACCAAGCACTCAGCACTCAGCACTCAGCACTCAGCACCAAGCACCAAGCACCAAGCACCAATTAAATAAATGAAAAAATTTCTGACTCTGGCATTCCTCGTATTCCTTTTTACGGTTCAGTTTATGGATTCGTATGGAGTTCAGCGTTTTCCAAAGCCTGAATTTGAATCTGGTTATATACAGCCCGAAACACTTATGCCAAACCCCCGTGCTGAAGCGCTTGCCCTTATGGATATTGCGGTTCTGATTATTTCCCTGTCAGTAGTTTCGTGGCTTGTAATCAAAAAACGCTCGCGCAAAGGTGTTTTCTGGATGTCGCTGTTTGCCCTTGCCTATTTCGGATTTTACCGCGAAGGGTGCATTTGCGCCATCGGATCTATACAGAATGTTACTCTTGCATTTTTTGATCATTCGTATTTAATACCAATTTCGGCCATAATTTTCTTGGTGGCACCGTTAGTTTATACTTTGTTCTTTGGTCGGACTTTCTGCGCCGGGGTATGTCCGTTCGGAGCCATCCAGGATCTGGTGGCGTTCAGTCCGCAGAAACTGGGGTCAAGACTTAATGCCGTGCTAGGAATTATCCCGTATTTATACCTCGGCTTTGCCGTTTTGTATGCCGCTACCGGAACAGACTTTGTAATTTGCCGTTACGATCCGTTTGTCGGAATCTGGAGATTTAATGCTTCGTTCGGCATGTATCTCTTTGGTGGATTGCTCCTGCTTACAGGTATTTTTATAGCCCGGCCTTATTGCCGGTTTCTTTGCCCTTACGGAGTTTTACTCAACTGGGTCAGCCGCTTTTCGCGAAAGCATATTACTATTACACCTTCCAATTGCATACAATGCCGCCTCTGCGAAAACTCCTGCCCTTATGATGCCATTGATATGCCGGTTACTGTTAAAAATCCGGATGACAAACGTACCATGGGTCGGAAGCTGATTTTTATCACATTTTTAATCCCTTTCCTGATGCTTGCAGGCGGATGGACGGGTTCGCGACTTCATGAGCCATTAGCGGGTGTTAATGCAAAAGTGAAACTGGCAAAGCAAATTCTGAACGCGGTTACTGATAAAAACCAGGTAGAAACATTTGAAATAGAAGCATTTAAATCGGCCGGGAAACAACAGGCACAAGTATTTGCCGAAGCTTCTGATATGTTGCATCAATTCTATATCGGGGGTTGGATTTTGGGAGGTTTTATCGGACTTGTATTTGGAGGATTAATTGCAGGACGTATGATTACCAAACACCGAACCGACTATACCCCCAATAAAGGCAACTGTTTCAGCTGTGCGCGATGTATCGATTATTGCCCTGTAAAACTGCCATAGAAAAGACGAAATGACAAACGAGAAAAACCCATCGGAAAAAACCATCCGCCTGCTGCAAAGCATCGCCTTTGCCAGCGCTATGCTTGCTTTCGTTTTGTGTATACTTATTTCTGTGAATTATTTCCAGGTGAAAAGCGCCGATCCTTTGAATTCACCGGTTATGAAAAATCTGATCGAAAAGTTCAAAAATAACCCGGACGACGAACAGCTTAAATCCGAAATCCGCGAACTTGACCTGCTTGCACGTAAAGCTTTTTTTACCAATAAATGGCAAATCCGCACCGGCGGTTACCTGTTGCTGTTCAGCGTTTTGATAGTGATTATTTGCCTGAAATCCGTTGAGTTGCTTACTGCAAAAATACCATCTGTTCCTGATGCTGTAACCGATAACTTCTGGGATCTGCGAAAAATAAATCGAAAATGGGTGGCATATTCCGGGCTTTTACTGGTTTGTATATCCTTGCTTTTTGCTTTTCTGACCCATAATAAACTAGGAGAAACTCTCGATCTGACAGCAAAAACAACTTCTTCCACCGATTCTGCCCAAACGGCTTCAAATAAAAATCCTGCTTCAGCCACTTCTTCAGTGCTGACTGATAGTTCCGCTCCCGCAGGAAAAGATTCAACCTCTCTCTCACAATCTATGGATGGTTTCCCGACACAACAGGAAATTAATGCAAATTCCCCGGCTTTCCGTGGACCGGGAAGCTTCGGGACAGTATCTCAACGCGGTTTCCCTACAAGTTGGAATGGCAGTAGTAATAAAAATGTTAAATGGAAAACTGCAATACCGCTTCCCGGATATAATTCACCAATCGTTTGGAATGATAAAATTTTCCTCTCGGGCGCTAATGCCACAAAGCGGGAAGTTTATTGTTTTGATCTGAATACAGGTAAGATCCTTTGGCAGACTCCGGTTGAAAAAATTCCGGGCAGTTCAGGTACAGCGCCAAAGGTTAACGGCGAAACCGGCTTTGCAGCTCCTACTCTTACTACCGACGGTCGGAGGGTTTATGCCATTTTTGCCAACGGCGACCTTATCGCCCTTGATTTTGAAGGAAAGAAAGTCTGGGCTAAAAATCTTGGACTTCCCAAAAACCATTACGGCCATTCGTCGTCACTGATTATGCATCGCGATCTGCTGATTGTCCAGTACGATCAGTCGGGAAATGCAAATGTGATGGCTCTTGCTGCAAAAACCGGTGAACAGGTCTGGAAAACCAGCCGCGATGTGAAAATTTCCTGGTCATCTCCAATTCTTGTAAATACAGGCACGCAAACAGAAGCAATGCTAGTGGCTGAACCTTTTATTATTTCTTACAACCCGGCTACAGGCAAGGAATTATGGCGTTTCAACTGCATTTCAGGTGAGGTTGGTCCTTCGCTGGCTTATGCTGATGGGGTAGTATTTTCGGTAAATGATTATTCGAAACTGGCAGCCGTAAAAATCGGTTCTTCACCACAACTCTTATGGGAATCCGATGAATATATGTCGGATATTCCAAGTCCGGTTGCAACTTCCAAATATCTTTTCCTGCCTACAAGCTACGGAATGATGATATGCTATGATGCTAAAACCGGTGAGAAATACTGGGAAAAAGATTTTGCAACACCAACTTATGCCTCGACCATGCTTGCAGATGGAAACGTGTTCCAGATGGATAAAAAAGGCATTATGCATATTTTTAAAGCTGACAAAACATTTACTTCGGTAAATGAATCACCTCTTGGCGAAGGTTCGGTTTGCACACCGGCTTTCGCAAACGGGAAAATCATAATCAGAGGTGACAAAAACTTATACTGTATCGGGAAGTGATAGAGGGTTTCCTCACCCCGGCCTAAAGGCCGGGGTGAAAGGAAGCTCTGCTCCTCCTAACCCCGGCTTTCAAGCCGGGGACTAAGCCAGACTCGTACCATCCAGCAACCCCGACCTTCAGGTCGGGAATAAAAACCAAAAACTACCTAATATGTCATACGTAAAAATCTGGGTACACGCCGTCTGGGGAACAAAATACCGCCACCCTGTCCTTGCGAAATCTATCAGGAAAAACCTGTTCCAACACATTCGTGAAAATGCCCAAAAACATGACATTTATATCGATTTCATCAATGGCATTGAGGATCACGTGCATTGTTTGATGCTGCTTAATGCGGATCTGTCAATCGGGAAAACGCTTAATCTGATCAAAGGTGAATCATCACATTGGGCTAACCAGGAAAAAATCATATCACAAAAATTCGAATGGGCTGACGATTACTACGCATCTTCTGTCTCTGATTCAGCTGTAAAAAAGGTTCGTGAATATATCCGCACCCAGGAAGAGCATCATTATAAAGTTACTTTTGAAGAGGAATACCAGAAATTCCTCGACGAACAAAGTGAAGAAAATCAAAATCCAAATTATTTAAACCAGGACGAAATCGATTACTACAAGCTTTAAACTAAGTTAAACTTAATGCTCCCGTCAAACGAAAATATAATTAAGATCGTCGAACAGATCGTTGCAAAGCGCGGCACTTATGCCGATGCTGCTATTCCCATTTTGCAGGATATACAACAGGAATTTAATTATCTGCCCGATGAGGCATTAAAATATGTTTGTGAAATAACAGAGATAACGCCTTCGCGAATAAGCGGAATTTCAACATTTTATTCACAATTCCGTCACCAGCCGGCGGGGAAACACATCATCAGAGTCTGCACTGGCACAGCATGTCATGTAAAAGGTGCTTCCAGGGTTTTTGATGCCATTTCCCGTGAACTGAAACTCAATGACGGCCAGGTTACTGATTCCGAAGGATTATTTACGCTCGAAAAAGTAGCCTGCCTCGGTTGCTGCACACTTGCTCCGGTAATAAAAATTGACGAAACCACATATGGACATATCCTTCCTGAAAAAGTAGGCGAAATCATGCAGGATTTCCTTTCGAAAAGCCGAAGTATAAATAACGAAAAGGCTATTGCCCCTAAAAACAACTCCGAAGTTATAGGTGAAATACGCATCGGTTTGGGATCGTGTTGCGTGGCAAGCGGCAGTGAAGAAGTGAAACAGGAGCTCGAAAAAATCCTGAACGAGACAAAAATTAATGTCAATATTAAGCAGGTCGGATGTGTTGGCGTCTGTAACCAGGTTCCGGTTATGGAAATCATAAAACCCGGCCAGGAACCCGCTTTTTATACCCGGATAAAACCTGAAGAGATAAAAGAAATAGTTCTTAGTCATTTTCAGCCGGTTGGTTTTTTCAACAAGCTGAAAAATAGTTTTGTTAACAGTTTCGAAAAGGTAATTGTCGTTGATGAGCCAAAATCCTTCCGGAAATATATTGCAGACCAACGCGACACGCCTATCTCTGAATTTCTGGGACCACAGATGGCCATTGCTTCCGAAAACCGCGGAGTTGTTAAACCTTGTGATATTACTGAATACCGTGCCGGTGGAGGATTCACTGCTTTACAAAAATGCCTTGATGAGATGACGCCACAACAAGTGGTTGATGAAATTATAAATAGCGGCTTGCGCGGTCGTGGTGGTGCCGGTTTCCCTACTGGGCGAAAATGGCAAATGGTTAAAGAGCAAACCAATTCCGAAAAATATATAATTTGTAATGGTGATGAAGGCGACCCTGGCGCATTTATGGATCGTATGTTGCTCGAATCATACCCATTCCGAATAATAGAGGGAATGCTGATTGCCGGTTATGCAACAGGAGCAAACCAGGGAATTTTTTATATCCGTGCCGAATACCCGCTGGCGGTGAAACGTATCAGAGAAGCACTGCAGATTTGCCGTGAAAACGATCTTGTTGGGCCAACAGTTATGAACAGCAGTTTTTCTTTTGATATCCGGATTTTTGAAGGTGCTGGCGCTTTTGTTTGCGGTGAAGAAACTGCACTGATTGCTTCCATCGAAGGCGAACGGGGCATTCCGCGCATGCGTCCACCCTACCCTGCCATTAAGGGACTTTGGGGAAAACCAACCCTTGTTAACAATACAGAAACTTTTTCATTAGTTTCCTGGATTTTCAGGCATGGCTCGGAAGCATTCGCCAATACGGGAACAAGCGGCAGCAAAGGAACAAAAGTTTTTGCCCTTGCCGGGAAAGTGAATAGGGGCGGCCTGATTGAAGTACCAATGGGCATAACTTTGAGGCAAATTGTAGAGGAAATCGGCGGAGGTATTGCCAACGACCGTAAATTCAAAGCTGTACAAATAGGAGGACCTTCCGGAGGTTGTATTCCGGCTTCCATGTACGATCTGCCCATCGATTTCGAAGAATTAGCAAAAATTGGCGCCATGATGGGTTCCGGCGGACTGATTGTGCTTGATGATACCGATTGCATGGTGGATATTGCACATTATTTTCTCTCTTTTACTCAGGATCAGTCGTGCGGAAGATGTACTTTCTGCCGGATTGGGACTACCCGAATGCTCGAACTGCTTGATAAAATCCACAGCGGCAAAGGAAAACCGGAAGATATTATTCATCTTGAAAAACTGGCCAAAAGCACACAGCAGGGAAGTTTATGCGGATTGGGGAAAACTGCTCCAAATCCCGTTCTTTCAACTTTGCGTTATTTCAGGGATGAATATGAGGCGCATATTAATGGCCATTGTCCTTCCGGTAAATGCCTTCCACTAATAACCTACAAAATTACCGACGATTGCATTGGTT
>JBBRYZ010000023.1:0-37461 GCA_038237165.1 Bacteroidales bacterium | reverse complement strand
TAGCATTCAACTGTTTCCAGTTTGTAATTTCGCCCAGCATAATTTTTCGAATCGTTTCCACCGAAAATAAGGTATCAGGATTTGCAGGATTTACAAGTACGGCAATTCCATCGATTGCTATAGGGATAATCTTCGGGAAAAGTTTTTTAGCATGGAAAAAGTCCATTTCCTTAGCCGATAGCGGGCGCGAAACAATAGCAAGTCTTACAATATCCTTTATAAGCAGGTTGAGCGCATCAACTTCAGGCATGTATCTGGCATGTACATCAGCAAACTTATACAGGGAATGAAATACGGGGAGTACAGCATCAATAATGGGGCTGTAGGTTTCATCTACGGCTATGGTGATTGCTCCTGAAGTGGGAGTATCCGTATTTTTTTCTTTTTTCGAACTTTGGCTGCAACCGTTTATTAAGATCAGAAAAACAGCCAAAGCCGGGATCAGCAAGGTTTTCATTTTTACGATTTTATATCCTTAATATTTTAGTTTCCTTCATCCTCACTTTTTTCGGCTGCCACCGAGGAGTATATCCTGTAAGCCCTGAAAATGCCGTAAGCAATCAAAAGTATGCCAAGTCCCTTATTTTGCAAAGGATCGAGCCTGGCCCAACCCCAAATTATGAGGTAAAGACCCAGCACAAGGTATATGGCTGACATTGCGTAATTGAAAATAATTCTCATTATCCAGATACTTATAATATTCTGCAATAACCGGCTATGCTGATCAGCTTATTGATTGAGCGAGAATTTGATAGGCAGGTTAAACTGAACCGGGACCGGCTTGCCTGTTTGCCTTCCTGCTATCCATGCAGGCATTGTTTTAACAACCCGAACTGCTTCTTCGTCGCAACCGCCGCCAATTCCACGCAAAAGTTTTACATCTGAAATCTGTCCGGTAGTGCTAACAACAAACGTAACATACACCGTACCGGTAATGCCACTTTCCCTTGCCATCATAGGGTAACGGGTATTATCGCGTAGGAATTTACGCATAGTCTGATCTCCGCCGGGGAATTCGGGCATTTGTTCCACAACCAAATAAGGTTTTACAACTTCTTCTTCAACCACTTTCTTTTGCTGTTGTAAATCAGCGAGATCAACCGCATCAGCATCTTTACTATTGCCTTTAACATCGGATGTTGAGACCGATAGTTTTGAATCTGTAACTTCCTCCTGCGTCTTCATTACTTCCTCGTCTTTCACTTCGGAGTCATCTTTTATAACTGGAGGTGTAAATTTAATGGTGCTTTTAATTTTTACAGGTTCTTCTTCAATTTTGGGCTCTATTATGACTTTGGGTTTGTTTTTCTCCAGTTTAATATTTGATAAGGTAGTGACTTCAACATTTTTTACTTTTGAGGAAGGGATAATACGTTTGATCACACCTGGAAGGGTAAATGCAACTACAAAAAGAATAAGAGTTGCAAGGATAGCCAAGCGATGGCGTCGTGATGAGAGAGTACGTAATACATAGGCTCCGTAATCCTTTGGCCGGGACTCGAAAACAACATTGCACCAATCCTCAGAAAATATATTAACCTTAGGCATTTTTGAATTCTGTTTTTATTAAAACAATTGCTGAAATCAGAGTGTGAGTGCGCTGATGAGTTGTTTGTCGGGTTCGTCGTAATCAACAATTGCATACCTGCTGATGCTGCAAATATTCATCTCATCCAGTGCATCAACCAGATTTTTGTAATTCGAATCATCAGTAGCCATAATCCTTACCACCGGGGCATTTTTGTTTGCCCTTATCTGCGAAAGCCTTTTCTGATAATCGTCTTCTTTCATGCGGGTCCTGATTTTTTCAGCTTTAAGCTCTTCAACCTGCTTTGCCACATCAAAATTTTTGGTCAGGAGTATTTTACGCAGTCCGTCGGGAGAATAATTTGTTGTAAGTACTTTCGCACCTTCCGTTTTGCCAAAATAATAATATACTTTATCATTCTTGTCAAGAATAATCGATACTGCCTGCGAAGCTTTAGCAACTGTTTTATCTTCGTCCAGCATTTTTTTATCCGATGGCATTGTGATTTCCATCGTCTGAGGTTTTATAAGCGAAGTTGCAAGCATAAAAAAAGTAAGCAACAGAAAAGCCAGGTCAACCATGGGTGTGAGGTCAATCCTTGTAGTTAATTTCTTCGATCTTTTCTTTTTGCCTTTTTTATGCGAACCTGAATCTTGACTAATTTCTGCCATTTTTCTGCATTTTTTTTTGATAGTAGCTATTCTTTACCCTGAGCTCCTTCGAGCTTGGTAATCAGGTTGTAACGATCTTCATTAAGCTGCTGTAAGCTTTTCATTACCTTTTTTATAACGGGATAAGGCGTTTTCTCATCCGCTTTAATGGCAATCCGCAAATCGGGGTTAACCTCGCGGGCTGATTTCACCCAATCCTTAAATTCATTATTTGTTGAATCAGCCGGAACACCAAGGTTATTCTGTGGCAGATCGCGCATATCAACAGGCAAACGGAGATAAGCCTTCATAGCCTGCATCGGGTTGCCAACAAGCTCGAGCAAAGTGTATTTCTTGATCTCTTCGGGAGTAAGACTCACTTTATACATGAAGGCCATTTTCTCGATCAGCTGTTTCCTTTTTTCTTGTCCGTCGATACCAAAATAAACCTTTCCGGTTTTATCAACCAGTATGGTCATAATATTGGTTTCAGGGATTTTGATCTCAGAAACGGAGGATGGCGTAGAAACCAGAACCGGCTCTTTCTTGGTGAAATTTGATGTCAACATAAAGAAAGTAAGCAGCAGGAAAGCCACATCACACATGGCGGTCATATCAACCCACGTACTTTTTCTTTTGATTTTTGCTTTAGGCATCTTGTATCCCTTTTAAATTGATAAAAAGATTACGCATGATTTGTAGCATACGACTGCACAAGGCTAAATCCGGCTTCATCAATGTTATAGGTCAGCTTATCGATGCGGGTAGTAAAATAGTTGTAGAAGATAAGTGCGAGAGCAGCCGTTCCTATACCAAAAGCCGTATTTACAAGGGCTTCGGAAATACCGGAAGCAAGTGCAACCGAATCAGGAGCGCCGGCATTGGCCAGAGCGGCAAACGCGCGTATCATACCCAGAACGGTACCAAGCAGTCCCATAAGTGTTGCGAGTGAAGTAATTGTGGCCAGAATTACAAGATTTTCTTCGAGTGCAGGCAATTCGAGCGATGTCGATTCTTCAACCTCAGCCTGCAGGGCAGCAAGTTTCTGATCCTTAGCCAGGGTATTATCTTTTTCGAGCAAACGGTATTTCAGTAACACCGAACGGATCACATTTGCGACCGAGCCTTTCTGCTCATCACATTCAATCATTGCCGAATCAAGATCGTTTTCCTGAAGGTCGGCTTTTACATTTTGTACGAAATCAACTACATCGCCTATTCCGGTGGCTTTGCGGATAGCCAGAAACCTCTCGATTACAAAAGTGATCACTATAAGCAACAGGGTCATCAATATAGGAACAATAAATCCGCCCTTGTAAATAATGCCATAGAAATTACCGGGTAATGGTGAATTAGCATTATCGTTGCCCTGAAAATTGGACGCATTGCCCATAATGAATTGGAATACAATTATTGATAATACCAGGGCAACAGGAATTACCAAAATGGAGAAACTTAGTTTGAAACTACGTCTTTTAGGTTTGCGATTTTTGTTCATTTTGTTTTTATTTGATGTGTATGATGCTTATTGACATTATGTTACTTTCAGACAATTTTGTACAATTTAACGCAAAAGGGGCAAAGTTAATTACAAATTGGCAGACATGAATAGTTAAAGGATAATAAACGGATCGGAAATGTACCAGTCACATATTAAAGCCAAGATTCAATTCAATAATTCTTATTCCTTTTCCAAATATGTGAAACCATGTTCTTATGCCTTATTATTCCAGAACTCCTGTTTCTTTGCGTTCGTCACTTTAGTATAAACATACAAAAATACAAGGAAATCTTATTCGATTTCTGTCAATAATTAGAATTTTGAAACTTTAACGGTTTCGGATAGAATTTTCACTTCCTTTGAATAACAATCAATCCATTTTCAATAAACTATTTGAATTCAAATATTTGAGTTTTGGAGCATTCGGATAATTGATTATTTGAAATGGTGTAGCTAATCAGTCCTTGAATAATCTATTTTGCCATAGATTTCAAGGATTTGCACAGATTTAGAACTGCTTTCAACAGTTCTCATCACAAAATAGACTTAAGACCAATATATTTGTCTGTGTAATCATCTTAATCTGTGGCTTGTATTCATCCATCATAGCACTAACCAGGCAGATTAGGAACAAAATGGTAATTCTATTTTCAGATCACGCCATTTTGATTTATTATTAATAAATTTCATAGATTTACAAAACAATTTGACCTATCAATCGTTAATGTTTTCACAATACACTAAACCGCAATATGCCACAAGATTATATCCCTGTTTTAATTCAATCACTTGTAGTACTCGGATTTGTTATAACAACAATGTTACTCACTCATTTTCTGGGTCCTAAGCGGCCTTCCAAAGCTAAACTTGAGAATTTTGAGTGCGGTGTCGAGGGCATGGGAAACGCACGCAGTCCATTTTCAGTAAAATACTTCCTGATCGCTATTCTCTTTGTGCTCTTTGATGTTGAAGTCATTTTTATGTATCCATGGGCTGTCAATTTCAGAGCGCTGGGTAAAAATGGATTCCTCGAAATGTTTTTGTTCATGATGCTCGTACTTGCCGGTTTTATTTATATTATTCTGAAAGGCGCTTTAAAATGGGATAAGCGTTAATGCCGGAAGTTAATACCACACTAATGTCAGAAAGATTAAACCTTAACATTGCGCCAACCGTAGCCGAAGCCCCCGAAGGAATTTCCGGACAGGGCTTTTTTGCCACTTCCTTCGAAAAGGCAGTCGGGCTGGCGCGTAAAAACTCATTATGGCCTTTGCCTTTTGCCACATCCTGTTGTGGCATCGAATTTATGGCTACCATGGCTTCACACTACGACCTGGCGCGATTTGGTTCTGAGCGGTTAAGCTTTTCGCCCCGCCAGAGCGATCTGCTGATGGTTATGGGGACTGTGGCTAAGAAAATGGGCCCCGTTCTTCGGGAAATCTATATTCAGATGGCCGAACCTAAATGGGTAATGGCCGTTGGAGCTTGTGCCGCAAGTGGCGGTATTTTTGATACCTACAGTGTTTTACAGGGTATTGATCGCGTGATACCTGTTGATGTTTATGTGCCGGGCTGCCCGCCACGTCCCGAGCAAATTATCGACGGACTTATCAAAATACAGGAACTTGTTGGTAATGAATCACTCAGGCGACGAAACTCAAAAGAATACGAAGACTTAATGAAAAAATATAATATGGAATAAAGTTGCAAAAGTATTTGTTGATTTTGAACACAACTCTTCATTCAATTAAATACTCAGTTGCACATCCTAATTCAGATAAAAGATTTTTTGTGTACCAGATCAACTCCGACAGAGACCATTTAGTGGTTACCAAACTTACCAGCCATTTCAGTGAAGCCATTGAATCGCACGAAATGATGGCTGATATGCTTTGCATTACAATAAATAAAGATGCAATAAGTAAAAGTCTTCTTTTCCTTCGCGATGACGATGAGTTGCAATACAACTTTCTGACCACGCTTTGCGGAATGCATTATCCCGATAAACAGCAACTCGGTGTGGTGTATCATTTGCACAGTTTTGTCAACAATCATCGCATTCGCATTAAAACAGCAACTGATATTATTTATCCTACTTTCCCTACGGCAACCACAATCTGGCCTACCGCTAACTGGATGGAACGCGAAACCTATGATTTCTTCGGAATTCATTTCACAGACCATCCAAATCTGAAACGGATACTTAATGTTGATGAAATGGTTGATTTCCCGTTGCGAAAAGACTTCCCGCTTGAAGACCAGACCCGGGAAGATAAGGATGATAAGATGTTTGGACGGTAGGGAGGGGAAAGGTTAAAGGGAAAAGGTTGGAGGGAAAAGGTTAAAAGAAAAAGGTTAAAGGTTAAAGGTTAAAGGTTAAAGGTTAAAGGTTAAAGGTTAAAGGTTGGAGGTTGGAGGTTGGAGGTTGGAGGGAAAAGTTAAAAGGGAAAAGGGGGAATTAAGCGTTAAGTGTTATTTATTCACCATCAACAATAGGAAGATAAGTTTCGGATATGGGTTCTCCCCTCCGGGGAGATGTCCGAAGGACAGAGGGGTAAAAAAGGTCAAGGGATAATGGAAATTAGTTAAAAGTTAAGCATTAAATATCTAGTTTAAATGTTATTGGCTCTGCAAAAGCATAAAATAGATTTCGGACTTTCTCTTTTAGATGAGGAGATGTCCAAAAGACAGAGGCGTGAAAAATTCAATAGTAATTAAAAGTAGAATTACCTACAATAATGGCAGAACAACTGGATACTGATTTTTGGGAAAGGGATTTGGTTCATACCGCAGAACCCAGGGAGTACAACACACTTAATGTTGGTCCTACTCACCCGGCTACACACGGAGTTTTCCAGAACGTGATGTTGATGGATGGAGAATTTATTGTAAGTACCGAGCAGACAATCGGATATATCCATCGCGCCTTTGAAAAAATTGCCGAACGCAGGCCGTTTTACCAGGTTACACCACTTACCGACAGGTTGAACTATTGCTCTTCCCCGCTTAATAATATGGGCTGGCATATGACCGTGGAGAAATTGCTGGGTATTGAAACGCCCAAACGTGTTGATTACCTCCGCATTATAGTTATGGAACTTGCCCGTATTGCCGATCACATTATCTGCAACAGTGTTATTGGTGTTGATAGCGGTGCGCTTACCGGATTTACTTATATTTTTCAGGATCGCGAATACATTTACGAAATATTCGAGGAAATCTGCGGAGCTCGTCTCACCACCAATATGGGCAGGATTGGCGGATTCGAGCGCAATTTCAGCCCAAAAGCCTGGGAGAAAATCCATCATTTCCTGAAGATATTCCCAGCCAAGCTTAAGGAATTTGAAAATCTTTTGGTACGCAACCGTATTTTTATGGATCGCACCATCAATGTAGGAGCTTTCGCGGCCGACCGTGCACTTGCTTACGGGTTTACCGGCCCTAACCTTCGTGCCTGCGGTGTTGATTACGATGTCAGGGTTATGAGTCCTTACTGTTCCTACGAGGAATTCGACTTTATAGTTCCTGTTGGTCAAAATGGAGACACCTACGACCGCTTTATGGTGAGGCAGGAAGAAATGAAACAGAGCATGCACATCATAGATCAGGCTTTGGTTAAACTCGATGCAATGGAAGATAAGGAAACGTATTTTGCAAAGGATCCGCGTTTCGTGCTACCTCCCAAGGAAAAGGTTTACAATAACATGGAAGCGCTGATCTGGCATTTTAAAATTGTGATGGGCGAAACCGATATCCCAGCCGGAGAGGTTTATCACAGTGTTGAAGCTGCTAACGGCGAACTTGGTTTTTACCTTGTTAGCGATGGTGGCCGAACCGCATCACGGCTGCATTTCCGTCGCCCTTGTTTCATATATTACCAGGCATATCCCGAAATGGTGAAAGGCGCCATGTTATCAGATGCCATTCTAACAATGAGTTCGATGAATGTAATTGCAGGAGAACTGGATGCGTGAAAAATTTATAGTTGGGATTTGGAACTTGGAAAAGACCCCTCTGTCCTTCGGACATCTCCCCGCTGGGGAGAACCCTGAATATAAATTTTACTGATAATTTAGCGGTTTGCGGTTTGGACCTTGGAAATTGGAACTTTGAAACTTGAACGCGAAGCATTGAACATTTGAACAATAAAACTTTGGAGCCTTGAAACCTGAAATTTGAAAGATTTAAATGCAAGAAAAACTTAATACAACTGAATTTAACAGCGAAACACTTAGTCTCGTTAATAAGATTATAAACCGCTATCCTGCCGGAAGGCAAAAATCAGCGTTGCTGCCGCTTTTGCATATTGCACAGGCTGAAAATAATGGCTGGCTCAGCTCCGAAACTATGGATTACGTAGCCTCACTGCTCGATATCCAACCCATTGAGGTATATGAAGTTGCCACCTTTTACAGCATGTTCAACCTTACGCCTGTTGGCAATTGCGTTATAGAAGTCTGTCAGACCGGACCTTGCTGGCAAAACGGAGCCGAGGAATTACTGGCTCATTTCGAAAAACGCCTCGGAATTAAATCCGGTGAAACCACCGCTGATGGAAATTTTACTTTAAAAACCGTTGAATGCCTTGCTGCATGTGGAAATGCGCCAGTGATACAGGTTGGAACGGAATACCACGAAAATCTCACCCTGCAAAAAGCGGATGAATTGCTCACAAAATGGCAGATGGAAAATAAAATCTCGCATACAAATCCTTACCTGTAAAAAATGACCAGGCAAATATTACTTGAAAATATAAACGTCCCCGGTCTGGCCAATTTCGAGGTTTACAGGAAATTGGGCGGATACACCGCCGTTGAAAAAGCATTCAAAGACTTTACGCCCGACCAGGTTACCCAGGAAGTTTCCAAATCCGGAATGCGTGGACGTGGTGGAGCCGGTTTTCCTACAGGAATGAAATGGGGATTTATCGATAAAAAAAGTGAAAATCCACGTTACCTCGTTTGCAATTACGATGAAAGCGAACCCGGTACTTTCAAGGACAGGCATATTGGCCAGCTCAATCCGCATCAGCTTATCGAAGGAATGATACTTGGATCTTACGCATTGGGAGCAAACACTTCGTACATTTATATTCGCGGAGAGTTATTTTACGTGTTGCGCATCATTGAAAAAGCGATTGAAGAAGCTTACCAAAATGGTTTCCTTGGCGAAAACATACTTGGAAGCGGGTATTCGCTTCATCTGCATTGCCATCCCGGCGCCGGTGCCTATATCTGTGGCGAAGAAACGGCTTTGCTCGAATCACTCGAAGGCAAGCGTGGAAACCCGCGTATCAAACCGCCTTTCCCTGCATTGGTGGGATTGTATGGTTGCCCTACAGTTGTAAATAATGTCGAAACCATCGCCGCTCTGCCATGGATCATTAATAACGGCGCCGAAGCATACGCTGCAATCGGTATCGGAAACAGCAAAGGAACCAAGCTTATTTCAGCCTGTGGCCATATTAAAAAACCGGGTATTTACGAAATTGAACTAGGCTTGCCTGTTGAAGAGTTTATATACAGCGATGAATACTGTGGCGGAATCCGAAACGGTCATACCCTGAAAGCAGTAGTTGCCGGTGGATCATCAGTCCCGATTTTGCCTGCCAGCCTTATCCTTAAAACTGCTGCCGGTGAGCCTCGGCTTATGAGTTATGAATCCCTTGCCGAAGGCGGTTTCCAAACGGGAACTATGCTTGGCTCGGGTGGATTTATTGTAATGGACGAAACAACTTGTATCGTCAAAAACCTGCTTACATTTTCACGATTCTACCGCCATGAATCCTGCGGACAATGCAGTCCTTGCCGCGAAGGCACCAGCTGGATTGAAAAAATACTCACAAGGATAGAATCAGGACAAGGAACCATGAAAGATATTGACCTGCTGGTTAATATTTCGAAACATATAGAAGGAAATACGATTTGCCCGCTGGGCGATGCTGCCGCATGGCCTGTTGCCAGTGCTATACGCCATTTCCGCGAAGAATTTGAAGAACACGTAAAACTCCAGAAATGCCCCTTTTAAAGGTAACCATCGATAATATTGAAGTTGAGGTCGAAGCCGGTACGACCATCATGAATGCTGCCCGCAAAATTGGCGGAAGCGTGGTGCCACCGGCTATGTGCTATTATACTTCTCTCGAAGGCAGTGGCGGATATTGCCGTACCTGCCTTGTAAAAGTGGCACAGGGATCGGCAAAAGATACCCGCCCTATGCTAAAACTCGTTCCCTCCTGCCGGACCATGGTACAGGATGGAATGGTGGTACAAAACACTACTTCGCCCGAAGTTATGGAAGCCCGGCATGCCATTACCGAATTTCTGCTGATTAACCACCCGCTCGATTGCCCCGTTTGCGACCAGGCCGGCGAATGCCATCTCCAGGATCTTTCGTACGAAAACGGACTTGAAGAAACACAAACCGTTGAAGATCGCCGAACTTTTGAACCCATTGACATCGGCGACCTGATCAAGCTGAATATGAACCGCTGTATTCTCTGCTACCGTTGTGTGAAGGTTGCTGACCAGCTAACCGATCAACGTGTACATGGCGTATTGGGCCGCGGCGATCATTCCGAAATAAGTACTTATATTTCAAAAGCCATTGACAATGATTTTTCGGGCAATATGATCGACGTTTGCCCGGTAGGCGCTTTAACCGATAACACTTTCAGATTTAAAAGCCGGGTATGGTTTGCCAAACCTATGGATGCACACCGCGAATGCACCAAATGCAGTGGTAAAACGGTTGTGTGGATGAAAGGAGAAGAAATACTTCGCGTTACCGGGCGGAAAGACAAATACGGCGAACTCGAAGATTTTATCTGTAACGAATGTCGGTTTTTCAAAAAAGAACCTTCTGACTGGACTATTGAAGGCCCAAGGAAGATTGTTAGGCATTCGGTAATCTCGCAAAATCATTACGAAAAGCTTTCAAAACCATTTACCAATGAAGATAATCCCTGATAAAAATCATACCTGTTAAAACTGCCTTGCAAATTTTGTAAATTCACTTTTTGAACCGAACGTAACTACAAACATGGATTGGACCCTATATCTCTATAAAACCATCTTTCTGTTTATCATCTTACTTGTCACCCTGCTGGTGGCAATGTATTCAACCTATGGTGAGCGAAAAGTGGCTGCTTTTATGCAGGATCGCATCGGTCCAAACAGGGCGGGACCTTTCGGCTTGTTACAGCCCCTGGCCGACGGCGTTAAAATGTTTATGAAAGAAGAAATAATTCCACTTTCTGCAAACAGGATTCTTTTTATCCTTGGCCCTTCCATAGCCATGACCACCGCTTTGCTAACCGGCGTTGTAATTCCCTGGGGTGGCACACTTACCATAGCCGGACGCGAATTTTCCATGCAGATTGCCGATCTGAATATCGGGATACTTTACGTTTTTGCTATGGTTTCGATTGGTGTTTACGGCATCATGCTGGGCGGATGGGCATCGAACAATAAATACGCGTTGTACGGCTCAATCAGGGCTGCCTCGCAAATGATAAGTTACGAACTGGCAATGGGCATGTCGATTGTTGCCCTTATTATTACAACCGGTTCATTAAGCCTTCACGACATTGTGGCTCAACAACATGGAATGTGGAATATTGTTAGGCAGCCACTGGGTTTCCTCATTTTTATTATTTGCGCTTTCGCTGAAACCAACCGCGCACCCTTCGACCTTCCCGAATGCGAAACGGAGTTGGTAGGAGGCTATCATACCGAATACAGCTCGATGAAATTAGGGTTTTACCTGTTTGCCGAATACATCAACATGTTCATTTCGTCGGCGGTTATCGCCACTTTGTATTTTGGCGGTTACAATATGCCATTTATTGATCAGATAGGTCTATCGTCAAATGCGGTTACACTTCTCGGAACAGCATTTTTCTTCATGAAAATCTTCTTTATGATTTTTGTTTTTATGTGGGTGCGATGGACTTTACCACGGTTCCGTTACGATCAGCTGATGAATCTTGGATGGAAAGGATTGATTCCACTGGCTATTTTCAACATTCTTGCTACCGGTGTTGTGTATTACTTCATCGAACTAAATTAACCGGAACATCATGCAAAAATTAACCAACAGGTCGAAAGTGGTTTCGGATAAAAATATGACTTTCCCCGAAAAGATATATTTGCCTGCCATCCTTAAAGGTATGGCGATTACCTTATCGCATTTCTTCCGAAAGAAATCAACCATCAGTTACCCTGAACAAAAACGCGAATTCAGCAAAGTATATCGTGGTCAACATGTTCTGAAACGTGATGAACTGGGACGCGAACGCTGCACATCATGTGGATTATGCGCAGTTGCTTGTCCGGCCGAAGCTATTACCATGATTTCTGCCGAGCGCAAACCCGGCGAAGAACACCTGTATCGCGAAGAAAAATATGCTGCAACCTATGAAATAAATATGCTGCGTTGTATTTTCTGCGGCGATTGCGAAGACGCCTGTCCTAAAGAAGCTATTTTTCTTACCGACCGCATAGTTGCATCGCAATACCAACGCGAACCATTTATATACGGGAAAGAAATCCTGCTTGAACCGCTCGACCCAACAAAACGCATTGATATATCGGCCAGGCAAACAGAATCGGTGCTTAAATTCAAAGAGAATAAACGATTTGCACATAATAAGTGAAAATCAGAAAAAAGAAAAAAGGAAATGGGAATGTGGGAAATAGAAAAAAGTTAAGAGAAAATAGTTAACAGAAAATAGTTAAGAGAAAATAGGAGTTAAAACCACTTCAAATTCTGAATAATCTGGCATCAAACGCTTTGTATAGTTTAACAAACTTAAAATATAATCCGACTTAAAATGATCTTTTTATTTTTCATGCTTTCGGCAATCATGGTAATCAGCGCATTGTTTGTGGTGTTTTCAAAAAGCCCTATAAACAATGTTTTCTTTCTGATTATCTGTTTTATAGCGATGGCCGGGCATTACATTTTGCTGAATGCCCAATTTCTTGCGGTAGTGCATATCATTGTTTACACTGGCGCCATCATGGTGCTTTTCCTGTTTGTGATAATGCTGCTGAACCTCAATAAAGCCATCATTCCCCGGAAATCGAAAATCACCCGGATTATGGCAGTGATTACCGGCGGAATATTTTTCCTGGTTCTGCTGGCTGCAACCCGGCAGACATTCGAAATACGACCACGTTATCCCTTTACCAGCGAAATAGGCCTTGTTGCAAATATAGGGCAAACTTTGTTTCGCGAATTCCTGCTTCCATTCGAATTATCATCGGTTTTGTTCCTTTCGGCAATGGTGGGCGCGGTGATGTTCGGGAAGAAGGACCATTCTAGTGAAGAGTGAAAAGTGAAGAGTGTCTGTACACCCGCAGGGTGTCTGACACCGGGAAAAAGTGAATAACGAATAACGAAAAGCGAAAAATTAATGGTTAAATTGCTGTATTTCAATGGTTATACAATCGCAAAACTACCAAAATCCCACTCACACCTGCCAGACTTGAAACTATGAAAATCTGAAACTCTTCTAACCCTTCAAACCCAAAACTCTTCAAACCCTTCAAACTCTTCAAACCCTTCAAACATTTCACCACCGAAACCCTTCAAACCCTTCAAACCCCTCAAACCCTGACACCCAACCCCACAATTCACCAATGAAAGAAATAACCTCCGCCATCCAAATTATCCCTCTGGAATATTACATCATTCTGAGCGTTGCGCTTTTCAGCATAGGCGTGATGGGGGTATTATTCAGGCGAAACATTATAGCCATCCTGATGTGTCTCGAATTGATGTTCAACTCTGTAAACCTGTTGCTTACGGCTTTTTCGGCTTATCATTCGGATCCTTCCGGACAAGTTTTCGTTTTTTTTTATCATGATTGTGGCGGCTGCCGAAGTTGCCGTTGGTCTTTCGATCGTTGTGATGATGAAACGCAATGTTGAATCAGTAGATATTAACCTTTTGAACCGTTTGAAATGGTAGAAGTTGTTCCCTATATTAACTTTGCATGGCTGGTTCCAGCTTTTCCGTTGCTGGGTTTCCTGGTAACAGGTCTGGCAAACAAGCGTTTAAAGCATAAACAGTCCGGAATCATTGCCAGCTCAATGGTTCTTTTGTCCTTTATCATTTCTGTAATATTATTCTTTACGCTCAAAGCTTCGGGCCAGAATTCATCCACTGTTACCCTTTTCGACTGGATAGCCATTGGCGGTATGAATATTCCATTCGCTTTCCTGATTGATCATTTGTCGCTTACCATGATGCTGGTGGTTACCGGAGTTGGCACATTGATTCATATATATTCCATTGACTATATGCATGATGATGAGCGGGTAAATTCGTTTTTCGCACAAATGAACCTGTTCACTTTCAGCATGTTGCTTTTGGTGATGGGCGCCAATTACCTGATACTTTTTTTCGGGTGGGAAGGCGTTGGGCTCTGCTCCTATTTACTGATCGGATTCTGGTTTAAAAACCCGGCCTACAATTATGCCGCACGCAAAGCATTTATCATGAACCGTATAGGCGACCTTGGTTTTATACTTGGGGTAATCTTGCTTTTCTTCACTTTTAAAACAGTAACTTTTTCCGGAGTTTTTTCGCAGGCTGCAACTTTTCAGAGCGGTACACCAATGCTAACGCTCATAACTATTTTACTACTTGTGGGAGCAGTTGGGAAAAGCGCCCAGATTCCTTTATTTACCTGGCTTCCCGATGCTATGGCCGGCCCAACTCCCGTATCTGCGCTTATACATGCTGCAACCATGGTAACAGCCGGTGTTTATATGATTGCCCGTTCCAGTATTCTTTATAATCTCGCTCCTTTCACGCTTAACATTATCATTGTTATTGGGCTGGCTACTGCACTTATGGCTGCAATTGTAGGTTTAAGACAAAATGATATCAAAAAAGTACTCGCATATTCCACAGTTTCCCAGCTTGGGTACATGTTCCTTGCTTTGGGACTTGGGGCATACTCTACCGGTGTATTTCACCTTACTACACATGCATTTTTCAAGGCATTACTCTTCCTTGGTGCCGGCAGCGTGATCCATGCTATGGGCGGCGAACAGGATATTCGCAAGATGGGCGGGCTCCGAAAAAAAATGCCGGTTACTTATTTCACTTTCCTCACTGCCACGCTTGCCATAAGCGGCATCCCTCCTTTCTCGGGATTCTTCAGTAAAGATCTTATCCTCAATAAAGCATTTGAACACAACATCATCGTTTATCTTCTGGCGCTTGCCGGCGCACTTCTCACATGCTTTTATATGTTCCGGCTTTTATACCTGGTATTTTTCGGCGAACAGCGACTTGCTGGTGCACACCCGCACGAATCATCCAGAACTATGACGATTCCACTGATCATTTTATCTTTTCTTTCTGTTTTCGGTGGTTTTTTGAATATCCCTGCACTTTTTGGAGGGAATTCCAGCTTCAGCAATTTCCTGCAAAGCGCTGTTGTTTCAAAAGCTTCGGAAGAACTGAGTCATTCCACCGAGATAGGTTTGATCTTGCTTTCGCTGGCGTTGTTAGGTTTAGTCATTCTTTTGGCGCATCGCACTTATGTAAAGAAATCAGTTGTACCTGTGGCAGACGGAGTTTCATTATCATTTTTCAACCGCATTGTCACAAACAGATTCTACATCGACGAAATCTATGTTTTTGTTTTCGAAAAGCCGCTGGGTTTCTTATCAGATTTCTTTTTCAACAAAGTTGAGAATAAAGTTCTTGATCCGGCAGTGGATGGCGTGGGTGTGATTACAACACATCTTGGTACGGTAATGAGGAAACTGCAGAAGGGCAATATGAGTTTTTACCTTTTTGCAATGGTAGCCGGAATCCTCTTGTTCATAATTTTTATTCTGACAGTCTGAACCCATGATATTACTACTTATTCTTATAATCCCTTTCATTACAGGCCTGATACTACTAGTACTCAGAAATGCGGTCTTAGTAAGGCCCATAGCGCTGGCATCGTCCATTGCCAACCTGCTGATCACGATTTCACTGATTTTTTCAACCGATTCGGCCAGTTATACTTCCGGCTTGATGAACTTTACCGGTATTCAGTTGGCACTGGGGTATGATGGCATTAGTCTCATCATGATATTGCTCACCAACCTGCTTTTTCCGTTCATTATACTTGCGGGATTTAAAAGGGAACAGAAACAGGTTCATATGCTTTATTTCCTGATCCTGCTTACGCAAACAGCAATAATCGGTGTTTTCCTGGCACAGAATGCTTTGTTGTTCTATATTTTCTGGGAACTGTCGCTTATCCCTGTTTATTTTATTTTACTTCTTTGGGGAGGCGAAGGCCGCAGAACAATCACCCTCAAATTTTTTATCTATACCTTGTCGGGAAGTTTGTTCCTTTTATTCGGGATCATATACCTGTACCAACTTACGCCCGGCATGCATACCACTGATTTTTCGGCGTTTCACCAGCTCGTAATCCCCGAAAACACACAGATATGGCTTTTCTGGATCCTGTTTATAGCATTTGCCATCAAAATGCCGATATTCCCTTTTCATACCTGGCAACCATCAACTTATAATATGGCTTCAACACAGGGTGTAATGATTCTGGCGGGTGTAATGACTAAAATGGGAATCTATGGCGCACTGCGTTTTCTTTTCCCAGTAGTGCCTTTGGGAGTTCACTTCTGGCAGAATACTTTGATCATTCTGAGCCTGATCGGACTAATTTATGCTTCAGTTATCGCCTTCCGGCAAACGAACCTCAAGAAGTTAATCGCATTTTCGTCTATGGCACATATTTCGCTGATGGCGGCAGCCATGTTTGTTCTGAATTACTATTCATTACAGGGGATTCTTTTCCAGGCAATAAGCCATGGCGTTACCATTGTGGCACTCTTTTACATGGTAAATCTTATTGAAGAAAAGACCGGAACGCTCGACCTGGCACAGATGGGTGGCTTAAAACTCAAGACCCCAAACATGGCAATCCTATTACTCATCATAGTCCTGGGATCAATTGCACTTCCGCTTACAGCCGGTTTTGTAGGTGAGTTCCTTATGATTACCGGACTGTTACAACAATCCATATGGTTTGCTGTTTTTGGCGGTATAACTATGATTCTTAGCGCTATTTACATGCTGTATGCGTATCAACGGATTATGCTTGGTGAAAAAAATATAAACTTCGAAGTGATAACTGATATCCGCCCTATGGATTATCTTATACTGGTTCCGTTAATTGCAATAATTCTGATACTGGGAATTTATCCCCAGCCTGTTTTTAACCTGGTGGAAACATCAGTAAATTCAATGCAAAATCTTTTAACACCTGTTTCTGCTGTTTTACCTGTGGTGTATTAAACTGGTATTTAATAATGTACTGATCAAAAAAAATAAATGAGCACTCTGATTTTAACCACATTTCTGGGAATTATTCTCTTGTACCTTGGATTGACAAACAACAAGAAATTACTGGCGCCTGTCGCCATTGCAGGATTGCTTGTCATTTTATATTTGTTCATCGTAGGCTGGGGTTTAAGTTCAGCTTATTTTCACGATATGATCGTATTCGATAACTTTTCGATTGCGTTCAATGCTTCCATGATCATTATTACGATACTGATTTTCCTGTTTGGAATTGACTATTACACGATGATGGAGCAGCATGTAGCCGAGCAATATGCACTTATGATTTTTGCGCTGGTTGGCGCTTTTATGATGACGTCGTTCTCCAACCTGATTATACTGTTTCTCGGGATCGAAATTTTATCCATACCGCTTTATGTTTTAGCCGGGGGCAAGAAATCATCCTACCGATCCAACGAAGCCTCATTTAAATATTTTTTACTCGGATCGTTTGCCACAGCCTTCTTTTTATTTGGGATCGCATTAGTTTACGGAGCTTCCGCCAGTTTCTACCTGCCCGAAATCAAGACTTATATAGCGCAGTTTAATGGCAATCTGCCTCCAATGCTTTTGATAGGCCTTCTGTTTATTATATTGGGAGTTGCTTTTAAAGTTGCGGCAGCGCCATTCCATTTCTGGGCTCCCGATGTATATGAAGGAGCGCCTACTCTTGTAACAGCTTTTATGGCTACCGTGGTGAAAATCGCAGGATTTGCAGCTTTTTACCGCCTTTTGGGAATTGGATTGCTGCCATTGCCTTTGCCGCTCGAAAAAGCATTATGGGTTATGACCGGTCTTTCGCTGCTTATCGGCAACCTGGCTGCATTAAAACAAACAAACTTTAAACGACTATTTGCATATTCATCCATAGCACACAGCGGTTTTATCATGCTGGCTATGTTGTCGCAGCACGAAACATCAGCATCCGTTCTGCTCTATTATACCTTCGTTTACTCGCTGGCTACCATTCCGATGTTTATCATATTTATACTGGTGAAACGCGAATCGAACGGACAGGAAAACATCTCAGCTTTCCGGGGATTATTCAGTAAAAAGCCATGGATTGCAGTTTTTGCAACTATACTGATGATGTCACTGGCAGGAATTCCGCTTACGGCGGGCTTTATTGCAAAATACAAGGTATTTGTACTGTCAATTGGTCAGGGCTATCTTTGGATTTCCATTTTCGCCATTATCATGGCAATTGTGGGAGTATATTATTATTTCTTTGTAGTGCGCGAAATGTTTACCGAAGGTGAGCATGCGAAACCAATAATCGTAAGCCCCATCAATGCAGCGCTGATCATTGTCTGCGGTGTTGCCGTAGTTGCTTTGGGAATATTTGGATGGAATGTACAGATATAAATATTCAAAATAATTAAATATTGCTACGTATCCTTTTTTGTCAGAAAAAATTATAATTTTGATTCAGGTGTAGCGGGGAGTTCTAATTAAAAAAAATATCTGAATTTCTAATACAATTCAAGAATAGATAAGATTGCTGGAATACTATTTTCGAAATGAAACAGCCAAATACTTCTGCCAGGTATCAAAAGAAGCATGAGGTCCGCTTATCAATGTTTAATTGCCTTCAACTATTATCTTTAAAGTATATAAAGCTAACTGTCAAAATACTCATAATTAATAAAATATCACTATATGAAAAAACTTATTAATATTATCGTCTTTCTGGTATTACTTGGTAACACGGTTACAGTGTATGCACAAGAGGAATTTTTTGGCAACAGTAGCGGATTTTCGTTCTCCTATTCAAACGCACTAAATACACATGAAAACTCCGGTGGCGTTAGCTTATATGTAAAAAACAAGATGATCATCGGAATCAACTTTACATCAATAGACAATAAGGTATATCCAATTTTTACGCTTCTGGCTTGTCCGCATTGGGGAGATAACCCGAAACAGCTCAAAGTCGGCTATGGTTTAACGTATGCATACGTGAATGACAATCATATTATTGGCCTTAATTTGTTAATGGTACAACCATTTTTTGCCGAAAGTAAGTTTCCGTTTTCATTACAAGGATCCATCGTTGTACTAACAGCAATTAACAGATATACAAATAATGACTTTGAAATATTTCCGCAAATTGGAATAGGATACACCCAGACATTTTTTGCAAATAACAGAGTATATCCTTTAATAGGCTTATCCTATTCAACTGATCTAAATACAAAAACCGATGTAGTTTCGGCACATTTGGGCATTAATATCAAACTTGATTAAGGAAGAGAAAATAAAATAGAGAAGATGCTTAAGCTTATTGCAGAGGCAAATCAGATGAATTTATTCAAAAAACCTCCGGTAGAAGCAATGGAGTTATTTCCTTCCAATAGTATGCCTCTTAAAGTTGCATATCCACTATTGCCATCAATCAAACCGTTCTGATTTGAATTCCTTAGACTAATTCTAGATACCTATCTCTCACCCAACGTAATTGGAATAACCATTTCCTTTCCGTTTCTGATCACTTTAAGCGATACCACATCTCCGGGTTGAAAGGTTTTCAACGCATTGGAATATTCCATGAGTGTAGTCACTGCAATGCTGTTCAATGCAGTAATAATGTCGCCTACCAGCAAGCCCGCTTTTTCGCCTACGGAACCTTCAATTACCGAAGCAACTTTAACGCCAACGCCCGTATATGCAAAATCAGGAATGGAACCCGTTGATGCTTTGCGGCTTGTCTTTGGCTTCTCCTGCGTGGCAATGTCAGCAACGGATATTTTACCGGTAAACTCAAAAGGCACGTCGCGGTCAGCTAAATATGTAATTACTTCTTTGGCAACAGTTGCCACTTTCACCATTCCTTTGCCATCAATTTTATCGTAAGTGTCCGAAGGCCGGTGGTAATTTTCGGTAGCACCTGTGAACAGTTGCACGGCAGGAATTCCCTTTTCAATAAAAGCAACCTGGTCGCTGGCATCCAATTCCTGCTGAACCACATCACTTTTAACACCGGTAGTAAAATCTGTTCCCATAAAAACAAATTTCCATTCTTTGGCAGAATTCCCGTTGAGTACCAGCAGATTTTTATCAAATAAAGATCCATCCGTATCCAGGTTAACATTGGAAGTAATATTTCCCGAAAAGTGATTTTTAGCCTGGCTCACAAAATAGCGGGAGCCAATTAAACCGGCTTCTTCGCCCGTAAAAGCAACAAGTATGATGGTGCGTTTTGGTTTAACAGTTGTACCCATTGATTTAGCCAGTTCGAGCAAAATAGAGACTCCGCTTGCATTGTCATCAGCACCGTGATGAATTTTACCTTCGTCGCCCTTGTGAACATCGGGCCAACCCAAACCAAGATGATCGTAATGTGCCGAAAGAACAACCGGCGAATTTTTAAGCTTTTCGTCCGTACCCGGAATGATGCCGATCACATTTTTCATCTGCAGTTCGCCCTTGCCGGGAAAAGTATGCGAAAATGCCTGAAAATAGGAACCATCCATAGGCTGTAATCCGTATTCCTTAAATTTACCGGCAATATAAGCGGCGGCGGCTTCCAGTTCAGGCGTGCCCAATCCACGGCCTTTCAACTCATCGGAAGCAAGATATTTCACATGACTCATCATTCGTTGTTCCGAAAATACGGGCGCCAGTGTGGCCAGTGGTTCCCGTTTTTTAATCATGCTGATATTTTGAGCGCTGGCATTAAAAATTTTCACAAGCGGCGAACTTGAAACCGGCCACTCACCTTTTGCATCATTAACAGGCTCATCACCTTCGAAACCCAGGTAACTGTATTTCCCGTAATGAGGCAATTTGCGTATCAATCCTTCGATGGCATTTTTATTGTTGATGGCTACAAAAGCCATGTTAATATTGCTGTTTTGAGGATTGAAAACCGTTAAAACAAAACTATGGTTTACTTTCGTGACAATTGAATTTTGAAACTTAACTGAATCTCCCAAAATAGATGAGTTATAACCTGAAATAGCGGCACTGATGTTTTCAGCAAACTTATTTTCGAAACCGAGTATCCACACTGTTTTATCGCGCGGCAATGCATCAAGCTTATTGTCAAAAACAACATCAAAATGATCATTGTCAACAGCTTTCCATTGATCAACAAAATCAGTATACAGCTTCTTTTGATTTTCATTCGCTTTCGAAGGTAAAATGACCAGGTTTTCTTTGCTTGCCAGCACTTTCGACCAGGTTGGCGGCACTTCCATAGGATCCATAATTCGGAAAACATCATATTGCGGATCAACTTCCAGCTTTAAAGGGGCACTGTTAAGGACAAACTGAAATTCCTGTTTCCTTTCCTTCAGATTAACAACAAAAGACTGAAGCCCTTTTTCGGTAGCAATTACAATTGGGACATCTACATCAAATGATTCAGCTTTTTGCCTTTGCTCAAGTGTGAGCGACACCTGGAACTGATCGCCGTTCCTGGAGGTTTTCACTTCATTAATTGCAATTTCGGGAGCGCCTTTGCGTGTGAGCCATTGCGTGAAAAAAGATTTTAAATCCGTTTGGGTTACCTCTTCGAATGATTTTTGGATATCCTCAAATGAAGCCGTTTTAAATTTAAATTTTGAATTAAAAAGTGCAAAACTCTTTTTAAAATTCTCATCACCCACTTTTCGCCTCAGCATATGCCACATCATCAACGACTTACCATAGCCAATGGCTTCGCTGGCTGCATCGTGGCGCGCTATAAATTTATCAACCGGAAAATCATTGCTTTCGTCAACCACATTGGTGAATTTCTGCAAGGTTGATCGGCGGTATTCTTCGCCCTGTCCACGTTGTTCACCAATCAGGTGGTCGGCCATGTAAGCAGTTATTCCCTCGCACCAGTTGCCTTTACTAAAATCCACATACACGCTGTTTCCCCACCAGTTGTGAAGCAGTTCGTGCGGATATGATGAGTTCAGAATAAAAGGAAAACGTATGATCTTTTCGCCCAGTAACGTAAACGAAGGCATCCCATAGCCTGTTTCCCAGAAATTTTCGACCAGCGCAAATTTGGTGTAAGGATAAGGCCCGATCATGTTCTGGTACATATCCATATATTGCTCGGTTGCTTCCAGGTATTTGTTGGCAAGCGCTTCATCCGGAGTTCGCAGAAAAGCCATTGCCTGTATGCCGCTGTTCATTTTAAAAGAATATTCAGTAAAACGGGCAGCAATCAGAAAAACTTCTTCCTGAGGCGTATTGCATTTCCAGGTATCCGTATGTTTTCCACCCGATAAGCTTTCAGCAGTTCTTTCGCCCTGGGAAACACATTTCCAGCCCTGTGGCAAGGAAGTCCGCAATTTAAAAGTAACAGGTTTTTCGTTAAAAACCGGAATCCAGTGCGTTGAACCTGCAAGGTAAACACCTGAGTCGCAAATGATCCCGGCTGTTTCGCTGAAACCGCGGGCATAATCTTCCGCACTATGCTGGAAAGAGGAATTTATATTTCCTTCGTAATTCATCACGAAATATGCCGAACCTTTTTTCAGCTTCAGCTTCCAATTGTTGAGCTTCACTTCAGCGTTGCTGTCGTTATTATCCCTGTCCATGCCAACATCTTTGGCATTTATAGTTCCGGCAACCGGCACAACCAATACATTTTTCGAAAAAGAAGAAACTTTTAGTGCAGCATTGAGGCTAATCACAATTTCTTCGGCTCCATAAGTAAAAACAGAATCGCTTACCTTAATGTATGACTTGCCCGGATCGACTGTAACATTCAGAATATGATGAGTAGCTTTGTTTTGTGAAAAGCCAAAGATGGAGGCCGACAGAAGCAAACTAAGAATCAGACTTTTTTTCATTTTATTTTTTTTTAATTCAGTGTCAATCTGCAAAAGTATGATTTACTCACATCATGGCAAAGACTAAATATGCAGACTTTAAGATTTATAAAAGCAGAAAAGCTTTGTGATGAGAAAGTTCGCGTGGTTGTACGAGAGTAAAATAATTTATTGAATTAAATAAGATATGGAAAAGTGGGATATATTTGTGGATAGATTAAAGTTGGCGGTAATTTTAAGAAACCTACCTATACAATAAAACATATATGAAACTATTTATCTTTTTTCTATTAATATTTGGACTTGTATCTTGTAATTTGAGACAAAGTTCCGTGGCAGACAAACAACATATTCCGACCGAAAAGCTAGCTATTCCTGACTTTAAGGTTGCCCTGCAATTCATCAATGACTATACAGAGGTTTGTCTGCTGAGAATCAAGCAGAAATCATCTGAAATGAACTGGATACAAAGTAATCCTTTGTTGACAGATAAATTTAAGAATATCTACAAATCAACTTTAGACTCGGCCTATAAAGCTGACCCTGAACTTGGTTTGGACTTTGACCCTATTTTTGATGCACAGGACTTCCCAGACAAAGGATTTTCAATACTAAAAACAGACAGCCTTGAAAATTATGTTACAGTTAATGGAAATGATTGGAAAGATTTTGAGTTGGTATTAAAAATAGCCTTTGTAGACAATAAGTGGCTTGTAGATGGAGCGGGAATAATTAACATTCCAGATGACAAACGAGCGAAAAGATAAAACAATGAAGCACTACTGCCAATTATAAGAAAAACATGACAAATACAGTTTTAAGAATTATTCTTCTGTTTGTAATTGGAGTACATTCCTTAAGTCTATTTTCTCAATCTATAGAAAATAGAGTAGAGAAGATAACTGACTTAATAAACTACATAAAGCAAAATGAAAACAACCAACAGATTTTCAATCATCTTTTTACAGACGGAGAAATTGCTTCAAAGAAGAAAGTATTAGGCTTATTTTGTAAGAAAATATCAAAAGGTGGTTATGCTGAAACATATATTCTGAGAGATACAATCTTAAACTCACTGAGAATAGGTTCAAGGGAATATCTAAATCATAATAAAGATATAAGTACAAACAGAATCGAAGAATTTGTATTTGAAAATGAGACTCTTTGTTATTATGAGGAATCTAAAATACTTGAAATAAAAGGCAAGAAAGACACTTTAATTTACAAGGTAGAATACTTCCTTGACAATGAAGAAATATTAAAGAAGAATATTCAAGGTAATTTAGAACAGGATGTAGATGAATATGTGAAAAAGATCGTCGCAAAATCTAAAGAGAAAATAAAAGATAAGAATGCATTGATTTACAATAAAGACTATTAATAATGTCGGGGGAAGTACATAATTGGGTTCACAATAGCTATTGGGATTGTAACCATCATCAGCATTGGTGTTGGTTAAATGCGGACAACCACTCATACTGCAACTATTATTAATCTCAATCATTATAGCAAGCTAAAAAAATATGAGTTTTAAAGATACTTTTTTCTACACCATAAATCCGGAAGACTTAAAAGCAACATGGGAAAAGTTTGCCAAAGAAATAAATGGTGCTTTTAGATTTCAGGATCCAATCAGAGCAAATATCGGCGGTCCGATTTATGTGTTTGAAATATCTTCAACTCTTGATCAGTTTAATTTAAAAATAGATCAAACAGTTTATATTAATCCGGGATCCAATGACCAGCCAACATTATTACATTATTGTTTAACAAAGAAAGTTAACCAAAAAATATATTTCAGAATTTGGAAAAGGAGTTTATTTGATAAAATATTGGGATTAAATAAAGTAAATTCCGGTATTGCAGGAATAGACAATAATTTTTCATTGAAAACAAATAGCCTTAATCTAAGAGAATTGATTACAAAAGATAAAAACATCAGAGAATCAGTGACTTCTTCAACTTATCTTCTAAATATTGAATCAACAAATCAAACCATTGAAATAAATTTAAAACGCTCAGGAATATCAAATTCAGTACAAGAATTCCAAGATGACATGGTAATTTTAAGAAAAATAATTAAAGAAATAGCCTGACTTTAACATAAACCCCTCTCGCTCGCTTTTGTAAATCGTGCGCCAATTATTTCTCATTTAATCCTGCTAATCCCAATAATCTTTACCGGTTTCTCCAGGTATTGTTCCTTATCCTTTAGTTTCTGAATTTCCCGTACTACATCCATTCCTTTAGTAACCTTTCCAAAAGCAGCAAATCCCTGCTTATCCGGGTTTCGTTTGCCGCCGAAATCAAGTTCCGGTTGGTCGCCCACGCAAATAACAAACTCTGACGAAGCAGTACCGGGCGCATTACGGGCCATGGAAAGGATGCCGTCTTTATGAAGAATACCAGTTTCTTTGGTTGTTTCGTGCCTGATAGGTGGAAACTGGTACTTCTCAACCAATGAATCCTCATAAAAACCACCCTGTATTACTTCGATTTTGATCTTTTTATCGGGCTGATTGTCAGGTCTTACAACGCGATAGAAACAAGCCAGGTTATTGTATTTTCCGGCATCAACATATTTAAGGAAATTAGTGGCGGTAACGGGAGCTTTGTCCAAATAAATTTCCGCTTCAATATTACCAAGTTCGGTTGTGATCACTACACGGGGATTTCTATTAAGGGTACAGCTTGCAAGTAATATCGCAAAAGCAAGAATCAGAAGTTTATTCATTTTTAGAGTTTATTGTAAAGATAAGAAATATCCTGATTTAAACCGGATTGAAAACTCATACCATTGTTCGACTAAATATGTTTCGTTCATGACAGGACTTTAACAATTTGTATCTAGCTTTCTACCAATATATTGTCCCTAACGTATGGGATAATCTGAGTTTAAAATTCCTAAATATTTATAAACACTTAATTTGCTGACTATTTGTTAATTGTATGTTAAGTATTTCTTTACATTAAACTATTTGGATGTATTAATGTTAAGATTAAACAGTAAGTATTGTCTGTCTTCATCTGATAAGGGTTTTCACTATTTTAACTCATATTTTAAATTTAAAAATTTGCTGATAATCAACCATCAAATAGGAACTTAATAATTGGGAATTCAACAGTTAACTAACGATTTAAAACTCTGGTATGAAAAAATCATCTGCACTTCTATTTATTTTAGGCATCATTCTGTTCGCCTGCAAAAAAAGTGATAATGGAGATAAAACTCCGCCTTCAGCCCAAAGTGACATTGCTGCGGTTGATAGTAAAATAAGCGCTTTTATGGCCACTTATAATATTCCGGGCGCTTCTCTAGCTGTTTCGAAAAACGGGAAACTGGTATACATAAAAGGCTATGGCATTGCCGATAAAGGGACTGGTGAAAAAGTTACCCCCGCACACCGTTTCCGGCTGGCCAGTGTAAGTAAAACTTTTACCGCAGTAGCAATTATGAAACTGGTACAAAATGGTAAACTTAATTTAGATGGAAAGGTATTTGGTACAGGTTCTGTTTTAGGAACTGATTATGGTACCGCACCTTACAATGCCAACCTTTTAAATATCACAGTTCGTCAATTGTTACAACATGTTTCCGGTTCATGGGGCGCTGCTACTGGTGGTGATGTGATAGATCAAAACCCTGCTTACACTTACAAACAATTTTTAGACTGGGTAATTAATACCAGACCGAACCCAAAAGCTCCCGGAACAGTGTACGATTATTCCAACATCAATTTTTGTATTGCCGGAAGGATTATTGAAAAGGTATCCGGCAAAACTTATATCAATTATATAAAGGAAGATGTGTTGGCACCCATTGGCGGAACACAAACAGAAATGAGTGGCAAAACAGAAGCAGAAAGAAAAACGAATGAAGTAAAATACTATGGCCAGGGTAATGATGCTGCTTATGTGTACAACATTGCTTTCCCCAGGAGAGATGCTGATGGCGGGCTTATGACAACTGCCAGTGATTTACTCCGATTTGTAAATGCTTTTGACGGGTTCGCCACCAAGCCGGATATCTTAAATGCGAGCTCTATTACTTCGCTTACCACGCCTTCTGTTGCTTATTCAGGTTATGCCTGTGGCATTGGCATATGGAGTGCAGAAAACCTATGGTTCAATTATGGCAGCTTGCCTGGCACCCGTACTGGTTTTATGCGCCATAATAATGGCATGTGTGTGGCGTTGTTATTAAATTCAAGAGTTGACCCTGTAGTCGGCGAAAATCCTTTCGTATATGCTATGCAGGATGTTATGCTTGATCTGGTTAAAAATAATTCTTACAAATGGCAGGATATTGATCAGTATTAAAATCATCAATTTTCAACAAATTGGAATCAACGGGTCTCCTTCATAATAGACATTACAGGAACTAAATAATACAAAAGTCGGCCATATACTTGTAATTATTCATTCAAAGACAAACGCAAAAAAGCCACCATATCGGTGGCTTTTTCATGTTGTATTGCGTAATAGACTACTTCACCAAATCAACGATAGCTTTGAAAGCTGTTGGGTTGTTCATAGCCAGGTCGGCAAGTACTTTGCGGTCGAGTTCGATGCTACGGGCGTGAAGTTTGCCCATAAATACCGAATACGACATTCCATACTCACGGGTACCTGCGTTGATACGGGTAATCCATAATGCGCGGAAAGTGCGTTTTTTGGTTTTTCTGTCGCGGTATGCATACACGCCACCTTTTTCGTATGCATTTTTGGCTACCGTCCAGACATTTTTGCGCCTGCCGAATTGGCCCTTAACTGCTTTCAGGATTTTTTTCCTGCGGGCCCTTGAGGCGACTGCATTGACTGATCTTGGCATTTTGTTTTGTTTTTGTTACTTCAGCGATCACGCTTGTAACGTGATTCTTACGGGGCTGAAAGTAAGGTTAATACTGATTAATTTAGCACTGGAGCATATCCTTTACCGCTTTCACGTCTGCCTTGTCAACAAGCGTAGTGTAACCGAGGTTACGTTTACGTTTTGTCGATTTTTTTGTCAGAATGTGACTGTGGTATGCATGCTTCCTTTTTAGCTTGCCCGTGCCGGTGAGGGTGAACCTCTTTTTGGCAGCGGATTTACTCTTCATTTTAGGCATGATACTGATTTATTAATGGTGATTATTGTGATTATTCAATGAAATTCAAAAATTCTCTTCCAACTAGACTGCTGCTTTTTTAGGAGCAATGATCATGATCATTCGTTTGCCTTCGAGCAAGGGAAGCTTTTCAACTTTCCCGAATTCCATAAGCTCCTGAGCAAATTTGAGCAGAATAATTTCGCCCTGGTCTTTATAAACGATCGACCTTCCGCGGAAAAATACTTCTACTTTAACCTTAGCGCCTTCCTGGAGGAAACTACGCGCATGTTTCAGTTTGAAATTGAAATCATGCTCATCCGTCTGGGGACCCATGCGGATTTCCTTCACTACAACTTTGGCCGTTTTGGCTTTAATTTCCTTCTGCTTTTTCTTCAGTTCATAAAGAAACTTTTTATAATCCACAATCCGGCATACCGGAGGATTGGCAGTAGGGGAAATTTCAACAAGGTCAAGTTCAAGATTTTCGGCCATTGTAAGGGCTTCTTTGAAATTATAGATGCCTGGTTCAATGTTTTCGCCGACCACCCTAACTACAGGTGATTTAATCTTTTCGTTAATCTTATGCAGCTCTTCTTTATCGCGACGTGGAAATCTGCGATCCTGATGGGCACCGCCGCTGCTGTAGTTAGTTGTTGCTATGGTTGTAACTCCTTCCTGTTGGTTAATAAATATGTTTACTTTTTGTAAGTGTCAAATAATTATTCCAGTTGCTTCCTGGTTTCATCGGTAATAAGCGATACAAAATCGCTCAGACTGAATGTTCCAAGATCACCCTGGCCATGTTTGCGAACCGAAACTGTTCCGTCTGCTTCTTCCTTCTCCCCTAAAATCAACATATACGGGATCTTCATCAATTCTGCATCCCTGATTTTCTTGCCTGTTTTCTCATTGCGTTCGTCAACGAGGGCGCGAATTTCGGAATTTTCAAGCACCTGTGCAACTTTTTTTGCATAATCCAGGTATTTCTCGCTTATAGGCAAAATAGAAACCTGGTCGGGCGTAAGCCAAAGCGGGAAATTTCCGGCGGTATGCTCTAGAAGAACTGCCACAAAACGCTCCATCGAGCCAAATGGCGCGCGGTGAATCATTACAGGACGGTATTTCTGGTTGTCGCTGCCTGTATATTCAAGTTCAAAACGCTCAGGCAGGTTGTAATCCACCTGAATGGTACCCAATTGCCATTTGCGACCAAGGGCATCTTTCACCATAAAGTCGAGTTTGGGACCGTAAAATGCAGCTTCGCCAAGCACAACTGTTGTTCTAAGACCTTTTTCAGCGGAAGCTTCAATAATAGCGCTTTCAGCTTTTTCCCAGTTTTCGTCGCTGCCGATATACTTTTCTTTGTTTTCGGGATCGCGGAGCGAAATCTGGGCGGTATAATCTTTGAAATCGAGTATGCGGAAAATATGCAGAACTATATCGATAACAGCCATAAACTCAGCTTTCAGCTGGTCGGGACGGCAGAATAAATGCGCATCATCCTGTGTAAATCCGCGAACTCTTGTAAGTCCATGCAATTCACCACTTTGTTCGTAACGGTATACTGTACCGAATTCAGCAAAACGGATGGGAAGATCTTTGTACGAGCGGGGCTTTGCATTGTAAATTTCGCAATGGTGAGGGCAATTCATCGGCTTAAGCATAAACTGCTCGCCTTCGATTGGTGTATTGATAGGTTGAAACGAATCTTTGCCGTATTTCTGGAAATGCCCGCTGGTTTTGTATAGTTCAACGTTGCCGATATGTGGTGTAATAACCGGAAGATAACCGGCTTTGCGCTGCAGGCCCTTCAGGAAATTCTCGAGTCTTTCGCGCAACTGTGCTCCTTTGGGAAGCCACAATGGTAATCCCTGGCCAACTTTTGCAGAGAAAGTAAATAGTTCGAGTTCCTTGCCCAGTTTGCGATGATCGCGTTTCTTAGCTTCTTCGAGCAATACAAGGTATTCGTCGAGTTCCTTCTGTTTTGGGAAAGTAATGCCATAAATGCGGGTAAGCATTTTGCGCTTTTCGTCACCACGCCAGTAAGCGCCTGCAATGTTTAAAAGCTTGATGGCCTTAATGGGAGATGTATCAGGCAAATGCGGACCGCGGCAGAGATCAGTAAATTTACCGGTTTCGTAAAATGTAATCTCACCATCCTGTAATGCACTTATCAGTTCAAGCTTATACTCGTCATTTTTTTCGGTGAAATATGCCAGCGCTTCCGGCTTTGAAACCGAACGACGCAGGTATTGCTGTTTTTCGCGTGCAAGCTCAAGCATTTTGGCTTCAATGCCTTTTAAATCTTCAGGAGTGATCTGGTATGAGCCGAAGTCCATATCGTAGTAAAAGCCATTTTCGATATCGGGTCCAATGCCGAATTTTACACCAGGGTATAGTATTTCAATAGCTTCGGCCATCAGGTGAGCCGATGAATGCCACATGGCCGACTTTCCTTCCGGATCATTCCAGGTGAGTAATTGTAAGCGTACATCCTTGTCAATTGGGCGTGTAGCATCCCAAACCTGGCCATCGACTTTGGCAGCCAGTACATTGCGTGCAAGACCTTCGCTGATGCTGAGTGCAACCTGCATAGCAGTAGTTCCGGCAGGAAATTGCTTTACGGAATTATCGGGTAATGTAATGTTTATCATGTAGTTCGGTAATATTCGGAATAAGTTTGCAAAAGTAGTGAATTTATGGATAGAAATTACCACAAAACACAGATGAATTTTACGCTTAATTACTCCAAAAATTTCTAAAAACGTCAGTTAAAAAGCAAAGCGTAAATCTCCCTGTCCCTTTTCATTTATTACCTTTGCAGACTCATATAAATTTATTGAACCATGAACACTGAAGATCAGATTATCGAAACCTTAAAACAGAATGAAAAACCCATGAGTGCTGGTCAGATAGCCGATAAAACCGGGCTCGAAAGGAAAGTGGTTGACAAAGCCATGTCGAATCTAAAAAAAGAAGAAAAAATTATTTCACCCAAAAACTGTTACTGGACGGCGAAATAATTTCGGAGATTCCGGACACTGAGCGAAGCCGAAGTGTCGGATCTCGGATCTCGGATTTGAAATGTCGAATTTACAATTTTGGAATTGGGATCTTGAATCTTAATTCCTTCAGAACAAGGTGCTTATTTAGGGCTTGCTTAAAATGTATTATTATGCTGGTTACCATTTAATTACCCGCATAAATATTGTTAATGAATGCACGGAAACATAGAGAATAGTTAGATAATCCTTGCATTTGTAATTTGGCTTTCCCCGTTAGGGATACTTGTCAATAGAATAATCGGTCGATGGTGAGTTATTCCCCAAAGGGGATTAACATAATATTTTGATTGTTATTGCCCTATGGGCAAATTGATTTAACCCACTTCCTTTTTCTATTGACATAAATGCCCTATGGGCAAATGTGCCGGGGATAGTTGAGTTTTTCAGCAGGCCTTATTTACTCATCACCTTAAACTCTGTCCTGCGGTTATTGGCTCGCCCGACGGGAGTATCGTTGCTGTCGATTGGCATCGTTTTGCCATAGCCATTATAAGTTAGCTTTTCTGAACTTACTCCATTGGCAATCAGGTAATCATAAACAGCTTTTGCGCGATTCTGCGAAAGCGTAACATTATGCAAATCGCTGCCTTCGCTATCGGTATATCCACCGATTTCGATATGCAAAGCAGCATTTTTCGAAAGGAATGTGATCAGTTTTCCCAGTTCCGCTTTCGAATCCGGGAGTAATTCATACTTATCCGTATCAAAGAAAATATTTCGCAAAACCACCTTCTCCCCCACTGCCACGGGCTGCATGGGGATATCAAGTTTAATTGGATTGGTAACATCGTGATCTTTGTTAAGACTGAAATTCATTGAATAAAACAGATAGCCTTTGCACGATACATTCAACGCATAATCCTTATCCACAGGCAAACTCATCACAAATTCGCCGTTTACGCGGTCGGAAACAGAACTTACAACTACTGCATTGCTTTGCATATCAATCAATTCGAATGAGGCTGATAAAGGGATTAATGTATTTTTATCATACACCTTACCGTGAACATATGAAACCGAAGCAGGACGGGATTGAGCAGGTAATTCAAAACGATAAATATCTATGTTGCCATACCCATTTGGTCGTTCTGCAGAGATATAAGCTTCATTTCCTTTAGCATTAATTACGAGGTTAATCTCGTCAAGTTTTGTATTAACCGGATAACCCAGATTTTCTGGTTTTGACCAGGAGCCATCAATTTTCATTCTGGAAACAAAAAGATCGGCACCGCCCATCCCCAAATGCCCGGTGGAAGAAAAATACAGTGTCCGTCCGTCGGGATGAATAAAAGGAGTCCTTTCCTCGCCGGAAGTATTAATAGAATCACCAAGATTTATTGGTTTAGTCCAGTAACCATCATCCTGCAATAGAGATTTCCATATATCGGATCCACCATGACCTCCGCTTCGGGTTGAAACAAAATACAAGGTTCGGCCATCAGCAGCCAGGCTGGGTTGTGTGTCCCAGGCCGAAGAATTAACATCGGGTCCAAGATTTATGGGTTCCGACCAGTTATTGCCGACTTTTTGCGAAAAATACAGATCGCAGCCGCCATAGGAATCGGTCCGACTGCAACAGGTAATGATAATAGTCATTCCATCGGGTGAAACACAAAGGGCACCTTCATTGCCAGGCGTATTAAGCGGGGCTCCGATCTCAATCGCGGGACTCCAGTTAAGCTGTCCTGAAGCAGAACGGGCCGAAACCGAACGATAAAAATTTTCATCACTACGTGGATTAGCTCCTTTGCGTGTAAAAAAAAGCTGGGTTTCGTCGAGGCTTACCGCATTGACATAATCAAAACCCGGAGAGTTAACATTTGGACCTATATTTACAGGATTAAACGGCACCGGGTTTTTTATCATATGCGATCTAAAATCGCATAATATTAGATTATCCGCAGTGCGCTTGAGATCAGCCTGGTTTTTAGGTTTAAATGTGAGGTATTTAAGGTAATTGGATTTAGCTTCATCATAGTTCTCCGTAGTAAAATGGAGATTTGCCATGATAAAATAAGCACGTGGGTAAAATACAGAGTCGGTTGCTACTGCTTTTTTGTAGGATGCCAATGATTCAGGAAATTTCTGGAGATCGTAAAACATATCTCCTTTGAGTAGCCAGGCTTTGGTGTAATTGGGTTCGTCACCAATAAGTGCATCCAGTTGTTTAAGCGCACCAGCATAATCGTGTCGGCTATACATCTGGACGGCTTTTTCGAATTGCTTGGCCGATTTAGTTTCACCAGGTTGTTGCGCAAATACAGAAAAATGCAACAGCAGAAAAATAACGAAAGCAAATAAAAATCCGGATGATCTCATAATCTGGCGGTAATGAATTGCGAAAGTACGCAAACCTTTTGATTGAGGAATTAGAAGTATGACATCACTAATATTGTGCCAAAGGATAACGTAAGAATTTCTCAGATAGTACCTGGTCCAGAAGAAGGAGTCGGAGAGTTTCATACATTTTTGAATTCAATATGCAAGATTATTGAAAAGATACAAGCCTTGAATGAGATTTAAAATATTTCAGAATTAGGAATTTTTTAATCCTAAATCAGTTGGTAAATCATCCAGACTTTTCAGGTTGTTGTCGCGCATATATTGGGCCAGTCCTTCCGGGCCTTTTCTTTCGGCCCATTCGAAGTGTATTTCGCGATCGCCTTTATAATCAAATAAGGGAACGCCAAAACCGCAGGATGTCTGAACCAGATCAATATCGGCTACAATAATTTGCCTTGTACTTGGATAAATCGTAAATTCCTTTGAATATAATTCCCATAAATCTGATCCTTGTAGAACCGTAAATCCTTTTCCATATAAACGTAAAATCCAGGGTTTTTCGTCGAACGAGCAAAACATGAAAGTAATCCGGCCATTTTGCAATAAATGTGCGGAAGTCTCATTGCCACTGCTTATTAAATCCATATATGCAACTTTGTTATCTCCCAATACCCTGAAACAATCCAATCCTTTCGGAGAAAGATTTACCCTCCCATCGGCATTCAGCGGGGCAGTTGCAACAAAAAAGAGATGCTGGTTTTTAATAAATTCCTTGTGTTCCGGTTTTATTGAATCGCTAAACTTACCCATGGCAGGATTTTAAAGTTAAGTCAGAACTATAATATTCGCTCGAACTATTATTTTTAGTGAAATATGCACCAATCGATTTGTCTGCATTAAACAGCAACCAGCGAAACTACTCAATGTTTGAATGAAAAAAGCAATTTTTACTTCTTTTGACTGCCACCTGCTTTTCTTTCAGGATCATTAATTTTTATGGGATCTTGCCGTGAATCAAAAAGATCGGTAATTAAAACAGTATCTTCTATAACCTTGTATATAATCTTGAAATTACCTAGAACCAGATATCTGTGCTCTTCCCGCAAATGCTTTAATGATAATTCTACCCGACCTGACAAGGAATTATGCGCAAGTTGTTTTGTGGCTTTAAAAATATTAGATTTAATTTTTCGGGCGATATTTACTCCCGCAACTTCATTATAATAGCGAAAAGCTTCTTTCAAAAATTCAGAAGCAGAGTGAGATCAGATTATCTGTTTTGCCTTTACCATTTTTCGGATTCAATCTCAAGTTGTTCCTGTGTTTTGAATCCTCCGGCTATATAATCTTCGTTGGCAAGCTTTGCTCTTTCAACTAATTGTTTCTTAGTGAAAGGCTTTAGCGATTGTACTTTCTTTTTCTTATTATCTGAAATCGTTTCTTCTATCTTTTTCAAAAGATCTTCATCCTGCAAATTAATCAGGTAGCCGATAGCTTTGAGTTTTCTGGTTTGCAAATCCATAGCGTTTTCCTTTCCAATTATACAAAATTAAACATAAAGTTACTTCAGGTCAACGTTTTGCACAAAATATTAAAATCTAAGGAATATGCATAAATTTATGTGCCTGAAGCGAAATATGCCAGCGGGGATTTTTCATCACATAGTCAATAATACCGGGCAAAACTTCCTGCATCCGGCTCCATTCGGGCTGCAGGCAAAGGTAACAACCGGGGTTAACCAGTTTTGCATTTTCTTCGGCCCATTCAAAATCGGTATCATCAAAAATAATCACTTTCAACTCGCTGGCTTTACTGAAAACTTCCGGTTTTGGAGGACTTTTCCTTTTGGGCGAAAGACATACCCAATCGAATGTGCCGCTGAAAGGATGTGATCCGGAAGTTTCGAGATGAATCTGCAAGCCTTCCTTTTTAAGCTTATCGCACAGATAATCAAGATTGTACATCAATGGTTCGCCACCGGTTACAACTACAGTCGCAGCGGGATTGCCAATTACACGTTTAACAATTTCATCCGTATCGGTTAGCGGATGAAGTTTCGGATTCCACGATTCTTTAACATCACACCAGTAACAGCCTACATCACAACCGCCTACCCTTAGAAAGTATGCAGCTTTGCCGGTATGAAAGCCTTCACCCTGTATAGTGTAGAAGTCTTCCATTAGTGGAAGCAATTTGCCGTTTTGTGTAGTATCTGATTTCACAGGAGTGGAGGATTCTTTATTTATCAAATGTATTTTTTGGTAAGGGGTTCAAGGCTAAGCGTTCAAAGGTTCAAGGCTTCGCGTTCAAGAGTTAATGCTTCGCGTTCAAGAGTTCAAATGCCTGCGGCGTTCAATGCTTCGCGTTCAAGGTTCATGTCTGTCAGACGTTCAAAGTTTGGCACTTTTTTCTGTTTTCTATTAACTATTAACTGATCTCGAATCAAACTTCCTTATTATACGCCTTAAAAGTGTTCATCAGAAGCGAAACGATAGTCATGGGGCCAACGCCACCAGGTACAGGAGTTATAAACGAACATTTTGGTGCAACTTCGTCAAATTTCACATCGCCGACAATGTGGTAGCCCCTTTCGCTATCATCATCCATGCGGTGAATACCAACGTCGATAACCACGGCGCCTTCCTTAACCATATCAGCGGAAATGAAATGCGGCTGTCCCATAGCAGCTATCAGTATATCTGCAGTCAGGGCAATTTCTTTTAGATTCTTCGTTCCTGTGTGACACATAGTTACTGTACAATTACCGGGATTAGCTTTTCGCGAAAGCATAATACTGACGGGCGTACCGACATTATTGCTCCGGCCAAGCACCACGCAATGTTTCCCACTGGTTTCTATATTACTTCGTTCGAGAAGCTGGACTATTCCATACGGAGTGGCAGGAAGATAAGTGGGTTCACCAAGCATCATGCGACCGAGATTAACTGGATGAAAACCATCCACATCTTTCAAAGGATCAATGCTTCGGATAACCTTATGAACATTAATATGAGCCGGTAGCGGTAGTTGAACGATAAATCCGTCAACTTCATCATCATTATTAAGGAAATCAATGATATCGAGCAACTTCTTTTCAGTAGTATCGGACTCAAGCCTGTAGATGGTTGATGTAAATCCAACCTGGGCGCATGCTTTTTCCTTACTGTTGACGTAAGTCTGACTGGCAGGATCTTCGCCCACCAAAACCGCCACCAGGTGTGGAGCACGATCGCCCTTATCAATGATAGCCGCGCTTTTGGCCGCAAGTTCCTTTTTAATGTCGGAAGCAATCTGTTTGCCGTCGATGATTTGCATGGTTGGGGAAAGTTAATAGTTAATGGAAAATAGAAAATGGTCATACAATGGTCATACGGTTGTCATACAATGGTCATACAGTTGTGATACTATGGTCATACAATTGTATGTCTGAAACTCTGAAACCCTGAAACCTGAAACTCTGCACAAAACCCACTACCTTCTCTTCGCGTTTTTCATTTGCTGCGCCATTTTCTGAGCGCCACCTGTAGTAAGCATTTTCATCATTTTCCGGGTATCGTCGAATTGTTTGATCAGGCGGTTAACTTCCTGTATATCATTACCGCTACCCTGTGCTATGCGCTTGCGGCGGCTTCCGTTTAGTACCGAAGGATTTTCCCTTTCAAGTGGTGTCATCGACTGAACAATGGCTTCGATTCCTTTGAAAGCATTTTCATCAATATCAATATCTTTGATTGCTTTGCCCATTCCGGGTATCATACTCATCAAATCCTTGACATTGCCCATTTTCTTGATCTGCCGGATCTGGTCGATAAAGTCGTTGAAGTTAAACTGGTCCTTGGCAAGTTTTTTCTGAAGCTTTCGCGCTGATTCCTCATCGTATTGTTCCTGAGCGCGTTCCACCAGCGAAACAATATCGCCCATACCGAGAATGCGGTCGGCCATACGGTCGGGATAAAACATATCGATGGCATCCATCTTTTCGCCGATACCAACAAACTTGATAGGTTTGTTTACGACCGAACGAATAGTAAGGGCTGCTCCGCCACGTGTATCACCATCCAGTTTGGTAAGGATAACTCCATCGAAATCGAGGCGATCATTAAAGGTTTTTGCGGTATTTACTGCATCCTGGCCGGTCATTGAGTCAACCACGAAAAGCGTTTCGTGCGGATTTAATGCCGATTTAAGCG
>JBBRYZ010000022.1:0-37702 GCA_038237165.1 Bacteroidales bacterium | reverse complement strand
GCCTTTACTTCTTCAAAATTGCCTTTCTCAATTTCAATCTTCATCTCTCCAATCAATTCCTTATTAACTTCCGAAAAATTGTTCACAAAGTTTAGCGGGTTCTGAATTTCATGTGCTATTCCGGCGGTTAATTCTCCAAGCGATGCCATTTTTTCGGATTGGATGAGTTGTGATTGGGTGGAGCGCAACTCATTAAGTGTATGTTCTAATTCCTCCTTTTGATTTGTAATCTCAATGGTACGTTCAGCCACCAAACCCTCAAGTTCCACTTTTCGTATGGCAATAGCCTTGTTAAGTTCATCTTCCTGCTGCCTTTTAATTCGTTCTTTTTCGGCCGCCTTCCGTTGCCTGTTCTGGCTGAATACGATGGCACCCATCCAGATGTAAGTTAACGTAATGGCGCTACTAAAATATGTCCCGTAGCTTTTATAAAAATCTGTACTGATTATTTGGGCCAAATCACTAAAAAGTGAAACAAAAGCATAAGGAATAAATGCCACTATATACATTCGCAAACCACGAAATTCCTTCTGTTTTAAAGGGAAAACAATCAATGTGATCAGTATCAAATGCCAAATCCATTTTGTTACATAACTGGCTGATGATATTACCTCAACTGCATAAAAAACAGAAACAAAAATCAATGCATTTCTAAACAACTTTTCCCATTTTGCAAGGGAATTTGTTTTAGCAAATCTGCGCAAGTGATTTGCATAAACCAAGCAAATCAAAAAATGAATAACTGAACTAGTCATAAAAAATCAGTTAAGTGAATGTGTTACTACTTAAATTAAAAACCAGTAATTAAACTAATATGAATTATCAATAAATGAAGTTTAAACCGTAAACATGAACATTGTTGTAAAATTAATCTAAACCAAGTTAAAAAGCCGTAAACAATTGTTGTCCATCCATATAAAGCCACTTTCTATGAACAGGCTTACTTTTTAGTATAATTTAAATTCTCGAACACGTTGATTACCTTCCGAAGCACATTGTATAGTAAGGTAAAATACAAAACAAGTGACATCAACCAGATAACTACAACATTGAACCACAGCGTATCAATTTCCCAATTGGAAATGAATTTAACCGGGGCATAAAGAGGTGCTCGCCCATCATGAAAACGAGGTTCTATAAAAACCGGGTCCTTTTTGCGAATGAGCCTGCCTTCTCCTTCAATAATTTTATCCTCGCCAGTTTTATCTAAAACAAGGTCTGCAATATTTTCATTGTGGTAAGTTTGTTTAAATTTATAAACGCCTTCACTTCCTAATTCACTTTTCAATTTCTCATATGCAGCATCTCTTTTGTAAGATACTGCATTCATTTGTTTCGAAAATTTCCGGCTGAGCGAATCAAGATAGAGTTTTGTACTTCTTACCATGGAATCATTTAATTGCAATTCATTTAATGCCGATATCAATGGAAAAGAACTAAATCCGGCTTCCTGCTGCAGTGCGGGAATTTCACTCTTTAATATTTCAAAATAGTTGGCCGTTTTTTCGGCATTTTCGCCTTTAAAAATATTCCGTTGGCATATATCCAGTTCTGATTTCAGAGTCGGAACTACGTAAGCCGTCAAATAAGCATAATGAGATAGTTCTTTATCATATTCATAGAAGTTTTTTTCATATTCGTTATTTTTAAATTGTTCAACAGCCAACGCCTCAAAACTCCATCTTGATGTCATCAGGTTACCTACCAGAGGGACATTTTCGCGTGAGGAAATTGCAGGATTTAATTTATCGAAAGGAACGATAGCTCCGCTTAACAAGAGTTGTGGAATGAGGATAAATGGGATAAGAATATAAATTGCTACTACTGAATCAAGTCCTGCCGAAATGTTTAACCCGATCATGTTGGCAAAACAGGATGTGGAAAAAAGAATCAGCCAATAGCTAAAAGTCATGCCATGTATGCCCAGGATCAGATTGCCCACAACCACATAAAGTATGGTTTGAATCGCTGAAAGAACAAAGAGCAGGACTATTTTTGAATTGAGATAACTAAACCGGCTCAGGTTAAGGAACGCTTCTCTTTTGAGTATCCTGCGATCTTTTATGATCTCTTCGGCGCTAACCATCATCCCCAGGAAGAGTGACACTACTACGCTCATAAAAAGATAGGGCACAAGGTTAGGATTATTGCCCATCAGGTATGAGTCGTCCGAATGATACCGGGTGAGAGAGGCTAAAAGAGCAGCCAATAAAGGTCCCTCAAGCAGGTTAATAAGTATGTATTGCCGGTTTGTTATCTTCGTAAGTAAATTACGGATACTGAATATCCTGAATTGTTTGAATATACCGGGTATCTTGAAATAACTCTTTGGAATTTCGGTCTTTATTCCGCTTGATTTAATATCGGGATTAATGTTTTTTCTAAAAAGATCGTACCATTCCGTTGGTGTTGTTTTCCGGTTATTTGTAAGCAGGCCATGATTATTAACTATTTTTGATTCAACGATCTGCAGCAATTGCTCGGGATTCACATATCCACATTCCTGGCATTCACTTTCGTCTGGATTTACATGATAACTGGCTGTTTTAAACCAGGCAAGGGCATCAATCGGGTTACCGTAATAAACCGGAAATCCTCCTTTGTCCATAATCAATAATTTGTCGAACAATTTATAAATGTCGGACGAAGGTTGATGTATATTCACAATAACCAGCCGTCCTTTAATAGTCTGTTCCTTCAAAAGCAGCATTAACATATCCGAGTCCATCGAAGATAGGCCACTGGTAGGTTCATCAGCAAACAATACTGAAGGCTCGCGGATAAGTTCAAGAGCGATGTTTAATCTTTTCCGTTGTCCTCCGCTGATAAATTTATTAATAGGATCGCCAACAGTCAGATTTTTAATTCCAATCAAATCTATATCAGTTAACACCTTCAACACCGATCGCATCAATTGCCTTTCAGTGAAGTCCCTGAAGCATAATTTAGCATTGTAATACAAATTTTGAAAAACGGTAAGTTCTTCAATCAGCAAGTCGTCCTGGGGTACAAATCCGATAACTCCCCGGAGTTTTTCCTCATCTTTTTCCAGATCATAGCCATTGATAAGGATATTTCCATTTTTGAGGTGAAGGTTGCCGTTGAGAACATTCAGCAAGGTTGATTTCCCTACTCCACTGCCTCCCATCACTCCTATCAACTCGCCGGAACTGGCCGTAAAGGAAAATGGATGAATGCCGTTTTCGCTGTTTTTAAACCGGTATTCAATTTCTTTAGCGGTAAATTCAATCTTAATTTTTTCATTTATATGAAGAAATTGCGATACCAGATCAGAATAATAAAGTGGTTTTATTTTCGGGTTTTTTATTATTACCCCTGTGTTTAGTACATAAGTGCGGTATGGTGAGATTGTATGCCCGTTCATGTACAACTCATCGTTACCGAGATAGCGCAATATCAGTGTTTTAACTGATGGTACATAAAGTATAAAAATCTGACCATCAAGATGCTCCCGATAAATATGTTTTTGCGTTTTTTCGCTTTTATGATCAGATGCGCTGATTTCCAGAATATTTTCCGACTTTAAATCATCTGAAAGGTGATGGAATATAAATGATTTGGAATCCTTCAATTCCTGTTCAGGCATGTTGAAAACCTCTTTAATAACCTGCAGGTATTTTTCTGATAAGTCACTCACAACTGTTGGCTTATCACTATTTTCCTGCGAAAGTTCCCCGATAAATTCCAGAAATTTGATAAACACAATTAACCGGTCCTTTGCCGGCAATTGCTTTCTTATCCTTTCACAAATAGCCCTTATTTTTTCGGATGATTCCAACTGATGAGACGTTGAGCCAAGTTCATCATCCTGATGAAATAACCTCAATTCATCAAATAATTTCAGGTATTCATCCAGCTCCTGCTTATTGAGATGATGACGAAGATACGATTCCAGGATGTTGCGCGAACTGTCGGAAGTTAATTTCTCCACAGAAGCTGATATGATGGCAAAGAGCTGAACAAGAGCCATCAGAATGGGTTCAGACATAACTTAGCTTTTTATCGTTCAAATTTACGATTTCTATTCTACAATGATAATATGCTATGGAATTAAACAGGGTTACGATCCTACAAATTATCCGATCCACATTTATCTTGAAGTAGTTTTTATCCGTAGGGTTAATATCCAATAATGATGACAAGATTAGTTTTTTGCAACAATAAAATTAACTTGTAAATAAAAAGACCTCCTTCGGACATTAGGAGGTCTTTAAATCAGGCATACTTCACTAAATTATGAAAGGATACCTATTTTATAAATTCAGAACGAACACTTTGAGTGAGAACACTTATTTCCTTTGAATTCTCTTGAGATATTTTCTTGCCTGTTCCCAAATCATATTTTTCCCAGACTGGTTTCAGCTTCAAAATACCATCGTAAACTGATTTCATACTCTCATCATTTTTATATTCATCGAGTATCCCTGATAGCCTGTTATAATTATCTTTCTGACTGGCAACTACAGCCATGATTTTTGTATTATCTTTAGCCATTTCGCCCAATAAAGAAGCTAGATAGATACCCTCAGCAAATCCACCAGCTGTGATCAGAACCGTGATTTTTGTACGGTCGTTTCTCGACAGAAAATCATTTGTCTGATCGAAAACCTTTGTTATCAACGCGATAAGACTGTCCTTGTTATTGTTAAACTTTTCAATCTTATCAATTAATGTTTTATCATAAACACCTTTAATGCCTAATTCGTCGGCAAGTTTGCCAGAAGTTGCAAGAAATTTATTGACGTCATCTTTTTGTTTATAGGTGGCGGAATAACTCAGATCTGCGCTATAAATACCCAGATTAAGGGCTTTGCTTTGCTCTGTCACATACTTGGTAACATTGTTGGGAGAATTGGTAATGTCAGAAATATAACCGGCCTGAGCAGCGATAAGCATTTTAGTTACTTCGAACGGTGTCGGGAATTTGTTAAGAAGGCTTTTTGATTCAGGGGTCAAAGTGACTTCTTTTTTAAGGGTGTCAATAATAGCATTATCTGCATTTTGACTTTTTTCACCTCTGTTTTTGCATCCGGAAAATACCAGTGTAAGCAAAAGAGCGAGGAAAATTACGACAGACTGAGTTTTTGTGAATGCTTTCATAATCTCGGTTAAAATTGTTTGTAAAGTTGATAACTAATTAATTTTATTTTGTTATATTAACATGCTAATTTAGATAATGTTTTTCAAATCTGTATTTTTTTTTAATAAAATTTTCCAGAAGAAGGATTTCCCAGCGTTTTATTTATAAGACACGCTGTTTCCCTGCCGGGCTTAAGATGGGTTACCCTTAATAGGTCTTGTAACCGGTTACCTGAAAATGTATACCTTTCGCTCAATGTTTATTCAATAATGGTATTATTAGTTTCTTCAGAAATTTATTAACAGATATCATTTATAGCATTGACCATGAGGCATATAGGTATAGCAAACCAAGCTTAATTTTTGCTCTATCTTATGATGAAATATCTTTACTCTGTTTACGTTCGAACATTTGTTATTTTTAGCTTGTTGTTTTAAGACTTTTGAATTCCAAAGTATAGTATACAAACCCTCCAAATTGTACATACTGATTAATAATCATTGAATCCAATGTTAATTAAAAGGCTTTAACTAAATTTACACTTTGATTAAAGTCATCAAAGCTGCTACTTAATGGCAACGAAGGGAAAATGAAGAAGTTTCCCGTAAGCTATTGTAGCCTGATAGCAGAACAATGAATGTGTAAGAATCAGGAATTAGAGATAGTTTACGGCATTTAATAAATCACTTCCTTTAATCAGACTGGAAAAGCTCAAATAACATTAATTTTTTTATATGGCAGTTCAACCGATAGTAAAAATAATGGTTGTTGACGACGAATCAGACCTCGAACCGCTAATCCTGCAAAAGTTTCGTCAACAAATACATAAAAAGAAATACGATTTTGTATTTGCCCAAAACGGGTTGGAAGCCTTATCAAAACTGATTGAACTTCCCGACATCGGGATAATTCTATCGGATATTAACATGCCGGAAATGGATGGTCTTACTTTGCTCACTAAACTGAAAGAACTGAAAAATCCGGGTTTAAAAACAGTTATGGTATCGGCATACGGCGACATGGAAAACATCAGGACAGCCATGAATCGGGGAGCCTTTGATTTCGTAACGAAACCGATTAACTTTGAGGATCTCGAAATTACAATCAATAAAACGATTGAAGAAATTCTTCTCTTGCGCCAGTCTATGGAGGAACACGATCAATTAATTTCCATACAGCGCGATTTAAATGTCGCCCGCGAAATTCAACAGGGCATCCTACCGAAAACTTTTCCGTCATTCCCTAACCGAAAAGATTTTGACATTTTTGGTTCCATGACTGCCGCAGAAGAAGTTGGAGGAGACTTTTTCGATTATTTTATGATTGATAATGATCGCCTTGGGTTTGTAATTGGCGATGTTTCGGGCAAAGGAATACCTGCAGCTATTTTTATGGCAGTAAGCCGCACACTTATCCGCGCTACCGGACTTAATGGAACCGCGCCGGACGAATGCTTAAACTATGTGAACAATTTGCTTTGTTATGAAAGCGTTTCGTGTATGTTTGTCACCGTTTTTTATGGTATTATGAATATGAAGACCGGCGACCTGGAATATGCAAATGCAGGCCATAACCCACCTTATATCCTGAGAAATGATAATACCATCCAAAAGTTGGAAATTAGTGGGGACATCATACTGGGTTGCATTGAAAATCACCAATTTACTTCAAGAATAATCAAACTGGATCCAAACGATGGAATTTTACTTTATACAGATGGTGTTTCCGAAGCTTTTAACCAGGATGAAAATGCATATGGAGAAAAACGCCTGGAACAACTGCTTTCAACGCTGGATCGTTTTAATGCTAACAGAATTGTAAACGCGGTAGTTGATGAAGTGAACAATTTTGTCCAGGGTTTTCCACAATCTGACGATATCACATTGCTCTCACTGAAATATTATGGTTAAAGCATATCAACATATGGCCGATAAGAATATAACCATTATTAACCAGTTAGATCAGCTGGAATACCTTACCCATACTATTGAAGAGATATCTGGTGAGTGGAAAATCCCATTAAACATTGCATTAAACCTGAACCTTGTACTCGAAGAACTGGTGACTAATATTATTTTTTACGGTTATGAAGACAAGGATGAGCATGAAATCAAAATTAACTTGTCGTATAAAGATAATACAATCAAGGTGCAAATTGAAGATGATGGCAGGGAATTTAATCCTTTACAAGTTCCCAAGCCTAACACAGAGAAAACTATTGAAGATCGCAAAATTGGCGGACTAGGCATCCATTTTGTGCGTACAATAATGGATGATATAAACTACCTGAGATTGGACAATATAAACCGGTTAACAATGAATAAACTCATTATTTGAACCTTTAAACTTTATTTAGATGGAAGTACGTGAAAATAAAATTGGCAATTATTTAGTAATCAATTTATCCGGTCGGCTCGATTCCTCCAATTATGGAGAGTTGGAGAAGAAATTATTCGGATTTATTGAAGGCGGTGAAGAACAAATTGTGGTCGATTGTTCCGGCCTGATCTACATCAGTAGTTCAGGTTTGAGAGTTCTGTTAATGGCTTTGAAGAAAATAACGTCTGTTAAAGGCAAATTCTATCTGTGTTGTCTGCAGGATAATATCAGGGAAATTTTTGATATTGCCGGATTTTCATCCATCTTCAAACTTTTCGAAACAGTTGAAGAAGCTATTAAATAAAAGCGACTTCCTGATTTTTTCTTAAGACCAGACAAATTAATTTGGCCTAATTGAGTTTTAAAGGAAAAGAATCAAAAGCTATATGCAATCACAAATATGCACAGTATGCTTAATTTATGATGAAAGAGGCAAGTGAATAATAAACTCAGTTCCTTCACCTTCCTTGTTTTCCACTGTTATTTCACCGCCATGTGCTTTTACAATGTCATAACTCAGGCTCAACCCCAATCCAGTTCCCTGCCCAGTTGGTTTGGTTGTAAAGAAAGGCTGGAAGATTTTTTCAACAACATTTTGCGGAATACCATTGCCGTTGTCGGAGACATTTATTTCTATCTTATCACCTATCTTTTTTGTACTGATTGAAACCGTTGGTTGATAGGCTTTTGTTATACCTTGAGGCGCAGCATGCTGTTGAGACAGAGCATGCTGTTGAGACAGAGCATGCTCTGTCTTTACCTTTTCGCTTAAAGCATAAAAAGCATTGTTGTATAAGTTCAATAATACTCTGCCAATGTCCTGTGGAATGATATTTATTTTACCAATCGTATCATCAAAATCAGTTTTCATTTCAGCGTTAAAAGATTTGTCCTTTGCACGCAAGCCGTGATAACTCAATCGCAAATATTCATCAGCCAAAGCATTAATATCCCTTGGTTCTTTAATTCCGGAGCTGCTTCTTGAATGTTGTAACATTCCTTTTACAATATCGCCGGCACGTTTGCCGTGATGGTTTATTTTTTGTTCGTTTTGTTTAATATCCTTTAGAATTTCATCCTCATTTGCGAAATCTCTGATTTCCTTTTTTCGTTCTTCTTCCAATTCAGAAATTAGTTCGGTATTTACTTCCGAGAAATTATTAACGAAGTTTAGTGGATTTTGTATTTCATGGGCAATACCGGCAGTGAGCTCGCCAAGGCTGGCCATTTTTTCGGATTGGATGAGTTGGGATTGGGTATCCCGCAGCTTAGTTAATGTATCCTCAATTTCCTTTTTCTGTTTACTTAATAATGCATTGGCTCTTCGTTTTCCAAAATAACCGGCAAAAGCACCCACAACCATCAAAATAGAAAGAATCAGTCCGAAAATCAAAGCAATTTGCCGGGTACGGTTAACTTCGTCCTTCGCATCCTGGATCACTTTGGCAGATTGCTCTTTTTGCGCAAACTCATAATTCATGGTCTGCTCTGTAGCCTTCTGGATGTTATCCCTGCTGCGCACCGAATCGTTTACCATCGCAAATTGTTTGTACCACTCAAGTGCTTTTGAAAAATTACCGGTTTTTTCATAACATTCGGACAATTCCTTATATACCGCTCCATTGGCGTAGGTATAGATATCAGCATCTTTAAAAGTGCTGAAACCCTTTTCATAATAAGGAATTGCCTCCTTCCATCGTTTCACAAAATTTAAAGCAAAACCCATACTTGCATAAGCCTGAAAGATATTTAAGGGCTGTTTTGAAGAATCAGCTATAGCAATTGCTCTTTTCGATAACGATGTTGCTTTGTCAAATTGATTCAATTGTGTCATTGCCAAAGATGCCTTCGAAAGACTGGCTGCCTGTATGCCCTGATCTCCGTTTTTGCCGCCCATTTCAGCCGCTTTTATGGCATACTCATAACACTTTTGCCATTTTTGTTCATCACTGTATAAGGTTGCAAGATTTGAGTAAGCATATAACTCAACCCTGTATAGTTGGTTTTTCTTAGCAAGTACAATTGTTTTGAGGTAAGTGCTTTCAGCCCTTTTTCGATCCTTCAGTTGATTATAGATATTAGCCATGTTAACCAGGACGTGCGCCTGTCCGGTTTCATTATTATTCTTCTCATAAATCGTAAGTGCCTTTTGCTGAAATTGAATAGCCATGGGGAAATTTGACTGTTGCTGATAGCCAATTGCAATGTTAGTATAGGAGGTAGGCAGGTTAATATCCGTACCTGTACGTTCATAAATCCTGATCGCCTTTTTAAGAAAAAAGATTGATGAATCATATTTGCTTTGCATGCCATAAAACAAACCAAAGGTCGAATACAACGAGGCAAAGGAAGCTGAATCTTTTGATTGAATCCTTTTCTCCATATTTCTCAATTGTTCCGAAGCTGCTTCAAAATTTCCTTTATACGCATAATTAGTAGCCAGTTTTTGAATTAGAGAAATTTCTCCCTTGTAAAATTTTATTTTCCTTGCTTCATCAAGGGCTGTAGAAGCAAGGCTAATTGCTGAATCGAGATTTATGGTGGCAAGCACATCAAGCTTCCACATGATAAGATTTATTCGGGTTGTGTCTGTTTTAGCCAATCTAATCAAACTGTCATACTTTCTGATCTTAGTGTTTTGTCCTGAAGCAGTTGAAATACTGACGATCATCAAAACGAAAAATGCGGTAATAAATACTAGTTGTTTCATACTCAGTTTTATTTAGATAATTGTAAGATAAATTGTGATCCTTCACCAATAGTTGTTTCAACAGATAATTCACCACCATGAGCTTTCACTATATCATAGCTTAAACTCAAACCTAATCCTGTTCCTTGTCCGGTAGGTTTTGTGGTAAAGAAAGGTTGAAATATTTTATCAACAATATTTTGAGGAATGCCATTGCCGTTGTCGGTGACATTTATTTCTATCTTATCACCAATCATTTTTGTACTTATTGAAACCGTTGGTTCATAGAATTTTGCTATACCTTGAGACGCAGCATACTGCTGAGACGCAGCATGCTGTTGAGACAGAGCATGCTGTAAAGACAGAGCATGCTCTGTCTTTACCTTTTCGCTGACAGCATAAAAAGCATTGTTATACAAGTTCAATAATACTCTGCCAATGTCTTGCGGAATGATATTTATTTTTCCGATATCCTCATCAAAATTTGTCATTATTTTAGCATTAAAACCTTTATCTTTTGCCTTCAATCCATGATAGCTCAATCTTAAATATTCATTGCATAAAGCATTTATGTCCGTGGGTTCTTTTACACCTGTGCTTGTGCGTGAATGTTGCAACATTCCTTTTACGATGGATTCAGCCCTCTTACCATGTTGGTTGATTTTTTGTTCGTTGTCTGCAATATCGTTTGCCAAAGATTTGACTTCATCAAAATTTCCATTTTCAATTTCCTGCTTCATTTCTTCAATCAGTTCATTGTTCACATCAGAGAAATTATTTACAAAATTCAGCGGGTTTTGGATTTCGTGTGCAATACCGGCTGTAAGTTCGCCGAGCGAAGCCATTTTTTCGGACTGGATTAACTGTGATTGGGTGGCTTTTAATTCGGTCAACGAATGGTTCAGTTCTTCGGTTCTTATATCGACCTTTTGCTCCAGTTTCTCTTTCTCAGCAACAATTCTCCTTTCTCGGTATTTTGAAAACACCCGCAAAGCAGCTAAAAAAGTTAAAACATAAAACATGTACATCCACCAGGTGCGCCACCAGGGAGGCATTACTTTAAAGGCATAACTCAGCGGCGCGCTCCAAACGCCGTCCTGGTTTAAAGCTTTCACTTTGAAAGTATAGGCGCCTTCGTACATATTACCAAAACCGGCGGTCGAAATAGTGCTGAGCGGACTCCATTCTTTATCATATCCTTGAAGTTTATACTGATACTTTATCAAAGGAAACGATCCCGGATCAATAGCACTGAAATCAAAACTGATGTTGTTGTTCTGATGGGGAAGCACCAGATTTTCAGGAACCGGGTACCATTTGGCGATGCCATCAAAACGGATGCCTTTGAATTTCTGACGCATCTCACGTCTTTCCTTTTCACTCAATTTCTTGCCAAAAGTGATAATTTCGTCTGTTATCACAGGTTGGTTTGTGATTGTCTCTGTCCCGTTTGCTTTGTCCTCTCCTGACATCTCAGAAAGTAAGTCGACCCATGCAACAGATTCATTATTTATTTTGATGTGATTCATCACAAGTACCGGAGGATTAGAGTTCAACCTTACCTGCCCCGGATCGAAACGCACCAGCCCGGTTTTGTCTGAGCCGGTACCAATCCAAATAATGCCTTTGCTATCCATATACATAGCATTCTGACCGAAATTTACATCTTTCACCGGGTAACCTGTCGATGTATTAAATACCTTTCCTACTTTCCAGTCCTTCACATGGTTAACCTCTGACATACTGCAGTTGAGTGTGCATATCCCGAAATTAGTACCTATAAATAATTTGTTATCATCTTTCTGGATTACCTGGGTAACAAAATTATCCGGTAGGCCGTTTTGGGTCGTAAAGGTTTTAAATAGCGATCCTTTAATCTTACTTCTATTATTACCAGTTTCAATCTCAGCTTTATTCTCTATGCTCAATAAGTTTAATCCTTCTTCGGTGCCTATCCAGATATTCCCCTTAGCATCTTCGGTAATACAATTCACGATATTATTAACCAATCCCTGTTTGGTGGTATAATTCACAAATGATTTACCATCGAAAAATGTAACGCCATTATTTGTACCGAACCACAGATTGCCATTTTTATCCTCGGTAACACACTGTACGGAATTATCACCCAATCCCTGTTTTATTGTATAATTAACAAATGATTTGCCTGTAAATTTACTTACACCACCTCTAACTGTACCCATCCAGAGATTTCCATCCTTATCTTCAGTGATGCATTGCACGAAATTTCCGGCTAATCCCTGCGAAGAAGTATAATTAACAAACGATTTTCCATCGAATTTACTAACTCCGCCCCCGAATGTGCCTATCCATATGTTTCCGGCCTTATCTTCGATAATACTGTAGCCTAAATCATTAGCCAAACCCTGTGCTTTGGTATAGTTAATAAAGGAAACTCCATCGTATTTATTAATGCCTGCCCCGTTAGTGCCAAACCAAAGGTTTCCCGATTTATCTTCGGTGATACTGCGAATTACATTATTAGCCAGCCCACAGGAGGTGGTAAAATTAATAAACGATTTTCCACTGTATTTACTAATGCCACCTCCATATGTACTGAACCAGAGGTTCCCGGTTTTGTCTTCCAGAATGCTTGCCACTACATCGCCGGCCAGGCCCTGTGTGGTGGTAAAATTTACAAAGGATTTTCCATCGTATTTGCTGACACCGTTGCCATAGGTTCCGAACCACAAGGCTCCGGAATTATCTTCCAATATGGCGACAACCTTTTTCCCTGCCAGACCTTGCAATGATCCATAATTCACGAATGATTTGCCATCATACTTACATACACCAGTTCCATCCAGTCCAAACCACAAATTCCCTTCCTTATCGAGGATCGAACATAAAACTGCCTTTGATGCCAGTCCGTCGGAGGAGGTATAATTTACAAATGATTTTCCATCAAATTTGCTTACTCCTCCAACAGTTCCAATCCAGATATTCCCTGAATGATCTTCGGTAATACTCCAGGCTGAATTATCAGGCAGTCCCTGTACGGTTGTATAATTAGTAAAAGCTTTTCCATCGTATTTACTTACTCCTCCTGCAGTAGCAAACCATAAAATCCCTTTGGCATCTTCGGTAATACAGTTAATTGTATTGTTCGCCAAGCCATTATCGGTAGTATAATTCACAAAATCTTTTCCGTTGTATTTGCTAACGCCTCCCCCACCCGTTCCAAACCATATATTTCCAGATTTATCTTCGGCGATACATTGCACGGTATTATTCGCAAGTCCCTGTGAGCTGGTATAATTTACAAAATACTTTCCATCGTAGCGGCTTACGCCTCCGCCTGCCGTGCCGAACCAAAGATTCCCTTTTGCATCCTGAACACTGCAAAGTATGGCGTCCAGAGCCAAGCCATTATCAGTAGTGAAAGTGGTAAAAAATCCTGCTCCCTGTACTTCGGGCGCAAGAGGCGCGTGAGTTACTTTATCTATCAACAAATGTGTTTCAGGAGGTAACAGAGATCCCGAAGTGCTACTAACATGCTTAATGCCTGTATGGGCAGATCCCAGGGTTGGGACCACAACTTTTACAGGAGGTGTTGATTTTTCAATGAATGTTTGGTGTGGCAAACTACTGTCTGGAAGTCCTGCCAGAAACGTTTCATGCGGGGGAATTATGCTGTCGTGACCAGTTGCTGTTACAGCGTGCTCATTGTTGTTGTGTGAGCAGGATATAAGGATTATCCACAAAGCAGTGATAATCAGTATGTGTTTCAAAAGAATGGAAGCAAAAGTTCTTTTTACAATTGACATAATTGAGATTGTTTTAACCCTGATTTAGAGGAATAAATATTCTGAATTCAGCCCCTTCGCCTTCGACACTAGATACTTTCAGTTCGCCGCCATGAACCTTAATAATATCATAACTCATCGATAATCCTAAACCTGTCCCCTGCCCTGCAGGCTTGGTAGTAAAAAAAGGATGGAAAATTTTGTCTAGGATTTTTTGAGAAATGCCGTTGCCATTATCTTTTACTGAAATCATGACCTTTTGGTCCATTATTTTTGTACTTACCGAAACTGTTGGTTCGTATTCCTTTACTGTACTGTGAGAAGCAGCTTGCTGTATCTTTACTTTTTCGGCAACAGCATAAAAAGCATTCGTGATGAGATTAAGAATTACACGACCCATATCCTGTGGAATTACATCAATATTTCCAATGCTTTGATCGAAATCCGTTTTCATCACAGCATTAAATGATTTGTCTTTTGCTCGCAAACCGTGATAAGCCAACCTGAAATATTCATCAGCCAAAGCATTAATATTGGTTGGCTCTATAACGCCACCATTGCTGCGGCTATGTTGCAGCATTCCTTTTACAATAGCATCAGCACGTTTGCCATGGTGGTTTATCTTTTTTTCGTTTTCCACGATATCATTTGCAATAGAAAGCGCATCATCATAATTTCCGGCTTTCAATTCAGCTTTCATTTCATCAATCAATTCGGTATTCACATCCGAAAAGTTATTAATGAAGTTCAAAGGATTTTGAATTTCATGCGCTATCCCGGCAGTGAGTTCGCCAAGAGAAGCCATTTTTTCGGATTGTATAAGTTGTGACTGGGTAGTTTTTAATTCGCCCAGAGTTTTTTCTATTTCCTGCTTTTGAGATTGCAACAAGGTATTAGCTTTTTGCTTGTGCTTGTTATTCCTGTAAAGAATTAGAGCAATAATGAGAAATCCTATCAAACCAGTTAAAAGCCCGTACATTTTTACTTTGGCATCATACTGTTGTTTTGCTTCCCGGGTTTGCTGGTCAAGTTGCTGTCGACGGGTAGATTCATTGAAAGCCAGCGTCTGGAATTGCCTTACTTTATCCAAATTATATAAACTGTCTTTTAATGATACCGAAAGGTAAAGGTATTTATAAGCGCTGTCGAGCTGATTATTTTTCCTGTACAGATCAGCCAAAAGCGGGGCAATTTCCGCTATGTAAACATTTGAATTTTCGCCCCAGGCCTGCACGTCTATTTTGTTGTTCTGGAAATACGACAATGATTGACGGGCAAAGAATAATGCTGAATCAAGTTTACCTTCCTTTTGGTACAGCCTTGCCATTCCCTCGTGAGCCCTGGCGATTGATTGCCCGTTATAGATTTTCATTGCATTGGGAATTACCTGGCGATAATAGTAGAAAGCAGATTTGCTAGCTCCTTTCGCAGCATAAATATCAGCAAGCAATAAATTTCCGAAAGTCAGGTAAAGAGGTTGATCTGTTTCATAAACAGAGGCCATTTTTTTTGCATAAAGAAGTGCCGAGTCAGGCATGTGCATTTTGAAGAATGCATTTGCTATATTAGACATAGCATGAAACTGGTAGTATAATGATTCCCCAGTTTTTGAGCCCGATATATTTATAATCGAATCCAACTTTCTTCCATAACTCAAAACACTTGGATAATCCTTCATCGAATTATAATCAGAGATAATACTATTGATGACCCAGAGAAGAGTATATTTATCTTTTCCTTTTTCTGCAAGCCTTAAATTTTCCATTCGGATTTCCAGGGATTTGGGATAATTTCCCAAGGCATGCAATAAAGAAGCCATCACTTCCTGCAAGCCAATCAATTGCGATATACTTTCCTGCTTATTCAAAGTTTTGTAATCCTTCGAAGCCAGAATTTTTTGTTGTAACTGAAGACCATTCTGAGCATACGACAATGCGGAATCTGCATTATACCATTCAGGATAAAATGCATAAATATTAGCAATAGCTGTCAGAATTTTTACACGGGTCGTATCCGATTTTTGCTGTTCCAGCGCCAGCCATTTATCACTGATTATAACATCTCGCCATGCTTTAACACTATCAGTGAGTGTAGTATTTTTTGTAATTTTAATTACGCGATTGTCAACCTCACCGCCTGAAAATTGCTTTTCAACAGTTAACCAGCTGCCACGGGTGAATTTATATCGTATTTCACCCGCAGGTAAATTCAGGACAATTGATTTCTGTTTTTTGCCGTATGGCTGCATTAAATATCTTTTATCTGGCAGCGAATCCCATTTATTAAAGGAGCCGGTTATATAAATATCATTATGATGAATGTAGGTATTCTCTTTTACGATAAAACGCACCTGGTACTGTGCATGCAAGGTTGTAAACAAAGAAAACAGGATGAGAATGCCAATCAGTCTTTTCATAATTGGAAATTTAGTTTCACGAAAAAAGTTATTACAGCTTTAAATGCCGTAAATACAAGCTATGAGTATTGAAATCTTAAAAAACTCACTCCCGGTCATTAGAACGTTTTAGTCCCTAATTGCCTTTGGATAAAGAAAGTATCAACAATACGTTCACTTCAATTACATCGTGTACTTTGAATCAGTTCCTTCTAATAATTCTGTTAAACCGGCCAGGGCGCTGCCTACAAAAATAAGAAGCAGATTCTTCGGGTTAGTTGCAATACTCCAGTTAATAATTTCATTTCTATGCATTCGAACCATTGCTAATCAATTCATTTTAATAATAATTTAATAGCCAGCCTTCCAATTTTCGCAGTTTTATTTTCAAAAATCTATGTAATTTCATATGTGATTATGATGAATTGTTTTATTTAACAAATAATACTCTACAAAGTTTGGGGTCACTGATATTTTAGGAATCAATGGATTTAATGGATCACTTAATAAAATAGACGAGTATTTAAACTTTGTGCAGATAATTTGATCCTATAATTTATAAATTGGCAGCGAATAAAATATAGTTAACATTGTAAACCATTTAATTTTTAGACTACTTTTGCCGAAATTTGAATTATGGCGTCCGAATTACAATTGAACGAACAGCCTTTGGGCAGAATGCTTTCCATGGTTGGAAAAGGATATCTGCATCTGCTTAGGTTGAAACTTCAACACCTGGATATCGACCGTAATTATTATGCATTGATACTTATTGACCGACATGATGGAATAATTACGCAACAGGAACTTGCTTTATTGCTTGATTCAGACAAGGTTAGTATAGTTCGCATAGTCGATTACCTTTCGGAAAACGGGTATGTGCAACGAAAGCGCAAAACTGATGACAGGCGTAAACACAGTTTGAATCTGACAGCTAAGGGTAAACTGGCAATACCTGAAATTAAAGAATCTTTTGCTATAATAAATGACATTGTACTCAATGGGCTTGATAAACAGCAGATCGTTGAACTCACTCAAACCATTAATAAGTTAAAACTTAACATAACTCAAAATACTGAATCCAGATGAAGTTTTTAAAAATTCTAACCATTCCACTATTGCTATCTGCCTTGCTATCGTGCAATAGCAAGGCAAATGATAAAGCCCTAGTAAAAGAAAAGCCACCGGTTGCTGTTGATGTAATTATTGCCGGCAATACTGGGTTCTCTTCGGATATTGAAGTAAATGGCACGGTTTTATCCGATGAAATGGTGGATCTTCATCCCGAAGTAGGCGGTCGACTCACGTTCCTGAATATTCCTGACGGAGCCAGGGTTGCAAAAGGAACCTTACTCGCAAAGGTTAACGATGCTGATTTGCAGGCACAACTACAGCAGCAGAAAGTTCAGCTTGATTTGGCCGAAAAGACTGAACAACGACTTAAAAAACTACTGGCTGTAAACGGAGTCGACCAGGCTTCGTACGATGCCGCATTAAGCCAGGTTAATTTATACAATGCCAATATGAATGTTCTGCAAGCACAAATAGATAAAACCGTGGTAAAAGCTCCCTTTGCAGGACGACTCGGGCTACGGCTTGTCAGCGAAGGCGCATACGTATCACCCACCACAATTATAGGGACATTGCAGGAAACAGATAAAATAAAGATAGATTTTTCAGTACCGGAAGCTTATGTGAACCTTGTAAAAATCGGGAAAACTATCAACATCCAGACCAATGAATCTGCAGATAATTTTTCGGCTACCATCAGCGCAATTGAGCCACAAATAAATACCTCGACCCGTAATATCAAAGTTCGCGCCAGGCTTAATAAAGGTTCCATAAGTCCCGGAGCTTTCGTAAAAGTGCTTCTGAACGAAAAGATGAAAGGCATAGTAGTCCCTACAAATGCTATTATTCCCGATGCGTTATCGAATCAGGTTGTTATGGTGAAAAATGGCAAAGCTGTTTTTCAGAACGTTGGAACAGGAATCCGAAACAGCGACGTAGTAGAAATTACCAGCGGACTTAAGGTTGGTGATACCATAGCCGTAAGTGGTGTATTATATGTAAGGCCTAATGGAGCTGTGAAAATTAAAAAAGTGAGGAAAAATTGATATTAAATGATTATGGGGATAAGATTCAAAACACTAATTGGAAGGATACAAACAAGATGGCTTTTGTTAATTAGAACTTCAGGAATTTGTTAATTAGAACTTCGGGCTTTTATTCATCAGACTTCAGAAAATGGTAGTCAACTTTTGCCCCAAAGGGGCTAAACATCAATAACCGTGTATGTAACCCACGGAAAACAAGACTCAAAAACCTCAGCCCCGAAGGGGTTGAACAAAAACCTCAAATTATGTCAAGTTATCGTCAGATTTTGTACCATATCATTTTTCGTACAAAAAACAGCCATAAAACATTGGCAATTGATAATTCAGATGAATTATATGCCTATCTCTCTGGCATAATAAAAAAGAAAGGGTGTTTTCCATACCAGATCAATGGCATTGTAGATCATATCCATATTTTGAGCGTTCTCCATCCATCCATTGCATTGGCTGATTTTATGCGCGATGTGAAAACATCAAGTTCAATCTGGTTAAAAGCATCGCCCGAATTCCCCAATTTTGAGAGTTGGGGAGATAGTTATGCAGCTTTGACCTATTCATGGAAGGATAAAGACATGATTATTAACTATATAAAAAACCAAAAAGAGCATCATAAACACGAAACATTTGAAGATGAACTGAGAAGAATACTTGTAGAATTTGGGATAGAAATCAATGATATTTATTTCCCATAGCTATTTGTTCAACCCCTCCGGGGCTGTTTTGATTCGCATTGCATATACCATGGGCGATGCCCATGGTTATTAAAATTCAGCTCTTTCTGAGCTGTTGTTTAAAAGTAAAATGAAACAAATTTTAAAAACAGTTTACTTTAAACGGATCTGATCTTGAACTCGAAAACCAGGCATGAAGTAATGAAATCAAATAAAACATGAGTGCCTACAACTGATAATGATATCTTAAAACGATTAACTTAAACTATGAACATATCCGAACTATCTATTAAAAGACCAATTCTGGCAACGGTGATGAACTTGTTTCTCATCCTGTTCGGAGTAATCGGTTATACATATCTTGGAGTCAGGGAGTATCCGGCCATCGATCCGCCGATGATTACCGTAAGCACTTCATACACGGGAGCGAATTCCGATATCATCGAAAGCCAGATCACTGAGCCACTCGAAAAATCAATTAACGGGATTCCTGGCATTCGCACAATTACATCAACAAGTGCGGTTGGCCGAAGCAGTATTAATGTGGAGTTTAACGTTGACGCCAACCTCGAAGCTGCTGCAAATGATGTTCGCGACAAGGTAAGCCAGGCTGTGAGGAACCTCCCGCAGGATATTGACGCTCCACCGGTTGTAACAAAATCTGATGCAAACAGCGACTTTATTATTTTGCTGGCAGTTCAGAGTCCCACCAAAGGGTTACTCGAATTAAGTGATTACGCTGAAAATGTTCTTCAGAATAAATTTCAGACCATTCCTGAAGTAAGCGCTGTAAGTATTGTAGGGCAGAAACGGCCTGCCATGCGCATCTGGGTTAATCCCGATAAAATGAATGCGTATGGTATTGCTTTTAATGAAATTTCCACCGTTCTGAACAAGGAAAATGTCGAAATTCCTTCCGGAAAAGTTTACGGAAACAAGACTGAGCTCACCATCAGAGCTTTAGGAAAGCTTACTACTGAAAAAGATTTTCGTGACCTCATTATCCGTGGAGATGAAAATGGCATTATCCGGCTTGGCGACATTGCGAAAGTTGAGCTGGGTCCCGACAACTACGAGAGAAGCTGGAAACTGAATGGCGTAAATGCGGTAGGAATTGCTCTTACACCACAACCCGGAGCTAATTACATCAATATCTCGAACGAATTTAACAAAAGGCTCGAAGAAATAAAAAAATCGCAGAAAGGCGATCTTACCTTCACAACCTTGATTGATAATACGCTTAACGTCCGCCAGTCGTTGAAAGAAGTGGGCGAAACGCTTGCAATTGCTATTATCCTGGTTATCCTGGTAATATTCTTCTTTTTTCGCAACTGGCTTATTGCACTTCGTCCTCTAATTGATATTCCTATATCGCTCACGTTCACTTTTTTCATCATGTATGCCTTTGGCTTTTCAGTAAATATCCTTACACTTCTGGCAATTATCCTTGCCACAGGACTGGTGGTGGACGACGGTATTGTTGTTACTGAAAATATATTCCGCAAAATTGAAAGAGGAATTCCTGTACGCAAAGCGGCCATTGATGGCAGTAAGGAAATTTTCTTTGTCGTATTATCTACTTCCATTACACTGGCAATTGTATTTTTACCCGTTCTTTTCCTTCAAGGTTTCGTAGGCAGCTTATTCCGCGAATTCGGCGTTGTGCTTGCCACGGCAGTATTGGTATCGGCATTTGTTTCGCTTACCATAACGCCGGTATTAAATATTGTTCTTAATCGAAGAGGCGCTCAACATGGTAGTTTTTACAATAAAACGGAACCATTTTTTGCCGGAATGGAAAGTGGGTATAGAAATCTACTCACGCGTTTCATCAAATTCCGCTGGACAGCATGGGCAATAGTTGCAGCGTGTCTTGTTGCGATTTTTCTGATAGGAAGCACACTGCAAAGAGAAATAGCCCCATTGCAGGATAAAGGAAGCGTAAGGCTGTCAATAATAGGTCCGGAAGGCGCAAGTTATCCGTATATGATGCAAACAGGTGACAAACTTTCCGATTACCTTGCTGATTCAATTCCCGAAGTTGATTTTTCATTCGTTTCTATTCCCGGATTTGGCGGTTCAGGTGTAAACAGCGGCAGCGCGCGTATCGGGCTGGTACCTGTGAAAGAAAGGAAACGTTCGCAAAGCGAAATAGCTAAAGATCTTGGAAAAAAGCTGGGACGTTTCAACGATGTTAAAATTTTCCCTATCGAAGAACAAACCATAGCGGTCGGTTTGGGTTCCAGAGGTTCGCTGCCGGTACAGTTTGTTATCCAGAACCTGGATTTTGAAAAACTAAGGACTGTGGTTCCCAAGTTCCTCGAAATGGCTAACAACGACAAAACATTTCAGAATGTGGACGCAAACCTTAAATTTAACAAACCTGAGGTTGATATTACTATCGACAGGATTAAGGCGCGCGAATTCGGACTCACCGTAACAGATATCGCAGGTGTTCTGCAAAGCGCATTCAGCGGTCAGCGAATGGCTTATTTTATAATGAATGGTAAGCAATACCAGGTAATCAGCCAGGTTGGTTTAAATAACCGGCAGTCGCCTTCTGATATTTCCAACCTTTATGTTCGCAATAATAAAGGTGAAAATATATCGCTGGCTTCGGTTACAACGGTTGTGCCAAATGCTATGCCACCATCACTTTACCACTTTAACAGGTATAAAGCGGCAACTATTTCGGCTTCTCTGGCCGATGGAAAAACCATAGGTGATGGTGTTGCAGCCATGCAGGCAATAGCTGATAAATTGCTTGACGAAAGTTTTCAGACTGCTCTCAGCGGACCCTCACGCGATTATGCCGAAAGTTCATCTAATACAGCCTTTGCATTCGGACTGGCATTGGTTCTGATTTTCCTGGTTTTGGCTGCACAGTTCGAAAGTTTCAGAGATCCGCTCATCATTATGCTCACCGTTCCGTTAGCTATTGCAGGAGCTGTGCTCAGTCTGTGGGTTTTCAATCAGACTTTGAATATTTTTTCCGAAATCGGAATGATCATGCTGATTGGACTTGTAACCAAAAACGGTATTCTGATTGTTGAATTCGCTAATAAACAACGCGAAGCAGGGTTGGATAAACACCATGCGGTAATTGAAGGTGCTACTTTACGTTTAAGGCCAATTCTGATGACCAGCCTTGCAACTTCGCTGGGAGCTTTACCAATTGCCTTAAGCCTTGGAGCTGCTGCAACCAGCCGTATTCCATTGGGTATCGTAGTTGTAGGTGGAATCATGTTTTCACTTATACTTACCTTGTTTGTAATTCCTGCGGTGTATACTTATATTTCGGGAAAACATGTTATTGCGGAAAAGATTGAAGATGAGGTTGTTTAAGTGAAGAGTGAAAAGTGAATAATGAATAGTGAATAATAAATAGTGAATGCTTAGGCTTCGCTCAGTACAAATAACGAATATTGATCAGCTAAAATCCACCTTATGTACCAAAACCTGGATTTTGTGGCCCTTCTCCTTGAGAGAAGGTGCCGAAGGCGGATGAGGTGAAATAGTGAAGAATGAAGAGTGAATCAACTCTGAAATCTTGAAACTCTGAAACTCCGAAACATATATATCAACCGAATGACCATTTTCTTTTAACCTTTAACCACATTATCTCAAAAATGAATTTTAACATAAAAATCTATTTCCTATTCATTGCACTGACTCTTCCTTTTCTGGGAAAGGCGCAACAGCAACTAACACTCAGGAACGCAATTGATACCGCACTGCGTAACAATTTTGATATACAGATTGCAAAAAATGAAGTGGAGATCTCCCGCATGAACAATACTTATGGTGTTGCCGGCGGACTTCCCAATATCACTGCCAACGCCGGTGATAACGGAAGCATCAGCACTATAAATCAGAATTATAGAGACAGTACAAGTTCGGGTATTTCTAATAAAGGTCAGAATGCTTTAAATGCAGGTGTTTCAGGCAGTATTATCTTATTTAACGGTTTAAGGGTCAGCGCTACAAAAGAAAAGCTAAACCGTCTTCAAAATCTGAGCGAAATTCAACTTAACCAGCAGGTTCAGAATACGATTGCAAACATCATGCTTACCTATTTCGATATAATCCGCCAGCAGAATTACCTTAAAATTATTCAGAATTCGCTCGATGTCTCAAATCAGAAACTTGATATCGTGAATGTAAAAAAGAATGTTGGCATGGCCGATGCTGTTGAAACACTTCAGGCTCAGACGGATGTAAATTCAGCGGAACAATTGCTTTCTATACAGAAACTGGTTATCGAACAGAACAAAGCTGATTTATTGCTTCTGATCAGTTCAAAAAGCAATAAGCTGTTTTCGGTAACCGATACAATTATTGTAGATAATTCATTGAAACTGGATTCAATTATAAACTACCTGAACCGAAATCCTGAATATCTGAGCGCTGAACAGCAGATTCTGATTAGTCAGCAAATTGTGAAAGAAGTCTCAGCACAGCGCTATCCTACCGTAAAACTGAATGCTGGTTACGACTTTTACCAGGCTAACATGAATAAAGGAGCTATAAAAATGAACCAGAATTACGGACCTTCAGCCGGAATCAATATGCAAATACCGATTTTTAACGGCAATATTTATAAAACACAGAGAGATGTTGCCAAAATAAGATTTGAAAATTCAGTTCTTCAAAAGGAAAGTTTGCAAAGTTCGCTTTCGACACAGGCAACCAAATTATATCGCACCTATTCCACCACTTTGCAACAAATTGAATCACAGCGAAAAAACTTCGAAATGACCAAACAACTTGTGGATGTGGTGATGCAGCAATTTCACGTGAGCCATGCAACCATACTGGATGTGAAAACTGCACAGACAAGCTTCGAAACCGCAGGATACCTCCTGGTTAACCTTATGTATTCGGCAAAAGTGGCAGAAATTGAGCTGAAGCAACTGACGTACAGTCTTGGATATTGAAATTGTATGTTTGTTTCAGAAATACTATTTTCTATATTTTCCAGGCTGTGATTTCAAATTCTGACCTGAATCCTGGGCATTAAACTGGTTTTTATATTGAATCTTGTTTAGCTTTTCTTTAGTTAAAGCTTCATTTATCTGCTTATCAATCAGCAGCTCATAATATTTATCCCTGTAATTATCCGCAGGTGTTTTAGGCCCGGATGCGGAATTTCGCTGTATCACCCAGATTAATCCGATAGAAAGCGCTATAATCAATGCAAGTGAAGCGAGTATAATCGAAAGATAATCGCGCTTTACCCTTGGCTTGGAATAATTTATTTCCAGCTGTTTTGCAGGTATGTCATATAATTCAGCGTCGGCCGAATGAACCGAAACGCTTACGGGTAAATGCCGTTCCAGCAATTCCTCAAAATAATCGCCAATAGTGTCTTTAATCAGGTAATCGAGTGCCTGCCTGGTAGATCCATAGTTGATATATCTGGTAATAACCAGCAATTTAAATTGAATAGCGAAGGAGCCAGTCTCATGATAATCGAGAAAATAAACTCTTGTACTGTCGCGGATTACAATGCTTCGCTCTATATTGGCTTTCAGGAATTCGTATATAGGGTTCTGTGATTTTTCGTTTTTCTTCCGAATGTCTTCAAAACGGATCAACTCGCTGCGCAATATATCCTGAACATCGTGAATTCCCCGATCCTTATCCTTGATCAGGATAGAATACTCAATTTCACGCATGGTTAAATCGTCACTTTGAATGCGGTTGGCCATATATTTGGCGTTGTTGGAATGATTTCAATATAGAAACAATCCTTTATAAATCAATTTATGCTTTTATTAATGCAACCGGATTGTAAAAACCATTTTTAACTGATCCCTTCATGATCACCCTGAAACCGGAAGCCAAGTCTTTTGCCGGTAGTCATTTTCATATTATCGAGGGTGCTTTGGATATCCGCCACGGTAATCATTTTCATCGCATCAAAGGGAGGCGTGAGAAGATCGAAATTACAGGTGTAGCGGATTGCTGACTCGAGAATCAACATAACGGATTCGCGGGTAATAACCGACGACTGAAAATTGTTATACAGTTGCCCCACTTCCCTTTTTCCTTCTACAAAATAATGGCCTTCACTATTTACAAATATCCTGCCTATCATATATCCCAGATCGTTCATCCGGTTATATTTGAATGAATCGGCAAGGAAGTTAAAGATCATAATAACACCGCAATACGAGCGGTTCTTATCTTCATTGATATAGCTGGTCTTCATCACTTCGTGATCGCGCGAAAACTCAAAAACATTGGTATGCATTGTAAATACCAGAACATCGCCTCCAAATCTGAGTTCAGCTTCAAATTCACCTTTATCGTGGTATTCGAAAGGTATCTGGAGAGGGTCTGTCTTGAACTTCTGACGATATGTTTCAGCCATTTCGGCTAAAACCGATTTGATCAGCCTGAAAGTTTCGAGAGTAGTGTGATAGACTTCCTGCTTGAATGCTGCTTTTTTTCTGAGAGCCGGGAAAAGTTCATCATTGGGTAATATATCCATCATGAGTATGTCAATTGTTGAGGATATAAAAGTACGCTAATATCTGAAAGAATCTACAACTTATTTCCTGTATTTTTTCACAACAGCAAGCGCACAACTTACGCCATCCATAGCTGATGATACAATGCCTCCGGAGTAGCCCGCCCCCTCTCCGCATGGATATAATCCGGCAACAGAAACATGCTCAAGCGTTTCACTGTTGCGTGGAATCCTTACGGGGGAAGAAGTGCGCGATTCGGTTCCCAGTATTACCGCCTCCGAAGTGTGATAGCCTTTCATCATCTTATCAAACTGCAAAAATGCTTCCTGTAGCCGACTTGAAACAAAAGGTGGCAGAATTTCGTGCAAAGGAGCTGAAACTATACCTGGATGATAGGAACATTCGGGCAAAGACGCTGATATTACACCGCTGGTAAAATCGGTGATACGTTGTGCCGGAGCCGCCTGATTCATTCCTGCCGATCGCCAGCAGGCATCTTCGATTCTGCGCTGCAACTCAAGTCCCGCAAAAGGACCATATTCCGAAAGATGAGCAATATCTTCAGGATGTATCTGAACCACAATTCCTGAATTGGCAAAAGGTGAATTTCGCTTGCTGTTGGACATGCCGTTAACCACAACCTGTCCTGTTTCGGTGGCGGCAGGCACAATGATTCCGCCCGGACACATGCAAAATGAAAACACACCGCGGCCTTCAATCTGTTTCACCAGGCTGTAAGGCGCTGCCGGCAGAAACGGATCGCGGGGCGATTGCCGGTACTGAATCCTGTCGATTAATGCCTGGGGATGCTCGGCACGAACTCCAAGTGCAAAGCTTTTCGCTTCAATTTCAAGGCCCTTGGAATGTAATAATTCGTAGATATCGCGGGCCGAATGACCTGTGGCAAGTATCACAGCCTGGGCATCGAAACGGTTGCCGTTTTTATCTTCAACTCCTTTAACTTTACCATTCTGAATTATGATATCTGAAATTCGCCGGTTAAAATAAATCTCTCCGCCTGCATCAAGTATGCTTTGGCGCATGGCCGAAATAATCTGGGGCAGTTTGTCGGTGCCAATATGTGGATGGCTGTCGATAAGGATATCATCATTTGCACCATGCGAAACCAGCACTGAAAGTATATCGCTGATATTTCCTCGTTTGCTCGACCTGGTGTAAAGCTTACCATCGCTAAAAGTACCGGCACCGCCTTCGCCAAAACAATAATTTGAATCGGGATTTACAATATGCTCGCGATTAATCTGGGCAATGTCGAACTTGCGGGCTTTCACATCTTTGCCACGTTCAATCACTATTGGTTTCATTCCGTTTTCGATCAGCGTAAGCGCTGCATAAAGTCCGGCAGGACCAGCGCCAACAATAATCACAGATATTTTACGACTTACATCGGGATACCTCTTACGGATATTTTTACGGGTTTCAGTTGGCAGCTCATCAATAAAGAGTTCAGCTTTAAGCCTGATTTTAATCCTGGATGAACGGGCATCCACGGCACGCTGTATTGGATTAAGATGCTTTATACGACCCGGTTGGATGTGAAGAATATGTGCAAAGGCAGTTTTCCACCCCGATGGATCGGCAGCCTGTCTAGGGGTCATGGCGATTTCAATTTCTTTGCGCATGGAATAATTTAAGGGTGATTTACTACGAAACTTTCGTTCCGGAATTAGTTATATCCGGACAATGAGTTAAAAACAGTTTTTAGGTTCTATTGTTTTGGAAAGTGTGAAGGACGATTATTCAAAAGTAAAAGATATCTGGAATATCTTGGAACTCATACGATCCACGGCGCCGGTATAAATCGTATTATCCCTTTTCAAAATATCAAACAGGCCATACGACATCGAAATCTCAGTTCCAAACTTGAAATAAGCAGTGTAAAAGTCAAAGCCAAAACCACCCAAGGCATAAACATCCTTGCGGTTAATAAACACATACGAATTTTCATCGTTAGCTTTTTTCTTTGCATTCGACGCCAGGTCGAGAGAGTATTTTCCTCCGGCCATCAGGTAAGGCCTTACATTGTGTATTCTTTTTCCTTTATACTTTACCCATAAAGGGAATTCGACAAAGGTTGACTGTATATTTTTAGTTTCATGTATCACCTCAGGCGCCATGTTCTTGTAGTAGTTTAAGAGTGTATAATCCAGGTTCCGCTGACCAAAAGTGAGTGAAGGTGTAAATCTCAAATCAAAGTAATTGCCCAGGCGCAGGTTTCCCACTATCCCGATCACAAAACCAAATGTCGGAGTAGCCTCCATACTGTATAGCTTAGCAGAATCGCTGTTTTGACCGGGAATTTGTTTAACGTATTCAGTTTCAGATAAAATTTTGTTGTAATACATTTTATCCTGATAGCCTGGATATGTCTTTATGCTAAAAAACATATCGTTTATGCCCAGCAAAAAGCCAAAATGATAGGGCGCCAGGTCATATTCTGGTTTATTGGGTACCAGCTTCGATTGCGAAAAAGCCCTGCCGGAAAAGCAAAGCAATATCAGGAAGAGCAATAATTTTTTGGTAAGGAGCATGAAAATTCAGAAGTAAAACTACAAAACGGAGCAAGTTGATATTTAGTATGTAAACCCCACCTAGCAGTCCTAAAATGAATAAAAGGTTTGATTTGCTCTACTTTTTTCCAATATACAGGTTAGTTATCCCAAAACTCAGGCTAATATACTCCGCCTGGCTGAATCCGGCTTTTTTCATGATCTCTATAAAATGATCATCCTGGGGGAAAGCAGCTACTGATTCAGGCAGATATGTATAAGCTGTGCTGTTTTTTGAAACCAACCGTCCGATGAAAGGCAGAATGAAACGCGAGTAAAAACCGAAGAACTGCTTAACCGGGAATTTCTGTGGTTTCGAAAATTCAAGAATAAAAGCACGCGATCCTGGCTTTAAAACACGGCACATCTCAGCTAATCCTTTGGGTAGGTTTTCGTAATTGCGTACTCCGAAAGCAACCATGGCTGAATCAAATTCGGCATCCGCAAAAGGAAGGTTTTCGGAATCAACTTTTAACAAAGTTATCAGGTGACCCAAACCAAGTTTATTCACTTTCTCCTGCCCTATGGCCAGCATTTCTTCTGCAATATCAGTACCGGTAATATTTTCAGGTTTTATCCGGGCAGCAGCAATTGCCAGGTCTCCTGTTCCCGTAGCCAGGTCAAGAATGCGTTTTGGCTTGTCCTGTGCCATCAGCGTTACAAGTTTCTTCCTCCAGCCTTTGTCAATCCCCAATGAAAGCAAATGATTCAGTAAATCGTAACGGCCAGCGATGTCATTGAACATTGCCTGAACCTGAATTTTACGGCCTGGAGTTTGAGTGATGGGAGGTTTGAACATGTGGATTGTGGAAGATAGTTTTGTAGGTATAAATTAATGAAGGGGTTATTGTTTCAGGGTTTCAGGGTTTCAGGGTTTCAAATTCCAAATTCCAAGTTTCAAACCCCAAAATCCCCAATTAATCTTCAAAATTCGCCTTTAGGGTTCTCCCCCACGGGGAGATGTCCGAAAGACAGAGGGGTCATTTCAAGTTTCAAATTCCAAAATTCAAGTCTCAAAACCAAAATCTAAAATCTGTTTAAAAACTTGTTTTCAGGTTATTCTCTGATTGCTGAGCGGAGCCGAAGCAAACTGTGATATGTCTGAAAGACAGATGGTTCTTTTCAAGTTCCAAACTCCCGATTTCAAAATACTATTTTAATTGGTACTTACTCTTCTGTAAATGCTTCCACCATCAGCCTGAACTTATCAATTGGGACAACGCCTGACTCCTCACACACCAGTCCGCCGGCAAGATTCGATAAAGTTGCCATAAAAACAGGGGTTGTCTGCGTTGCAAGGCAAAGTGCTGCAACACTTATAACTGTGTCGCCGGCACCCGAAACATCAGAGATACTTCTTAAAACAGCTGGAATTATTACCGAAACTTCTTCGGTCTCACTTTTAGAACTTATAAAAACACCATGCTCTGATAAAGTAATCATTACCAAAGGAATATCCTGACTGTCATGAAGTATTTCAGCAGCATTTTGCAAACTATCGATGGATAGTGGATCAACTTCGATTTTCAATCCTTCGCTTATTTCTTTCAGGTTGGGTTTAAAAAGTGTGATGCCTTTATACGCTGTAAAATTCTTTTGCTTTGGATCAACGGCCACAGGAATCCCATGTTCAGATGCGATTTCAGCAATCTTACTGATCACAAAAGGTGATAATACTCCTTTGTTATAGTCCTGAAGAATGATAACATCTGGCTTTTGAGTAGCAATTAAATCGGAAACTTTGGTTAGTAAATCAACTGAATCATCCGGAGTAAGGTCAGTATCCATTTCTTCGTCAACTCTGAGCATCTGCATGCGGTTGCCGATGATACGGAATTTAGTTGTAGTAATTCTCCCGAAACTGCGAATTATCCCATTCGTTCTCAGGCCTGACTTTGTCATCAGGTTCATCAATTCATCACCTTGCTTGTCGTTCCCGATAACCGAGCACAGTACAACTTCTGCCCCCAGCGACTTGATATTAAGAGCAACATTGGCTGCGCCACCAAGCATATTATCACGCTTTTTAAGAGTAACAACAGGTACGGGAGCTTCGGGCGAAATCCGGTCAACTTTGCCAATAAGGTACGAATCGATCATTACATCTCCGATTACCAGCACATGGCATGAGCTAAATCTGTTGAATAATTGTGAGATTTCCTCTTCGCTAATAATCATATCACGAAAGTAAGCATTTGAATCAGAGAGGTTTTAAACGTATTATTTCAGTTTTGCAAGCGCTTCGCTGATTCGCTTAATGGCTTCACGCAAGTTATCTTCGGATGTAGCGTAGGAAAAACGTATGCAATCGGGTGAACCGAAGGCTGCACCTGGAACCATTGCAACATAAGCGGTATCCAGCAAATAATCGCAAAGATCGGAGCCGGAAAGAATAATCCGATCGCCGAACTTCTTACCATAATACATCGTAACTTCCGGAAAAAGATAGAAAGCGCCTTCAGGAAGATTGAGATTTATGCCTGGTATTTCACGTAACAGACTAATAGACAAATCGCGGCGGTATTTAAAAGCTTCAACCATCAGTTTGATATCATTGCTATCGGCCGGGTCGGTATTCATGGCAACAATTGCCGCGCGCTGGGTAATTGAACAGGCTCCCGAAGTAATTTGTCCCTGGAGTTTGTCGCAGGCTTTGGCAATTTCCTTATTCGATGCCATATATCCAAGACGCCAGCCTGTCATGGCGAAGCCTTTGGAAAGACCGTTGATAACTATAACCCTGTCGAATATTTCAGGGAAAGAAGCAATACTAAAATGTTTTCCTGTAAAATTGATATTTTCATAAATTTCGTCAGAAATAATGAAAACCTGCGGATGACGGGCAAATACATCTGCAAAAGCCTTCAGTTCGTAAAAATTATAAACGGTTCCCGAAGGATTGCAGGGACTGCTGAACATAAATACTTTGGTCTTCGGTGTAATGGCTGCTTCTATCTGTGCAGGAGTAACTTTAAAATCAGTTTTAACGCTGCTGTCGATAAAAACGCCTGTACCTCCGGCCAGTTTAATCATTTCCTTATAGGAAACCCAGTATGGTGCAGGGATTAAAACTTCATCTCCGGGATTCACCAGGCACATGATAGCATTTGCAAGCGATTGCTTGGCACCGGTCGAAACCACAATTTGTTCAACAGTATAGCCCAGTTGATTATCACGTTTCAGTTTATTTACAATTGCCTGTCTTAGTTCAGGATAGCCGGGTACAGGTGTATAGTGCGAATAGTTTTGGTCTATTGCTTCTTTGGCGGCCTCTTTTACATGCTCAGGCGTATCAAAATCGGGTTCGCCGATACTGAGATTGATTACATCAAAACCCTGAGCACGAAGTTCGCGACTACGGCGGGTCATAGCCAGTGTTTCCGATTCAGAAAGCAGGTTAATCCTGTCTGACAAGTAGTTCATTGATTAAAGTTTTAATGATCACTCATGCAAAAGTAGAAAAAATATCGCACTGACAGTGGAATAAAGGTATTGTTTGTAAATCATAAAATTTCAAAAAGAGGTAAACAACAAATAAACAGACTTTTACAAAAGCAGTTATTTCATCATTCCATAAGTTTATGTTATTAAGATAAAATCAGTGCTAATGTATTTTTCGTTACTATGAAATTCATAAATAACCGTTGTCACATTTAATAGCAATAACTTGAAAATAATGAGCAATTTTTCCGAAATTTGCTCGATAAATATTTTAAACATGGAGGCATTATCCGAATTATTAAAATACACAGTTCCATCACTGGTTGTACTTGCTACAGCTTATTACCTTTTAAAAATGTTTTTAGATAACGAAGCTGCAAAAACCCAGATGCAGATGCGGCTTGATGTTCAAAAAATAAGTTTGCCTGTTCGAATGCAAGCATACGAAAGACTTGTGCTGCTACTTGAACGTATTGAGCCTTCCGGGTTGCTGGTGCGCACCAATATGCAAGGTATGAATGCCACACAATTTCAATCTGCTCTGATACAGGCCATTCGTGCGGAGTTCGATCATAATCTTTCACAACAACTCTATGTTTCGACTAAAGCCTGGGAAATGGTGCGTAACGTTCGCGAGGAAGCTATCAAACGGATTAATACTGCGGCTATGCAGCTTACTCCGGAGGCAAAATCGGCCGACCTGGCAAGCCTGATATTAATTAATGATATGGATACCGAACAATCGGCAATAAAAGGAGCTCTCGATTTTTTGAAATCCGAAGCAAGATTAAACTTCTTCTAAAAATTATCTGACTATCTATCAAATTTCTATTCTGATTATCCCATTAATTTGGTATCGCACCGAACCATTAACTATTTATTTTGTTTAACCATTAACTAAATAAATTAAACAATGCGTCGATTCGAATATATTCAGTTTGTCCCTGCAAACATTGATGTAGTTTGGGATTTTTTCTCTTCTCCTTCAAATCTTTCTAAAATCACTCCTCCCGAAATGGGATTCTTGATAACATCACCGCCACAACCTGAGATGTATCCAGGGATGTTTATTACCTACAAAGTAAGTCCGGCGCTCGGAATCAAACTGGACTGGGTAACAGAAATAACTCAGGTTAAGAAAAAAAAATTCTTTATTGACGAACAAAGGCGCGGTCCCTATAGCATTTGGCACCACGAGCATCATTTTAAAGAAGTGGAAGGAGGTATTGAAATGTACGACATCCTTTCGTACCACGTACCGTTTGGATTTATCGGCAGCATAGCCGACCTGCTTTTTGTCAAAAATAAAGTGGAAGAAATTTTTAAATACCGGGAAAAGAAGATTGAAGAATTATTTCCTCTTGTTAAAATCTAAGTGATTCAATACCAAGATATTGATTTTAAAAAACAAATCTCAGTTATCTGTTGAATTGAACGGATAAAGCTTGCTCGAAATGTTAAATTTTTGTTAAGATTTTTACAAAAACAAAATCTAACTTTATTCGTCACATCCGATTTCCAATTCAGGACAAAAATTTAGTGCTGACGGGACAAAATCCAAAGAAAGAAGTTTAAGAAATTAAAGTATCTTCAATTAGAATTCATTAAGAATGGTCACAATTAACCAAGGTTAACAGTGGGAACATTACCTATTGAATTCCAAAAATCAGATAACTCTGAAACTGATTCCAATGTTTAATTTAAAACAAAATCCGTTTCAGAAACTTCAATTTCCAGGTCAGCTCCAACCAATTCGGCCAGCCATTTGTAATCGCGCTTTATAATCAACCTGATTTCGGTGAATCCAAGGATCGGGAATTTTAGTGTAGCTGTCATGTTTCTTAAATTTAATTGATAATACTTCAGTGAATATTAATTATTTGTGTGTTATTATATTCATTAACCAGAACCAAAAAAGTAACTCTGATTTTCGTTGTACAAGGTTAACTTTTATCCGTTTAATTCACATTAAAAACTGATTAAAAATTAATTAATTATTTGTTATGTATTCATGATGCACAAATTATACCAAAATGCTATTGCTTGCTACCCAAAAAGCAAAACCTAAAATGTGTTTTATAAATATATTTCATTGAACAAACCTTGGTTAAGCATCGTTTTATTATCTTTGGAGTAATTCTACACTATTTATTGTTTATACTGCAACTTTAGTTACCATGCCTCATTATTTTACACAGGGAAAAATTCCTCACAAACGTCACACCCAATTCCGGAAACCTGATGGTGGTTTGTATTCCGAACAACTGGTAAGTACCGAAGGCTTTTCTGATGCATATTCAATTACCTACCATGTTCATCTTCCAACAATGGTTAGTTCCATTGATGAACCTTACAGCATTGCACCCGAAATAGCAGTTATAAACAATTTGCAAAATCGGAGTTTGCAAGGGTTTTCGGTTAAACCTGAAAATGATTTTCTAAAATGCCGTGTCCCGGTTCTGGTAAACAGTGATTTATATATTTCGTTGGCTGCACCACGGAAATCGATGATCGATTATTTTTACCGCAATGCATCGGCCGACGAAGTTCTGTTTATCCACGAAGGCAAAGGCATATTGCATACCATGTATGGTGATATCCCTTTCGGTTATGGCGATCATGTTATGATTCCGCGGGGAGTAACTTACCAACTAGAATTTGAAACTGAAAACAACCGTTTATTCATTGTTGAATCCTTTTCGCCTATCCGGTTTCCGAAGCGATATGTAAACCACTTCGGGCAGTTGCTTGAACATTCGCCACTTTGCGATCGCGATATACGTAAGCCAAAGAACCTTGTTACTCATGATGAAAAAGGAGATTTCAAGGTTCTGATCAAAAAGAATGATATGATTTTTCCATACCATTTTACCACGCATCCATTTGATGTGGTTGGATGGGATGGTTGCCATTATCCATGGTCTTTTTCAATTCACGATTTTGAACCAATTACAGGAAGACTGCATCAACCGCCTCCTGTGCATCAAACCCTGGAAGCCAACAATTTTGTAATGTGTGCTTTTGTGCCAAGGCTTTACGATTACCATCCGTTATCCATTCCCGCACCTTATAACCACAGCAATGTGGATTCCGATGAAGTTCTGTATTATGTGGATGGCGAATTTATGAGCCGTAAACATGTTGATCGTGGGCAGATTACACTTCACCCAATTGGGTTGGTTCACGGACCGCATCCTGGCGCTGTCGAAAAAAGCATCGGTTTGAAGGAAACCAATGAGTTAGCGGTAATGGTTGATGCTTTCAAACCATTGAAAATCACCCGACAGGCTTTGGAAATTGAAGATAAAGAGTATTATAAATCGTGGATTATGTAGAGACGCGATGCCTCGCGTCTCATGCAATAATACAAACCAAACACAATGGGAGACGCGAAGTATCGCTTCTTAACAAGCCAAACGCAATATGAGACGCGAGGCATCGCTCCTCAATAAACCAAACGCAATATGAGACGCGAGGCATCGCGTCTCTACGACACGGGAAATGGACATTTAATTCAAATTTATATATTAAAAAATATGGATCAACAAGACTTTCTCCCTATTAACGGCACCGATTACGTTGAATTTTATGTAGGGAATGCCAAACAGGCAGCGCATTATTACCAGACTGCATTTGGATTTCAGCCATTGGCGTATGCCGGGCTCGAAACCGGGTTAACCGATCGTTCCTCCTATGTTTTGCAGCAGGGCAAGATTCGTTTTATCCTGACTACTGCTCTGATACCTGATTCGGAAATAGGCGAACATGTAAAACAACATGGCGATGGCGTAAAAGTAATTGCATTGTGGGTGGATGATGCACGCAAATCGTTTGAGGAAACTACCAAACGCGGCGCAAAACCGTATTTGCAGCCAACCGTTCAGAAAGATGAAAACGGAGAAGTAGTCTTCTCAGGAATACATACTTATGGTGAGACGGTTCATATTTTTGTTGAGCGAAAAAATTACAAAGGTGTTTTTCTGCCTGGTTATGTAAAATGGGAACCTGAGTACCAACCTGCAGATGTAGGATTAAAATATGTGGATCATATGGTTGGGAATGTTGACTGGGGACAAATGAACACCTGGACTGAATTTTATGCCAATGTTATGGGATTCAAACAGTTGATTTCATTTGATGATAACGATATCTCCACCGAATATACGGCTTTGATGAGTAAGGTTATGTCAAATAATAACGGCTATATTAAGTTTCCCATCAATGAACCGGCCAAAGGAAAGAAAAAATCACAGATTGAGGAATATATTGATTATTATCGGGGTTCTGGCGTACAGCATGTGGCAATGGCAACCGATAATATTATGAAAACTGTTGGTGAACTGCGTAAACGTGGCGTTGAATTTCTGACTGTACCTGATTCATATTACGAAACGGTTTCCGAACGTGTCGGAATTATTGAGGAGGATTTAAAAACATTACAGAAACTAGGAGTCCTTATTGACCGCGATGATGAAGGTTACTTATTGCAGTTGTTTACAAAACCGGTTGAAGACCGCCCGACAGTTTTCTACGAAATCATCCAACGCAAAGGTGCCAAATCATTCGGAAAAGGCAATTTTAAGGCTTTATTCGAAAGCATCGAACGCGAGCAGGCAAAACGGGGAACTCTATAGAGGATTTACGATTTGCGATTTTTGATTTACGATTTGTATGTTTTAGATTTTCCCAGATCGATAGGATAAAGCTTATCTATCATCCAACGTGAAGCTTATTATTTCAAACTCTTCAAACCATTCAAACCCTTAAATCCCTTCAATCTATTCAATCTATTCAAACTCTTCAAACCCTTCAGACAACACTAAATGAAATCCTGGATCGATATAAAAGCTGACAGTGATTTTTCACTGGTTAATATTCCTTTCGGAATTGGAATGATTCCCGGAAGCGGGAAGTGCATTTGCACTCGTATCGGCAATACCGTTATTGATCTTGCTGCCATGTCGCAACTTGGGTATTTCGATCATCTTGATATTAAAGTATCGGATTTTGAAAAGCCTGTTTTAAACGATTTTATCGCCAAAGGCAAAAAAACTGCATGCCGTGTCCGTACAATAATCCAGGAATGTTTTACAGAAGGTTACTGTAAGGATACAGAAGTAGCGTTGATCAGAGAGCGTGCTCTGCATAATGCTGCTGAAATCAGGATGTTGATGCCTTTGCAGATTGGTGATTATACCGATTTTTATTCGAGCATGGAGCATGCCACTAATGTGGGAATGATGTTCCGTGATCCGGCCAATGCCTTGCTGCCAAACTGGAAGCATATTCCTGTTGGATACCATGGCAGGGCTTCGAGTATTTTGGTTTCAGGCGCTGAAGTTTGCAGGCCAAAAGGTCAGATTAAACCGGCTAATGCAGATTCACCTGTTTTCAGTCCTACAATGCAACTGGATTTTGAACTTGAAACAGCCTTCGTTATAGGAAAAGAAAATCAGCTTGGTGAAAGTATTTCCACCGCGGAGGCCGAAGACTATATTTTTGGAATGGTACTTTTCAATGATCTTTCGGCAAGAGATATTCAAAGTTGGGAATACGTTCCGCTTGGTCCTTTTCTTTCGAAAAATTTCGCATCGGTAATTTCGCCTTGGATTGTAACTATGGATGCTCTTGAGCCTTTCAGATGTAGCGGTCCGAAACAACAACCTGATGTTCTGCCTTATCTGCAGTTTGAAGGCGAAGGCAATTTCGATATAAAATTAGAAGTACTTATCAAACCTGAAAATAGCACTGAAACAAGCATTTGTAATTCGAATTTCAAATACATGTACTGGAATATGAGTCAGCAACTTGCTCATCATACTATAAATGGATGTAACATGAGGGTTGGCGATCTTTGCGGAAGCGGAACCATTAGCGGACCAAACCCAGGAAGCTATGGCAGTATGCTCGAACTTACATGGAAAGGGACAAAACCAATCCAATTGTATGATGGCACCGAAAGAAAGTTTATCAATGACAATGATACCATTATAATGAAAGGATTTTGCGAAAAGGACGGCTCCAGGGTTGGTTTTGGCGAGGCTAGAGTCAGGATTTTACCGGCAAAAGAAGAGGTTAAAAGTTAATGGTTAAAAG
>JBBRYZ010000021.1:0-37924 GCA_038237165.1 Bacteroidales bacterium | reverse complement strand
GTGCCCGGCCAAGTTTGAGCATACTTTGAACGTTTTTACCAAAAAATGGAGCTTCCAGTGCAACCTCGTCAGGATGGTAATGATCAATCAACCCAAGTACCTTTTCGAAAATATGTTTCAGCTTCAGCGGCTGGGTATCCAAATGGTCAAGTTTTATTACATCGAGAGTAATCAATTCAATTTTCTTACCTTTATCCACAATTAATCCGAAACCCATAATATTTGTTCCGGGGTCGATGCCTAGGATGATTCGTTCGCTTGCCAAAGTATTGTAAAATTATACTTGTTTGATTTCTTAAACCACTTTTTAAAATTTTTGGAGCCCAGTTCCAGTTCCAGAACCTGAAACATTGAAACACTTAAACTCATTTAATTCAAATCCTAACCTCTAAAACCTAACGCCTTTCTGTGATCCTAACGCCAAAAGTACGAAAAACACTGGATATTACTACCCGGCTTGTTATAGCTACTTTGGCTGTATCATATATTGCATTTCGAATTAATACACTTCCGTCGGGGCAGGGTACCACATTTTTTGAATCTGTCGTCGATGGTAAAAATGCAATTTCAATATCTGTTTTCCTTTTTATTTTGATGATTATCAATTGGGGAATAGAATCTCTGAAATGGAGATTGCTTATCCGCCAGGCAGAAAATATTAGTTTAAGAAAAGCTTTCCAGGCTATCCTTGGCGGTTTGGCTGTAAGTATTTTTACGCCAAACAGGGTTGGGGAATTTTTTGGGAGGGTTTTTATACTAAAAAAAACTGATCCGCTTAAAGCCATTTTGCTCACCATAGTCGGCAGTTTCAGCCAGCTGCTTGTTACCATTGTACTGGGGACAATTGCGTTTGTAATTTTTGCACCGCAATACCTGCCTTCGGTAATGTTCGAAAGCACATGGCTTGTTAGAGGATTTTCACTTACACTTGGTATAATCTCATTGGTACTGGTATTTGCCTTTTTCAACATTTCAGTTTTGCATAGCGTTTCAATTCTTATACCTGCAAAATATTCCGGAAGGATTAAAAACAGTATTGATGCCATGGCAGATAGTCCAAAACCGCTCTTACTGAAAACCTTGATGTTGAGCACACTACGATATTTCGTTTTTTCAATACAGTTCTACCTCGCCATACGCTTAATGGAACTGAATTTCACGTTTTCACAGTGCATGTTGGTTATCCCGGTTATTTATCTGTTGCTGGCAGCCATACCAACTGTGGCTCTTGCGGAAATCGGCATACGCGGTTCCGTTTCTGTTTTTCTTTTTGGCTTACTTTATGGAACCAATGGTTTGGATTCAGACGCAACTTTGGCTGTAGTTTCAGCTTCAACACTTATCTGGCTAATAAATATTGCAGTTCCTTCGCTGGCGGGAGTATTGGTGATATTCAGGTTAAAATTTTTCAGACAATGATTTTCAACCTGATCTCAATCCTGTTGATTTTTTGCTATGCAATTCTAATAGCTTCAATAACAATTGGCTGGTGGCGGTTAAAGAAATTTCAAAATAACCAGCCAATCCCTGAAGTTAAAGTGAGTATTGTCGTAGCCGTCAGGAATGAGGCTCTGAATATTGAAGCTCTTCTCAAAAGTCTTTCACAGCAGGATTATCCGCAGGATTTGTATGAAATAATTATTGTTGATGATGATTCAGATGATGAAACCACCCGCCTGGTTGAAGGATTCGTTTCGCGGCAAGCAGAAATAAAAAACCTGAAACTGATCACTTTGGACGAGAATGATGGTTCGGGTAAAAAAGCTGCACTTCATAAAGGAATAAAAGCTTCAACAGGCGATGTAATTGTAATTACAGATGCCGACTGCACGGCCGGAAGAAAATGGATTACGACACTCGCTTCCTTTTTCGAAAAGCATCAACCGCAAATGATCCTTGGCCCGGTCCGTATGACGGATGGCGGAAGTTTTTTTGGCAAATTGCAATCGCTGGAATTTTCAAGCCTTATTTCATCGGCTGCAGGATCATGCAGCGCCGGGTTTCCGCTGCTTTCAAACGGAGCCAATATGGCATTTACACGTCATGCTTACGTAAGCTGTGGAGGTTTTTCCGGTAATGCTCATTATCCATCAGGCGATGATATGTTCCTGATGATGTGTATTAAAAAGAAATTCGGAGCCAAAGCAATCCGGTTTCTGCGTTCAGAAGAAGCCATTGTAAATACTCCTGCGACACAGGGAGTAAAACCATTTTTTCAGCAGCGTATGCGCTGGGTTTCCAAAAGCCGGGGATACACAGATCCAATCCTGATTAGTACATCCATTCTTGTTTTCCTGTTAAATATCTGGCTGGGTGTAACGGCTTTTTCGGCTTTTTTCTCCCCTGATTTTTTAAAGCTATTTCTAATTCTATACGTTTTAAAACTGCTTGTTGATTTGCCGTTAATGTTCAGTTTCAGCCGTTTTCAGCGAAGTATGTCGTTGTTATGGCTATTTCCGATAATGGAATTGCTGAATGCGGCGTACACTCTGGTAATCGGTATTGCCGGGAATATCGGGAAATATGAATGGAAAGGAAGAAAAGTATCCACAAGTTTACACTGATTAAACACAAATTTGCACAAATAGAATATACCAGGAATACCAATGTAAATAATTTTTTAGTTTTCTCCGTACCTCCGTGGTTTAAAACCGTAAAAGCACTTCTGCTAAAGCAATATCCGATGGATTAGTTATTTTGATATTTCCTGGTCTTCCTTCCGTCAAGTGCAGCAGAAATCCTGCTGCCTCTAGTACTGATGCGTCATCGGTAAATATCGGTTGGAAAGGCTGCTTATAAGCCCGTTTTAATTCAGAAACTTTAAATACCTGTGGCGTTTGTATGGCACGCAGAAATGTGCGGTCGAGCTGTTGCGTAGAATCTCCATTTATCATTCTGATTGTATCGTTTAGAACAATACCCGGAACGGCAGAACCGTATATTTCAGCTTCTGAAAAATTATACGCTATAAAATCCGCATCAATATTTGGCCTTGCAGCATCATGAACAGCAACAAGCCCATCATCGTCGATAAATTCAAGTCCATTTTTAACCGAATCAAACCGCGTTTTTCCACCTTCAACAACCTTATGCTGAATAGCGATTTTATATTCAAGACATAGCTGCTGCCATTGAGCTGTGAAGTCGGGATGAACAACTATAATTATCTGAATGGACGGGTCAAAAGCATAGAAAGCTTCCATCGAATATTGAATAATCAACTTCCCGTTCAACAACATAAATTGTTTCGGAACATCTCCTTGCATGCGTGTTCCGGTTCCTCCTGCAACTATGATGGCGTATTTTTTCATCGGATTTAAGGTCATATATCTTTTGCCTTTCTACGATTTTAATAATTAACTCTCGGTCCATTTGAGATTTTCAACTTAGTACCATTTTGGGTCAATCTATTCAATCCCCTCAATCTATATAATCCACCCAATCCCATCCAATCCCTCTTTATTTCATAAACAACGCCAATCCCCCCTCAGAAGTTTCTTTATAAATATCCGGCAGATCGTGACCCGTTTGGTTCATGGCTAGACAGGTTTTATCAAAACTCACACGATGCTGACCATCCGAAAGCAGGGCATAAGCGCTGGCGTCCATAGCGCGACCGGCGCCGATGGCATTCCGCTCAATGCAGGGAATCTGAACCAGTCCTGCAACAGGATCGCAAGTTAAACCGAGGTGATGTTCGAGGCCCATTTCAGCAGCATATTCCACTTGAAATGGAGTTGCTCCAAAAAGCTGTGCCGCAGCTCCGGCAGCCATGGCACAGGCAGTGCCCACCTCGCCCTGGCAACCCACCTGGGCGCCGGAGATTGAAGCATTTTCTTTAACCAGGTTGCCTATCAGGCCTGCAGTTGCAAGCGCCCGTAAAATTTTGATATCTGAATATTCATAGGTGTTCTGGGAATGATAAAGTACTGCCGGTACTACTCCGCATGATCCGCAGGTTGGAGCCGTAACGATGATTCCTCCGCCTGCATTTTCCTCGGAAACAGCAAGTGCGAAAGCAAAAACCAACGCCCGTTTCTGCAAGGTTCCGGCCGAACTTTTAGCTTTAATATGGTAAGTAGAAGCTTTCCGTTGCAGTTGCAATATTCCTGGCAAAACGCCCTCGTGTTCCAAACCCCGGATTATGGAGTCCTTCATGGTTTTCCATACTTCAGCCAGGAATTCCCATATCCCTTCACCTTCGTGTATTTCGACGTATTCCCAAAGTGTGCGGCCGTTCTGCTGGCACCATTTCAGTATATCGGTCATTTTTGTATGCGGGTAAACGCTCACTTTCTGCGTTTTCATTTCGTCATCTTCAATATCGCCTCCGCCAACACTAAAAACGGTCCATTCATCCAATAATTTGCCTTTATCATCCAAAGCTTCGAATTTCATGCCGTTTGGATGTTGTGGAAGCACGGTATCCTTTTCCCAGATAATTTTTACTTTATCTTCCGGAAACGATTCCCTCAAAACCTGATCCGTAAGATGACCTTTGCCGGTAGCGGCCAGGCTGCCATATAGCGTAATCCGGATAACGGTGGCAGGTTCGTTTTTCAACTTAAACTTCTCGGCAGCAAATCTCGGCCCCATGGTGTGGCTGCTGGATGGACCGAGGCCGGTTTTGTATATTTTTCTGATTGATTCCATAAGAAAGTTTTCTTAACGTCGATTTGAATATAAGTCTCAAAGACATTATTAATGTACAAAGATCAAAAAAAAATCCCCTCTTCCGAAGGGATTTTCTGAATATATGTGCTTTTTAATTTATTAGAGAATCAACATTGCATCACCGTATGTGAAGAAACGGTATTTCTGTGCAACGGCTTCTTTGTAGGCTTTCATAAGCAGATCGTATCCTGCATAGGCCGCCACCATCATCATCATAGGCGATTGTGGCAAATGGAAATTGGTGATCATGCTCGAAGCTATGCTGAAATCGTAAGGAGGAAATATAAATTTATTGCTCCACCCTGTGTAAGGTTTAAGTTGCCCGGAAATAGTAACGGACGATTCAACAGCTTTCATGGTGGTGGTACCTACCACGCAAACTTTACGGCGTGATTCAATGGACCGGTTCACAATTTGTGCCTGCTCATCTTCGATAATCAGTTCTTCGGAGTCCATTTTGTATTTTGTAAGATCTTCCACATCAATGGCTCTGAAATTACCAAGTCCGGCATGAAGTGTTACTTCAGCAAAATTTACTCCCTGTAATTCAAGGCGTTTCATCAGTTCGCGGCTAAAGTGCAGACCTGCTGAGGGAACGGCTACTGCTCCTTCATTTTTAGCATAAATGGTTTGATACCGCTCTTTATCGTCGGGCTCAATATCGCGAAGACGCTGAAGTTCCTCGGGAAGAGGTGTGCGGCCTAGTGATTCGATGGTGCGTTTAAATTCGCTGTAAGGTCCGTCGAAAAGGAAACGAAGTGTACGTCCACGTGAAGTGGTATTATCAATTACTTCAGCTACCAATGAATCATCATCGCCAAAATACAATTTATTACCGATACGTATTTTACGTGCCGGATCAACCAATACATCCCACAAACGAGCTTCGCTGTTCAGTTCGCGAAGGAGGAAAACGGTAATTTTAGCGCCGGTTTTCTCTTTTTCGCCTAACAAAAGAGCAGGAAAGACCTTGGTGTTATTCAGAACAAAAACATCACCGTCACCAAAATAATTGAGTATGTCCTTGAAGTTTTTGTGTTCAATAGTTTGTGTTTTACGATCGAGAACCATCAATCGTGATTCATCACGGTTTTCAACCGGATGAAGTGCAATCAGTTCATTTGGCAAATGATACCTGAATTGTGAGAGTTTCATAGTATGGGATTTCAGTTAATTTTTCAAAAAGTGTGCAAAGGTAATGATTTCGAAGGGCAAAATCAAGTGTTTCAACGCTTTCGGTCAATGTATTTAACGCTTTTTATGATTATATTGTAATATTTACAATAAGTCCTCGAGTCAGGCTATACATTACGACTTCAAGTTACATTTTAATGAAGTTTCATAAAAACAAGGATATTGCCAATAAATTGCCAGGTTCCTACTTGCCTTATATTACACTGAAAATCACAGAACTGAATTGCCACACCTATGCTTTTACTTAGGCAACCGTGTCTCCTAAAAAATTGCTACTTTTGCAGCCTTTAAAATCAAAGAATTATGCTTCGTACACATACTTGTGGAGAACTGAATATGGCCCACGTGGGCAGCAATGTGGTATTAACCGGCTGGGTACAGCGTTCGCGCGACCTGGGAGGAATGAGTTTTGTAGATCTTCGTGACCGATATGGTATTACCCAGTTGGTTTTTAATAACGAAACCAGTGCTGCATTGTATGAGTCGTCCAGGAAACTGGGGCGAGAATTTGTAATTATGGTTGCCGGAAAAGTTTCCGAACGCAGCAACAAAAATCCTAAAATGCCGACCGGTGATATCGAGATTACAGTCGAAAAACTGGATATCCTGAACGAATCAAAAACTCCTCCGTTTACCATTGAAGATAATACAGATGGTGGTGACGAACTTCGAATGAAATATCGTTACCTCGACCTTCGTCGCAATAGTGTGAAAAAGAATATGGAACTCCGCCATCGGCTGGCTTTCCAAACCCGCAATTATATGGACAGTCTTAATTTTATTGAGGTTGAGACTCCAGTTTTGATTAAAAGCACTCCCGAAGGCGCCCGCGATTACGTGGTACCTTCGCGTGTGAACCCAGGCGAATTTTATGCTTTGCCTCAATCTCCACAGACTTTTAAGCAATTGCTGATGGTGGCCGGTTTCGACCGGTATTTCCAGATTGTAAAATGCTTCCGCGACGAGGATCTGCGTGCCGACCGCCAGCCGGAATTTACACAGATCGACTGTGAAATGTCGTTCGTTACCCAGGAAGATATTTTTGACACTTTCGAAGGATTAGTGAGCCATTTATTTAAAACGGTAAAAGGAATTGATCAGGTGAAACTTCCGCGTATGACCTGGGCAGATGCTATGAAATACTACGGCAGCGATAAACCCGATGTGCGCTTCGGGATGAAGTTTGTCGAACTTACCGATCTTGTAAAAGGTAAAGATTTTAAGGTATTCGACGAAGCGGAACTGGTTGTTGGCATAAACGCCGAAGATTGTGCCGAATACACCCGCAAACAACTCGACGAACTGACCGAATATGTAAAGAAACCGCAGATTGGGGCAAGTGGCTTGATTTATGTCCGTCATGCAGCCGATGGAACTTTGAAATCATCGGTTGATAAATTCTATACTACCGAGGAACTGAAAAAATGGGCCGAAGCGCTTAATTCCAAACCTGGCGATCTTTTGCTGATCCTGGCAGGGAAAGCCATGAAAACCCGCAAAGCATTGAATGAACTTCGCCTCGAAATGGGTAACCGCCTTGGATTACGCAATCCTGAAACCTTTGCGCCGCTTTGGGTGTACAATTTTCCATTGCTTGAGTGGGACGAAGAAAGCAAGCGTTTTTATGCCATGCATCACCCGTTTACTTCGCCAAAGCCAGAAGATATTGCACTGCTGGATACCGATCCGGGAGCCGTTCGTGCAAATGCATACGATATGGTTATCAATGGCGTTGAAGTGGGCGGAGGTTCAATACGTATCCATAATAAACCTTTACAACATAAAATGCTGCAATTACTTGGGTTCAGCGAGGAAGATGCACAATCGCAGTTTGGCTTCCTGATGAATGCTTTTGAATTTGGCGCACCGCCTCATGGTGGCATTGCATTCGGTTTCGACCGTTTGTGTTCCTTGTTTGGCGGCAGCGAATCCATCCGCGATTATATTGCCTTCCCAAAAAACAATGCCGCCCGCGATGTAATGATTGATTCGCCTTCTAATATTTCGGATGATCAGCTGAAAGAGTTGAGTTTGAAGGTTTCGATATAACCTGATTATTTTACTTCGCGTGGAGTAAAATTACTCAAAGACCCAAGTCCCAAGACCCAAATTCAAAATTCCAAAGCCTGCTCTGCTATACTTCTTGGAATTTGGGACTTAACGAATTTGGAAATTTATCCCGTTTGCAGTATAGTCGGATAGCTACTTAAAATATTTTATGAAAAGGGTTTCACACATGTGGAACCTTTTTTGCTTTCAGAATTATACTTTCTCATCCAGCAACTCCGGATTTTTCACCACTTTTTTCAGGTAACGGAAAAGCAGTCCGCCATGCGATGCATCCACCACACGGTGATCGAGTGCTGCACCAAGGGATAAAATGGTTCGGGGTAAAATCTGGTCGCCAACCACAGCAGGTTTTCGGTTAACGCCACCCAATATCAATACAAAAGATACATTCGACGAGGGAAACAAGGCCGGATATCCCATATCAAGACCTACATTTCCGATATTTGATACTACAAATGAGCCAAAACTATTTGCCGAAAGGCCAAGAGTCGGAATGGAGAAACCCCAGTTAAAAGTAATGGTTTTAAGCAGGCTAAAGATCCATCCCCGCAAAGGCCAGGGGATTTTTGCCAGCTTATCTTTCATTCGCATTGTTTTGTTTTCGGAACCTTGTCTGGCATTTTTCACCTCTTCACCCATTACTTTTATCAATTCTTCCAACGTGAGTTTATCGGCATCTCTTATCAATACTGATCCCATAAGCGATCCGGGTAGCAAAACACTTACCATTACATCGATATGATCGCGTAAAACTACATTTCCACGTTTGATAAACGTGTTCATTTCGGGAACTTCATCCTTTAATGCACGTGCAGCAGCCAGAATAAAAACATGTGTGAGTGTAGCTTTGATGCCATTTTTTCGTTTTTCGGCAATGTGTTCTTCAAGATCAGTAACATCAATTTCAACCGATCCGAAAATCTTTGAATCAGTAGGTCGGCGGTAAATGGATGAAGCTACTTTGCGCCATCCTGTGTTTAGTTCTTTGGCTGTTTTCATTTTGTAAAAATATATCAATTCAGCAATTATTCAATACGGATGCCGAATGAGACTGAATGATATTGCTGTAATTCTGAATGGAAATAATTGACCGCTTTCAAACCAAATCCCTTCAAAATACACTACCTTTGAGCTTATAAGGCTAACCATCATGAAAACTGCCTTTTACAAACAGATTTTAATCCTTTTCATTCCCGCTTCACTTTTGCTGGGAATATATTCCTGTGAGCGACCTGCCACTGGCTTCGACGATGTGGAGGATGCCGTTTTTTATACTAAAGACCAGGCTATCGCGGCTACACAGCCTGATTCGGCAATACAGGTAATGACCTGGAATATACGATTTGGAATCGGACGGGGTGAATGGTTTGGCGATGCCTGTGGCGATAAAGTTGTTTATTCAAAGGCTGAGATTTTAGCAAAGCTACAGGAAATCGCTGACCGCATCAATCAGGTGAAGCCAGACATCCTGCTTTTACAGGAAGTAGATATGAATTCAAAACGATCGGCCTATGTGAATCAGCTTCAATGGATTATGGATCACACTTATTTCAGCTATGCTGTTTACGGACTGCAATGGAACGCTCAGTTTATTCCCAGCGATGGACTTGGTCGTCTGGAAGAAGCAAATGTCATTCTTTCGCGCTGGCCAATTGGTAAATCCACAAGAATACAATTACCCTTGCGAAAGGATCAGGGCGCGCTCACAAGATATTTTTACGAGCGTTGTTGCATGGTGAAGGCAAAGATAGAAATTCCGGGAGTTTCCGATTTTTATGCAGTGAACATCCATGCTTCTGCATTTGCTACCGATGATACGAAGCATCAGCATATTATAGCATTTAAAAATGAACTCGATAAAATTGTGACAGAAGGTGGGTGGTTTGTTGCCGGTGGTGATATGAACACGCTTCCTCCTGGCTCCGATTCAACCGATTATTGTATCGAAGATATTTGCCCCGGCGAATCGTTTCACCATCCAACCGACAATCCACCGCACAAAGATGGAAGCAACTACACACCTGAAGCTGATTGGCTTAATGGCTTATACAACAGTTACAATTGTGCTGTTCAACTGAAAGATTATCTGCAAAACCAGTCAGCTTATTTTTCGCATACTACACGGCCTTCCCATTTCTGGGATCGTACGCTGGATTATCTTTTTACCAACAGTCGCTGGCAAAAAGGTGCCACCGTTACCCACCAGGACTTCTTAACCGATTCCGATCATGCTCCCGTAAGTTCCATGGTGATTTTAAAGAAAAAATAGTTGGAATCCTTTACAAGACCTTTCATATTGTTTTAACTGTTTTCGAAGGGCATGAACTTGAGGTATAAATAATCATTAATACCAACCTTTAGTGCTGCGGATTCCTTACTTTTGACAAATACAGTTAGCCAAATATGAGAAAATATAATTTAAAGAAGCTGAATCCGCTATTGTTATTATTGTCCGGCACTTTGCTTTTCTTAAGTGCTTGCGAGCCATTAGCCACCAGTTTCAAGGATGTGGAAGATGCTGTTATGTATTCAAAAAGTAACAAAGTTATACCTCCTATGCCCGACTCGACAATTACGGTAATGACCTGGAATATCCGCTTCGGAATTGGCCGGCAGCCCTGGTTTGGTGATGCCTGCGGCGATAATACCGTTTTTAAAAAGGAAGAAGTGATACCCGGCCTTGAAGTTATTGTTAAGCGAATTAAGGAAGTAAAACCTGATATTCTATTCCTTCAGGAATGCGATGTAAAATCGAACCGTACCGCCTATATTGATGAACTTCAATATATTCTGGATAATACCTATTTTAATTACGCCGCTTATGTCTCAGAATGGAAATCGGAATTTATTCCCAGCGACGGTCTTGGCCGGATGGATATGGGGCTGGTTATACTTTCGCCATGGCCTATTACTGATGCCCAAAGAATAAACCTTGCCACACGTGGCGACCAGGCCGGCATCGTAAACTATTTCTATCTCCATTCCTGCATAGTATCCGGAACGTTGAAAATTCCGGGATTCAAGGAAATTTCGTTGCTTAATATCCATGCCTCGGCTTTTGCAACCGATGATACCAAGAAAAAACATTACGAGGAATTTAAAGCTGAAATGGACAATCTGAATGCCACAGGCAAATATTTTATTGCTGGCGGCGATCTTAACGAGCTACCTCCCGGAAGTGATTCTACTGATTATTGCTACGAGGATATGTGTCCCGGCGAATTATTTCACCAGTCAGGCGGCGATCCTCAACACAAAGCGGGAAGTGATTACTCACCTGAGAAAACCTGGCTTCAGCCCATTTATGATTCATACAAATGTGCTGTTCCGTTAAATGTTTACCTGGCAAACCAGTCAGCGTATTTTACACACACCACCCGACCCGGGCATACCTGGGACCGCACACTCGACTACCTTTTTACTAATCACCGCTGGAGAGCCGGTTCGACTGTTACACATCAGAATTTTTTAACTGATTCGGATCATGCACCGGTGAGCGCTGAGTTTGTTTTGGTAAAAGAGTAGGTTGAAAGGGAAAGGGAGATAAGGAGAAAAGGAGACTGAGGGACTGAGTGATTCGTCATACGGAACATTTTTAAATTAACAGATATCAGCAAATAAAACCACTTATCTGTTCTAAAAACATTTTCATAATGATCAGGAAATTAATAGTTTGTCTTATATTTATTGGTTGTGTTGGTGCAGGTTTCGCACAGGACGATCTGTTGCTCAAAAAGTGGAGTTACAACACAGCTTACATCATGCCTGCCCACAAATGGGAAAGCGGTATTTTTCAGCCTTTCCGGTATGGAATTAATCAGAAGCTGGAAGTTAACACCAATGTGCTAATACTTCCCTTAATTCCCACCATGGGTATCAAATACGCCCTGGGATCCAAAATCGGTTTTGACATATCCAGTGAACACAGTCTGAGTGTTCCAACGCCATTTTTAAACATCATAAGTCGCAAAGGCATTGGTGGAATGATTTCGCCCGAATTTGATTTCAAATTTATTCTTTCAGTTTATAATGGTCTGATCGTTTCGAGACCAATAGCGTCCAAAATGCTGGCTTCAGCCAAAGTGGGAATTACTTTTGCTATCCGTGGCGAAAAACCCGATCCCCAGTCAACCATTGACCTGCCGGTATTTTACTCACGAATGGCTCACTATTATGACGGAGCCTCAATCCGGCTTGGAGGCGCTATAAAAGGAAGCTTCGGTGAAAAATGGTTTTATGAAGAAGGCGCGCAGGCATTTATCATAACCCGTTCCGAGAACAACTTCTTCTTCGAAAACACAGGAACTATTATGTGGGCCGTTGGTAAATCACTGCGGATACGTGGCGGATATATACTTGCTTACGGGAAATATCCATACTTAACACCCAAGTGGCAGTTGTGGCCGACGCTGGATCTGGTGTTTGGAAGCAGGTAAATATTATAATAGAAACCCTTCGAGGGTTTGAACTACTTGAAGTGTTAAACAAGTTGCGGTTCTTGTAATCCTAACCACTCTTCAATTATAGAAACTTCCTTATTCCGACTGTATTCTGATCTATAATTAATTAGAATTTCCGGGGCTAACATTATTGGTTTACCACTTATGGTTTCGTATAATTAAAATTTATCTATAATCCGGAACATACTTACTGAATCCTGAAAAGCAAAAGCCCGGTTTCCCGGGCTCATTGTATTTCCTTCTATGTAAAAAATATTCTACAAATACTTCAGCACTTCTTCCCCCATCGCATCCGTACCTAAAATCATATTGGTCGCTGTATTGATGTCGGCAATATCCCTTGTACGGTAACCCAATTTCAGCACTTTATCCACTGCCTGTATTATAGCATCCGCTTCTGTTTTCAGGCCAAATGAAATATCCAGCATCAGCGAAACCGAAAGAATAGAAGCCAGAGGATTGGCAACGCCCATACCTGTAATATCATGTGCCGAGCCGTGAATGGGTTCGTACACGCCGGTGCCGTCGCCAATAGATGCCGAAGCTAACATCCCCATCGAGCCTGCAATTTGTGAAGCTTCATCAGTTAAAATATCGCCGAAAAGGTTAGCAGTAACCACTACATCGAAGCGGCGCGGGTCCTTGATAAGCATCATGGCTGCTGAATCCACAAACATATGTTCCAGTTCCACATCAGGATATTGCAGCCCGATTTTCTGAACGACTTCACGCCACAGGCGACTTGTTTCGAGTACATTAGCTTTGTCAACGGAGCATACTTTCTTGCGGCGGGTGCGGGCAGCAATAAATGCCTTGTGTGCAATGCGTTCCACTTCGTAGCGACTGTATTCGGCTACATCAAAAGCTGTATCGCCATTGTTCTTTCTTCCTTTTTCACCAAAATATAGATCGCCCGTCAGTTCCCTGAAAAAGAGAATATCGGCGCCTTTTAAAATTTCGGGCTTGATGCTTGAAGCGCTGAGTAATTCATCAAAAAGTTTGATCGGGCGGATATTGGCATACAGGCCCAATTCCTTACGCATCCTCAACAAACCTTGCTCCGGACGGACTTTTGCCGAAGGATCGTTGTCGTATTTCGGGTGGCCAACGGCACCAAAAAGGACAGCATCCGATTGCTTCATCTTATTCAATGATTCTTCGGGTAGGGGGTAGCCGGTAGCTTCGATGGCGGCATGGCCAATTAATGCTTCATCGTATGTAAAAGTGTGATTAAATCTTGCAGCGATCTTATCCAGTACTTTTTTGCCTACTGCCGTAACTTCCTGCCCGATTCCATCACCAGGGACAATTAAAATGTGTTTTGATGCCATAATTTATTTTGAGATACTTAATTTATTTTTAATTTCCCTTTTGTGTTAGTCTTCTTTTTCTGTTCTCTTTTGTCACCTTTCAGGGTCAGGTAAAGAGAAAAAGGACAGAACTAAAGCTTAATTGTTAAATTTAGATAGCTGTTGAACCAACTACCGATGAAAGCTAAATAATATTCAGCATTTTCTGTGTTGCGATAATTGCCGAAACGGTCTGGTCGCTGTCGAGGCCATGGGTCTTGAATTCCTTTTCAGCTGAGCGCCAGGTAATGATGGATTCGCATAACGCATCCGACTTTCCGCCGGGTGGGATGTGAACAACGTAATCAATCAATAAAGGCAATTCAAGCGATTTCTGTTTGTATATCTTTTTCAGAACATTCATAAACGCATCATACTGACCGTCGCCCTGGGCATGTTCTTCGTAGATTTCTCCTTTGATATTGATACGGATGGTGGCTGACGGTCGCATCTCTTTGGAATTGGTCAGCACATAGTTTTCGACATGAACCGTTTCTTCATAGGTGTTCCTGTCGAGCACATCCGAAATAATATAAGGCAAGTCAAATTGGGTTACTGTTTCTTTTTTATCGCCTAGCTCGATGATCCGCTGAGTTACTTTTTTCAGATCAGCATCCGATAATTCAATTCCAAGCTGCTGTAAATTGTTTTCGATATTGGCTTTCCCGCTTGTTTTGCCCAATGCGTATTTTCGCTCACGACCAAACCGTTCGGGCATCAGGTCGTTGAAATAAAGGTTATTCTTTTTATCGCCATCGGCATGTATGCCAGCGGTTTGTGTAAACACATTTTCGCCCACAACCGGTTTATTCATTGGTATGCGGAGTCCCGAAAAAGTTTCTATCATCCGGCTTACCGAATATAAAGATTCTTCAACAACCGATGTCTTTACATCTTTCACAAAATCATTTAATACTGCTATAGTGCTGGCCAGCGGAGCATTTCCGGCCCGTTCGCCCATTCCGTTCACAGTTACATGTAATCCTTTTACACCTGCATTAACCGCTTCAAGTACATTGGCAATACTCAGATCGTAATCGTTATGCGCATGAAAATCGAAATGCAGATCCGGGTATCGATCAACAATAGAAGAGATATATTCCTTAACTTCTGATGGGATCAGGATTCCAAGTGTATCAGGCAATAGAATCCGTTTGACAGGTTGCGTAGCAAGGAAATCGAGGTACTGAAAAACATATTCCCTCGAATGACGCATGCCGTTACTCCAGTCTTCGAGATAAACGTTGCAGTCGATTTTGTTTTTCCCGGCAAGGGCAAGCACATCACGCACTTCTTTGAAATGCTGTTCGGGCGTTTTCTTAAGCTGATGGGTTAAGTGATTTAATGAGCCTTTTGTTAACAGGTTCATCACCCTGGCGCCGGTTTGTAGCATCCAGTTCACCGAAGTATCGCCATCCACGAAAGTGAGTACCTCAATTTTATCAATAAAGCCTTTACTTTTTGCCCAGGTAATAATTTTTTTCACTGCCTGGAATTCACCTTCCGAAACGCGGGCTGATGCAACTTCAATCCGGTCTACTTTAACTTCGGTGAGTAAAAGCTGTGCAATGGTGAGTTTTTCGGAGGCTGAAAAGGATACTCCGCTGGTTTGTTCTCCGTCGCGGAGAGTGGTATCCATTATTTCAATGTGACGCAATTGTGTGGGCATAATGCTGATCCTTCTGTTTTTAATGTACCGTTTTAAATGGAGTTAATAGTCGCGCTGCGTTGCGAATGACTGGATTTCGTTTTTCATCGCCTGCAGGTAGTCGATATCATCAAAACCATTCAACATATTATGTTTTTTGTAGCCGTCGATAACGAAGGATTCTTTTTCACCGGTTGCTAAAAGTGTAATAGTTTGATCAGGAAGGTTAACTTCCAGTTCTGTTTTTGGATCAGCTTCTATTGCCTTAAAAATCTTAACCAGAAACTCCGGGCTAACCTGTACAGGAAGCACGCCTATATTCAGACAATTGTTTTTGAATATGTCAGCAAAAAAGCTGGAAACAACGCAACGCACTCCATAATCGTAAATTGCCCAGGCTGCATGTTCGCGGCTGCTTCCGCTACCAAAGTTTTTCCCACCCACCAGGATTTTGCCTGAGTATAAAGGATTATTTAAAACAAATTCCTTTTTGGGTGAACCGTCAGTATTGTATCTCCAGTCTCTGAACAGGTTATCACCAAAAGCCTTGCGCTCCGTAGCTTTCAGGAAACGGGCAGGAATAATCTGGTCGGTATCTACATTTTCAATTGGTAAGGGAATTGCAGTACTTCTTAAAATATTGAATGTATCGTAAGCCATTTTCTTGATTTATTAGAACTGATTATCTTATCTTAATTTAAGCACAAACTTTCGGGGTGAAGTCCTTCTCCTTGAGGAGAAGGTGCCGAAGGCGGATGAGGTGTTAGTGTTCTCCTTGAGGAGAAGGTGCTGAAGGCGGATGAGGTGAAAATGTGATCCTTGAGGAGAAACCTTCTTAAAGCAATTCTCTCGGATCTGTTACCACACCTGTAACGGCGGCAGCGGCAGCCACCAGCGGACTTGCGAGTAATGTCCGGCTTCCGGGGCCTTGCCGGCCTTCGAAGTTGCGGTTGCTGGTACTTACGGCATATTTTCCGGCAGGAACCTTGTCATCATTCATGGCAAGGCAGGCAGAACACCCCGGCTGACGTAACTGAAAACCAGCTTCTGTAAGTATATCCAGAATGCCTTCCTCTTTAATCTGCTTTTCAACTACATGCGAACCGGGAACAAGCCATGCTGTAATATTGTCAGCTTTTTTGCGTCCTTTCACAATGCTGGCAAATGCGCGGAAATCCTCTATTCGGCCGTTGGTACAGCTTCCGAGGAAAACATAATCAACCTTTTTGCCTATAATTTTTTCACCTTCTGCAAAACCCATATAAGCCAGTGATTTCTTATAGGAAGCCTCGCCGTCCTTTACTTTTGATGCGAAAGGAATATTTTTAGTTATGCCTGTTCCTAATCCGGGATTAGTACCATAAGTAATCTGCGGCTCAATTTCGTCGGCATTATAAGTCAATTCCTTGTCAAATACAGCACCTGCATCTGTTTTGAGGGTTTTCCAATATTCCACAGCTTTATCCCAGGCTTCGCCTTTGGGCGCTTGTTCTTTTCCTTTCAGGTATGCAAAAGTAGTTTTGTCGGGAGCAATCATGCCGCCACGCGCGCCGCTTTCGATCGAAAGATTGCAGACAGTCATACGGCCTTCCATGCTTAAATTCTCAATAACTTCGCCGGCATATTCTACAAAATACCCGGTTGCGCCACTGGCAGTGATCTGCGAGATGACATATAAGGCAACATCTTTGGCAGTAACGCCTTTTGAGAGAACGCCGTTTACATTGATGCGCATTTTTTTAGGCTTGGCCTGCATAATGCACTGTGAGGAGAGAACCATTTCAACTTCCGAAGTTCCTATTCCAAATGCGATTGCACCAAATGCACCATGGGTCGAAGTATGCGAATCGCCGCACACTACGGTCATTCCCGGAAGGGTGATACCATTTTCGGGCCCGACCACATGAACGATTCCATTTTTAGGATCGCCCAAACCCCAGTGTGAAATACCGTATTTGGCAGAGTTATCCTGCAGCGCTTTTAACTGGTTGGCTGACAAAGGATCTTCGACCGGCAGGTGCTGATTAATGGTAGGCGTATTATGATCGGCTGTTGCAAACGTTTTTTCGGGAAACATAACACGCGAATTCCGGCTCTTCAAACCCAGAAAAGCCACAGGACTGGTTACTTCGTGAATAAAATGCCTGTCGATAAAAAACACATCAGGGCCATCCTGAATATGTTTTACCACATGTGCATCCCATACTTTATCAAATATCGTTTCAGGCGTGTTGCTCATTGTTTAAAAAATTAAGGCTTTGATGAATTTAAGTAAAAGAAAATGCAAATTTCGGCAAAATTACCTGTAAACTGCTCTTTTTTAAGGCTTTTTAAGAATTAATGCAAATATATCGAAAAAACTGCATAGATAAGAACTGATTCAGAAAGCTGTTAAGTTCCGAACGGTGGCACTAGCAATTTATCGATATTTATTTAAACAGACGGGAGGGGATTTTGTTGAAGATCATCACTAAAAGGAATTTCGTACATCTTAAAAACGATATTCTTGCATTTTTTGTCAGAAAATTTAAATGAGGTTTTAAAATATCGAATAATGAACAAGGAATCATGAAGGCAGAAGTTAAGAGCCTTTACATTGATCTTAGATTTCCAACTTAGTATTGTAAGCTTGACTTTTTTACTTCATAATTCGATATTCCATGTTCGATACCTGTGCTGAGCGTTGGTTACTGAGCGAAGCCGAAGCATTCATTATTCAAATTCTTTGTTGTTCTGGCTTGTCCAGGTTATGGATTTCAGTGTTAAATTGTGAAATCAATACTTGCTAATATGGCTACTCTATCCTTTAACCTTGTTCCTTCAACCTTTAACCTTTTAGGTATCAATCAAAGAATATTCAAATCCCTGTTATCTCTTACAATTTTGTTGATGTCACGGTTCTCCAGAATATTCTTTTCATACCCGTTTAAAACCGTTAGTATCATAGCCTTTCCAAAGGTATCGGTGTTGGTAACCAAACTGTCGAAATGCTTTAAAATAAAATAGAATGGCCTGAAAATAGCGTAAATCATGTTGTATAATTTGGTTCTTGATCTGATTCCTTTCATTGGTTGGATAAAAGCGGGACGGAACATGTATGCTTTTTTGAATGGCATTGCCAGCAAAGCATTTTCCGTTTTGCCTTTCATCCTGGCCCACATAATTTTGCCTTTCTCGGAACTGTCTGTGCCGGTACCGGAAATATAGCAGAAGGTCAGGTCTTTGTTTATAGCCAGTAAAGTATTGGCTGCATTCAATGTGAGTTCATACGTAATTTTGTAATAATCCTTCTCTTTCATTCCTGCCGAAGAAATACCCAGGCAAAACAGGCAGGTGTGATAACCTTTCATTTCAACTTTCAAACCGGATAAATCAAAAAGATCTTTCAGTATAACTTCCTTTAGTTTTGGATGGCTGACGTTACAAGATTGCCGATTTATTGCCAATATAGATTCAACCTCTTTGTTTTCGAGGCATTCGAGTAACACAGCCTGCCCAAGCATGCCGGTAGAACCGAAGAGAATGACTTTTATTTTCATAAATCTAAGGAGATATTTAAAATAATTTTCTATTGAAGCATCGCAAAAGTAATTATAACAACAAAAAGCAGAAGTAGTTTTATTCGGATAATTTCCGGCATAAAAAAAGAGGCATCTCAGCCTCTTCTAAAATCAAAATAAATGTGGTTTAATTACTATCTGTCCATCTTCTTGAAAAGAAAACACTACTTGCCACTGATTAGTTCTTGTTAAATGCTGCATCTATATTGATTTGCACATCATCGCTTATAATAGCTTCAGGATATTTAGCTCCGATTCCAAAATCTGAGCGGTGCAGTGTTCCGGTGACTTTAAAACCTGCAATGGACTTTTTATTCATTGGGTTCACTCCTGTTTTTGCTACTGCGTTAAGGGTAACGGATTTAGTAACACCGTGTATGGTAAGGTTGCCGGTTACAATGTATGTGTTTGCCTCTTTTACCTTTTTAAAAGAAGTACTTTTAAAAGTCAGTGTGGGGAATTTGGCAACATCAAAAAAACCATCTCCTTTCAAATCGGAATCCCTTCTTTCATTGTCGGTGTTAATGGATGAAGCATCGGCTGTAAATTCAACTACCGCATCCGAAAAGTCATCTTTGGTGGTGGTAAGAGTAATGGTTGCATTTTTAAATGAACCTTCCACATCCGATATCATCAGATGGGTTACAATGAACCCAACCCGGGTATGTGCTTTGTCATTAGTCCATTCTGTATTAGTTGCGGCAGTGAAGGAAAAGAAAACTGCTGCTAAAGCTATAGTCGCGAATATGATTTGTTTTTTCATGTTCATTGTGGCTTTAAGATTTTAAATAATTTGATTTTGAAGCTGCAAAGGTAGCCGTGCTTCATAGGCTGCTGGTAACATATTCAGGAAGTTGTGTGGTACTTTCAGGAAATGTTAATTTATTTGCTTATGAATGCTGATGTTTTGATATAAGAACAAGTATTAACGATTTTTAATTAAAGAAGCTTGGTTCAATAAGATTGATCTATTAACCTTTTAGCAACTATTCAACCTCCATTAATTTGTGGCTCCTATTTTTCGCTTATTACCTTAATAAAGGCTAATTATCTGCATCTTTTAAAATCGTTAATCCTTGTTTACAATTGGAATTACTCCGTATATACCGGATAATCAGTGTAGCCCTTATCATCAGCCGAATAAAAAAGATTCATTTTCAGGTCTTGCGATAAAGCCTGGTTATTTTTAAGCCGTTCAACAAGATCTGGATTATTGATAAAAGGCTTTCCGAAAGCCACCAGATCGCCAAGACCGCTTTCAATATCGGCTTCTGCTCTCTCTTTTTCGTAACCACCTGAAATGATGATGGTATTTTTGAAATTCTTACGTATGGTTTTCTTGATTTCGGCCGGTACCGGGGGAGCGCCCATGGCTGAATGGTCAACCAGGTGAATATAGGCAATTCCAATCTTGTTTAGCTGTTTCGAGATGTAATCGTATGAGGCATCTATTTCGGGATAATGTGGCATATCGCTGGCTACTCCGTATGGCGATAACCGAATGCCGGTGTTTGCTTTTCCAATAGCATCTGCAACAGCATTTACCACTTCGAGAACAAAGCGACAACGATTTTCAACGCTTCCACCATAGGAATCGGTGCGGAAGTTACTGACCGGTGAAAGAAACTGCTCCAGAAGGTAGCCGTTGGCGCCATGAAGCTCAACGCCATCAAAACCAGCTTCCATTGCATTTTTAGCGGCTGCGACAAATTCTGCTTTTGTACTTATCAGGTCTTCGGCTGTCATTGCCTGTGGCACCGGAAAATCCTGCATTTGCTGAGCGTCGGTCCACATCTGGCCGGCAGCTTTTACAGCCGAAGGAGCAAGAACCCTTGAACCTTCGGGCATATTAAGGATATGGCTGATTCTGCCTGTATGCATAAACTGAACTATTATTTTTCCTCCGGCCTGGTGAACCGCCGAAGTCACTTTCTTCCAGCCTTCAACCTGTGCTTTGCTGAATATGCCAGGTATGCGGGCATAGCCAAGTCCGTTAGGCGAAGGCGAAGTGCCTTCAGTAATAATCAATCCGGCGCCTGAACGTTGTTTGTAGTATTCCGCCATTAATTCATTGGGAACGTTACCGATTGCCCGGCACCTGGTCATGGGTGACATAACTATGCGATTATTCAGGTTTAAAGTTCCGGTTTTTGCAGGCGTAAATAACTTATATTCTTTCATGTATTGTGTTTAAAGTTTTGGTTTTATATTTAAACAAAGATCAGCAGATAAAGTTTTACATGAATTTGAAGATAATGAATTTTTAACATTCTTTGAATATTTTGGTAACCAGCAACTGGCAGGGCACTCACAACTGTACATGCTGGCGCCTATGCTTTCCAGCCAAATTGAAATTTATTCTGGTCCGCATAACAGTTGAAAAGTATTTTCGAACAGCTATTTACTTTTCCCCCACATGTTTTAATATATCATTAAGCTTGGCAATCTGGTCTTTCTGTATATCAAGTAGTTCCTGTTGCTGGTCCATGATAAAATGGTCGATTTTTTCGTGCAGTGTCCTGATTTCCAGTTCCGATTTAAGGTTGATCATATAATCCTTCTTGTTCCGTTCGCGGTCTTTATCTTCCTGCCGGTTCTGGCTCATCATAATCACCGGGGCCTGTATGGCGGCAATGCACGACAGAATCAGGTTTAAAAGAATAAACGGGTAGGGATCAAAGCCCTTATTGGCTATCCAGAATACATTGATGTTGATCCAGATGAAAATAAATATGCCGAATATAATAATAAATGTCCAGCTGCCACCAAATGTAGCAACTTTGTCGGCTATCCTTTGTCCGAAAGAGAGATTCGGCAAATCATCACCATCCAGTTTATCGGTTAAAATGGTATTACCGGTTAGGGAAGCCAGAACGGTTTTATCAAGATCGGTAAGTTCTCCTACTTCTTGTATAAGGTATTCGGAAATTGCTTTTTCGCGATAAACGCTAAGTTCACTATACGAAAGAAAACTGTCGTGTGTGAAATCGGGGTGTTCTTTTTGAATCAAATCCAAGATGGAATGCCGGATGGTTTTTGCCGAAACCTTGTCGGTAACCGGGAATTCAAGGTTTGAAACATCGCTGCGAAAAGTTGTCATTTAAATAGTTTTATCAGGTTAGAAAGCGTAGATTGAAAAATCAACAGCAACTAAAAATTACTTATATTTATTTGATGATGTTAAACGAAATCAACATGGTAGTTACAAACAACAGTATCAGTCCAAGAAGAAAAACATAATCAGCTATATTCTCATAACGGGCACCAAATCTTTTTGTACTCCGCATCGCAAGGAATGAAAGAATGCTGCTTGTCATAAAAAATAGGATGGCGATAGCAGTAATCTCATCAATAACGGTTGTTTCCTGTAGCTTTAAGACTTTTAATGATGTCAGCACAATAAAACAGAAGCCAAGCAGGTTCGACGATGTGGTAAGTATATGCTGCGAATTGTTGTTTCTTGAATCTTTATTTTCCTGGTCTTTAGTCATCGTTTATCTGGTATAAAAATGTTGTTAAATCGTTATTTTGCATATCAGTTCAGGTATATCTTTTCCTTCATCATGATGGGTGTATACCAGGCGGAGCACTGAATGCGAAACGATTTGCAATAAAGGCAAAGCAATAACAATGCCCCCGATAACCGGAATAGCCAGTGGCTGGTGAAGCTGTGCGCCGGTTCCTATTCTTAAAGCTATTGGCATTAATGCGATAATTGCTCCCAGAGCCTTAATTTTATTTTTCGGGTTCAATATCAAGAACAACAAAAGTACCGGGTTTAACTGGCCTGCGGCCTTCACCGGGCTCGTATTCACCTGTGGAAACATAAAGATGATGGGTGGTTTTATCCAAAGCGATGGTTCTGGCACCGCGCTGGGTAACAAAGGTTTCGACCACGTTATATTTATCAGCGCTTTCCTGCTGCACTACAGTAATATTTCCTTCGCCGTTTGAGGAAAAAATTCTTTTGGTTCCGGGATCAATAGCTACGCCATCACAGCCATCACCAATAGGCACGGTAGTTATCAATTTCCCGGTATTAGCGTCTGTAACAGTCATCAATTTATTACTGCATACCGAGTACAGGCGGTGGTTAACGTTATCCAGCGCCAGACCCGATGGTTCTTCTCCCGGTGCAACTGACCAAGTGGCTTCAACCTTGAGTGTGATCGCGTTTATCTTCGAAATACTGCTTTTATCTTCAATATTTACATAAATTTTGCCTTTATCGTCTGTTTGAGCAAATTCAGGTTTTCCGCTGAGCGGAATGGTCCCGATCTGCTTATTTTCTTTGGCATCAATTACAGTGGAATTTGAGCTCCTGCCATTGAATGTGAAGATTCTATGAGTGAAAGGGTCGTAAAGAATAGCATCAGGGTTTTTACCGGTAATACTTATTTTGGCAATAAACTCAAATGTTTTAAGGTTGATAACGGTAACGGATGAATCTCTCCCGTTCGAAATAAACGCCTTGTTCAGGTCGTTGGCAATGGCAATACCGTGTACGCCTTTGGTATCAGGGATAACAGCAATTTGTTCGCCCGTTTTAAGGTCGACCACATTCACCTGTGTGCTATGCGAAACAAAGAGCCGGCCGTTAACTTCATCCACAGCCAGGTAATCCCAGCCGCCGTCGCCTGAAAGGTGAATCCGGTTTGAGATTTTGTACTCCGATTTACCTGATTGAGCATTCACTGAAATTATGCCGGAGAAAAAAAGTACCAGGCAAACAAATAAATTAATCTTTTTCATTTTTAAAGAATTAGGATTGGGGATTATAGTTATTATGTGATTTAATTCACAACGAAATTAATGCTATTTCATACTAGTTTCGCATCATTTTAACAGACTTTATAGATAATATCCTAACTTTAGAATCTCTTTAGAATTAGATTGTTTCTTTGCAAAATGAAAATCCTGATCATCGAAGATGAGATTGAACTGTTAATCGCCGTCAGCAATTACCTGACAAAGGAGAATTATATCTGCGAATTAGCTGAAAATTTCTCGAAAGCACTTCAAAAAGTCAGTATTTACGAGTATGATATAATTCTCCTGGATATTACCTTGCCCGATGGAAACGGTCTGGAGTTGTTAAAAACCATCAGAAAACACAATACGAAAGCCGGTGTGATTATTCTCTCAGCCAAAAACTCATTGGATGATAAAATTACCGGCCTCGATCGGGGTGCTGATGATTACCTGACCAAGCCATTCCAGCTTTCGGAGTTAAATTCAAGAATTAAAGCCTTGCTCCGCCGGCGAAATTATGAGGGGTCGGACAAGGTTGTTTTCAACGAGATAGTTATTGATACGGATAGTAAAAGCATAGCGGTTAACAACAAACCGATTACACTTACCAAAAAGGAATATGATATTCTTTTATACCTGGTTATAAACCAGAACCGTGTGCTTACCAAGGAATCCATTGCCGAACACCTTTGGGACGACAATATTGACCTGGCCGATACCTATGATTTTATTTACACTCACCTGAATAACATCCGTAAAAAAATTAAAACAGCCGGCGGAACCGACTATATTAAAACACTTTATGGAATGGGTTATAAATTTACAGACAAATGAAATTCCTGACTAAAATAAACCGAAACTACCTGATTCTTTTCAGCGCAGTGCTTGTGTTGCTTTCTGTTTCAGGATATTTTATTCTGAAAACAATTTTAAAAGAAAACACCGAAGAAAAACTGCTGGCAAAGGCAACATTTGTTGAAAAACAGATTGCAGAAACCGGTGAGCTGCCCAATATGAAGCCACTTGTTGAAGTGACGGAAATAAATTTTCAACCTGATAATCACCCAAAATTCAGTGAGAAAATATTATTCAATAAAGCGGAAAAAGAGCAGGAAGCATTTGTCGAATACTCAACAGTTATTCACGTTAATAACAAATACTATTCCATCAAACTAAGGGAAGCTTCGGTTGAAAGTGAAGACCTGGCTGCAAGCATTGCTCTATCACTCTTTATATTGTTACTGGCCACTTTTTCAATCTCTTATGTTATTACCAAAAAACTAAATAAAACCACCTGGACTGTGTTTGAACAGAACCTGAAAGCTATCGAAGATTTTAACTTTGAGTCAAATAAAATACTTCGGCTTAGTCCATCGGGGATTGAAGAATTTGACAGGCTCAATGTGGTTGTTAATAACCTTACCGACAAACTGAAACGCGATTTTCAGGCACTCAAAGAATTCACCGAAAATGCATCCCATGAAATCCAGACGCCTCTTTCCATTGCATCCATGAACCTTGAAGAAATCCTGCAACTGGAGTTAAATGAAGAATCATTCAGAAAAGTAATAACTGCAATAAATTCTTTAAAACGCCTCTCGGCGCTCAACCAAAACCTGTTGCTGCTCACCAAGATTGAAAATAATCAATTTGAAGTCGGCGAATTCATCGTATTTAATGAGTTGTTTGAGCGTAAGATTCAGGAGTTTGAGCCATTGTGCAAGGCGAAAAACGTTCAAATCACATTTGAATCTAAGTACGATTTTACCTTGAAAATGAACACACACCTTGCCGGTATACTATTAAACAACCTGTTATCGAATGCGATAAATCATAACATCACAAATGGATCCATCAACATCAGCGTAAGCGAACGGCAAATAAGCATCTGCAACACAGGGGCCAGCAATGAGCTCACTGATGATACGATTTTCAACCGTTTCGCGAAAGGGAATTCGAAGTCGCATGGGTTGGGTTTAGCCATAGTGAAGCAGATTTGCCAGACCCACCACCTCGATATTCACTATTCAAAATATGAATCTCATTGTTTTACAATCAGTCATAAAACAGAAAAACATTAACTTATGCGCATACTTAGCATTCTTTTCCTGGTATTGATAATGCAATCCGTCGAGGCCCAGAAACGGGATCTTGATTTTTATATCAAGAAGGCAAAGGAGTTCAGCCCGTTAATAAATCAGGCTCAAAACGAGAACAAAATCGTTGGGTTGGATCTGCAACAAATGAAAAGTATCCTGTCGAAACCCGAAATAAATATTGATGCCAGTGTTTTGTTTGCTCCTATCATATCGCACGACAACAACCGGTACAAGTTCGAACTGGCTTCGAAAGGCGCAACAAATTATGCGGGATATGACATAGGTATTACCAACGGCGGCCAGTATCAAACAGTAGTGTCGCTTAAACAACCCCTTTTTACAGGTTCTAATTTTAAAACGTACTCTGACAGGGCTGCCATCACACAGCAGTTAAATGATAATCGCATTTTACTTACTTCGCATGAATTGGAGCGGGTTATCAGTCATCAGTATATTCTTTGTTTGAAAGCAAAAAAATCAGCTAACCTGAGCCTTGACCTGATGAAAGAATTTGAAGACCGCTTGCTGGTGATGAAAAAACTGGTAGAAAACGCTATTTATAAGGAATCGGACCTGATGCTGATGCAGATAGAATTAGATAATTATAAACTGGCCTATGAGACCTATCGCTCTGATCTGCAGACTAATATTTCCGATCTGAACCTGCTTTGCGGTATTAAGGATACCACTTTCGTGGATCTGCAGGAACTGGATTTACACCTTACAAACACCGGCCTCGCCCGATCTGCCTTTTTAACCTCTTACCGTCTTGATAGCCTGAACCTTAATGCTGAACAAGCCGTCAGCGATTTAAAATACCGGCCACATGTAAATTTCTTTGCCGATGCTGGTATGAATGCTTCCTATCTGCCAGCCTTTAACAGGTTTGGCGCAAGCACCGGACTTACATTCAGCTGGAACATCTATGATGGCCGGCAGCAGAAAATCCAGATACAAAAACGAGATGTAAATTTGCTGACCCTTGATTTTGAGAAGCAGAATTTTATCGCACAACAGGATATCAATAAAAAAAACATCCTCAATCAGTTGGATTTCATCGAAACTAAAACCCGGCTTACCGACAGCCAACTGCTCAAATACGAACAGCTTTTAAAAGTGTACGGGATACAGTTAGCCCAGGGCGTAATCTCTGTAATGGATTTTAAAAACCTGGAAAAGGACTATGTAACAAAAAAACAGGAAAGGGTATTGCTTGACCTGGAAAAACAAGCTCTTATCGTTACAGCAAATTATTGGAACTTCTAACCATACAACTATGAAATCAATCAAAACATCATATTTCCTGCCCCTGGCGCTTATTCTTATGTTTTCGTGTAAAAGTAAACCGGTGGAAACAGTTCCCGGTGCTTCGGATGCAAAAGTTTCGGTGAAAACAACTACGCTTATAAACGGTAGTATCGACGATATCATAAGCCTCAATGGCAAAACCGTGTATCTGAAAAAGAACGGAGTAGTCGCATCTATCCCGGGTTATATAAAAAAAGTATATGTTCAATATGGCGACCTGGTGCATAAAAACGATGTGCTTTTTGATATTCAGACCAGGGAAAATAAAGCCCTTGAAAAGTCAGGCATTGACCCGCAGCTTACTTCTTCCGGGAGTGGCATTATAAGTATAGTGGCCCCTTCGAACGGGATAATCGGGGAACTGAACATCAATTCAGCAGGAGTTTATGTGGTGGAGGGAACCCCGTTATGCACTGTAACCGAAAACCAGGATTTAATGGTACAGGTGAATGTTCCCTACGAATACAACCGTATGATCCGCATAAACCAGGGCTGCAAAATAATATTACCCGATGCAACCGAGCTGGATGGAAATATCTCGAAGCTGATGCCTCTGATCAATGAAACTTCGCAGACACAGAACGTGCTGATCCGGATACGCGGCAACCGGCAGTTGCCCGAAAATCTGAATGTAATCGTTCAGTTTGTCCGTTCGAGTCATGCGAAAGCTATGCTCATCCCAAAGGCAGCGTTGCTGTCGAACGAAATTCAGCAGGATTTCTGGGTAATGAAAATCCTGAACGACAGCATTGCCCTGAAAGTACCTGTTACCAAAGGATATGAAAATAAAAACATGGTGGAGGTGCTTTCGCCGGATTTATCGCTGAAAGATCTAATAATTATTGATGGCGCCTACGGTTTACCCGACAGCACCATTGTAAAAGTCGTAAAATAGTATGGAAAAGATATTTGTAAGGTTTAAAAGCCCGGTCGTGGTTATATTGTTTCTTGTTTTGATAGCAGGCGCATTATCATATACCCATATGAAAACGTCGCTGTTCCCCAATATTACTTTCCCGAAAATAAAGATAATTGCCAATAACGGCGATCAGCCGGTGGATAAAATGATGGTTTCGGTAACCAAACCTCTCGAAGACGCCATCAAGCAGGCCGAAAGTCTCAGGCTTATCCGCAGCACCACCAGCATGGGAAGCTGCGAGATTTCAGCTTTTATGGATTGGAACTCCAATATCGATCTTGACAAGCAGCAAATTGAATCGCGTATTGCACAGATCAAAAATTCCTTACCTCCAGGTGTTGAGATTACGATTGAAAAGATGAACCCCTCCATTTTGCCGGTGATGGGGTATTCGCTGCAATCGGACAACAAAGACGCGGTTGAACTGAAACTGATAGCCGAATACACCGTAAAGCCTTACTTTTCGCGTATTGCAGGAGTTTCGGGCGTGCAGGTTATTGGTGGTAAGATTAAAGAGTACAGGATTATCCCTGACCTGCAAAAATTAAAACTATTAAAGATCAATACCCAGGACATTGCCAATGCCGTGCAGCAAACCGGGTTTATAAAATCAAACGGCTTAACGATCGATTATAAGAGGCTTTATCTCACCGTTACCGATGCCACCATTACGAACAAAGAACAACTCGAAAACCTGGTTCTTTTTAATGATGCCACCCGGCAGGTTAAAATCTCCGATATCGCTTCGGTAGTGATTGCCGAACAAAATGAATATGTTAAAATTAAGGCCGATGGCAGGGATTTCCCTTTGGTTGCAATTGTAAAACAACCTAACAGCAACCTGATTGATGTAGCTGACCAGGTATCGCAGAAAGCCCTTGAACTGAACAAAATTCTGCCGAAAGGCGTGATACTGAAACCTTATTATAACCAGGCTGAATTCGTGCACGACAGCATTAAAAGCATCATTGATGTTCTCTGGATCGGGCTGCTGTTGTCTATTATTGTGGTCATTATTTTCCTGCGTTCTTTTAAGGCAAGTTCGGTGCTGCTGGTTACCATTCCGCTCACTTTATCGCTAACGTTCATAGTACTGTATGCACTCGGATTCGATTTCAATATAATGACCATTGGAGCAATAGCGGCATCCATCGGACTGATCATTGACGATGCAATTATTGTGGTTGAACAAATCCACAGGGCACATGAGAAAAACCCGCAGGAAAAATCAATAGCATTAGTCGGAAAAGCCATCAGTTTCCTTTTTCCTGCTATGGTCAGCTCTTCGTTAAGCACCATTGTAATTCTAATCCCATTCGAGATTATGACAGGCGTTGCCGGAGCCTATTTTAAAATCCTCACGGAAACGATGATCATAACCCTGTTGTGTTCGTTTTTTATTACCTGGATAGGATTACCGGTTATTTACCTGCTTTTTTCGTCGGACAAAGCTTTTTCGAAAAACCCAAAACCCTTCCGCGCTCCTGAATACAAACCGATGGGAGTACTTTTTAAAAAACCTTATTTAAGTTTTGTTATCATTGCCTTGCTGATCCTCAGCATCGTTCTTATTATTCCCCGGCTGAAAACCGGCTTCCTGCCGGAAATGGATGAGGGATCCATAGTGCTGGATTACAACAGTCCTGCGGGTACATCGCTACAGGAAACCGACCGTATGCTGAATGAAGTGGACAAGATTATTGAATCCATTCCTGAAGTTAAAACCTATACACGACGCACCGGTACCCAGATGGGATTTTTTATAACCGAGCCAAACCGTGGAGATTATTTAATTGAATTAAAAAAGAAAAGAACAAGAACTACCAATGAAGTATCCGATGAAATCCGTAAAAAATGCGGGCAGGAGCTTCCGGCCCTTACAGTTGATTTCGGGCAGGTAATAACGGATATGCTCGGCGATTTAATGAGCAGCGTGCAACCAATCGAAATTAAAATTTTTGGCAATAACCACAACGAACTTCTTCGTTTATCAAAACAAGTTGCTGACAGTCTGCAAACGGTTCAAGGCACTGCCGATGTATTTGACGGGATAATAATTGCCGGCCCTGTTATGAAAACTATACCTAAAACAGGCAAGCTAAAACAGTTCGGGCTTACCTCCTCCCAATTGCAGGAGCAACTGAGTACTTATCTTGGAGGCACGGTGGTAGGCAGCGTTCCCGAAAAGGAGCAGCTTACCAATATCCGCATGATCTTTTTGCCTAACGATAAAACTTCCCTTGCCGATTTGAAGCAGGTTCCCATTTGCACCAATGCGGGTGATTATTTCCCTTTGTCGCAATTTGCAGACTTCAGTATTCAAAGCGGAGTTTCCGAAATTAACAGGGAAAACCTGCAAAGTATGGGTGTTGTAACCGCACGATTGAATAACCGGGACCTGGGCAGCATTATGAAGGATGTACAGCGTAAGTTGAAAACTATCAGCTTACCCCCTTCCTACCAGATAGAATACGGGGGTTCCTATGCCGAACAACAGAACTCTTTCGCCGAATTATTGAAAATTCTGATGGCAGGAGGCTTGCTGGTATTTACGGTGGTGCTTTTTATGTTTAAAAGGCTGAAACTTTCATTAATCGTACTCTTTGTAAGCATGTTAGGCATTTCGGGAAGTGTTATTGCCTTGTATCTCACCAATACGCCCTTAAATGTAGGAAGTTACACAGGATTAATTATGATTATTGGCATCATTGGCGAAAACTCCATATTTACCATTCAGCAGTATCTTTCCGAAATGGAAACAGGAGGCCGTAATTCGCTCTTACTGGCTGTTTCAGCCCGGTTACGGCCAAATTTGATGACTGCATTGGGCGCTATTGTTGCACTTTCGCCGCTGGCACTTGGAATTGGAACAGGGGCACAAATGCATCAGCCACTGGCTATTGCGGTGATCGGAGGATTCATTATCGCATTGCCCTTGTTATTAATTGTGTTACCCGCCTTGTTAAACCTGTTCTTAAAAGTACCAACCACGAAAAACACGGAAACTCTATGAGGATGGATGTTCCGTTAAACAAATGGTATATTGTTACCCTGCTTTTAACTTTTCCGCTTCCGGCTTTCACTCAAACTGACACAGCCAGCATTCCGACGCCGGCAAAACATCAATATGCCCTGAAAAGTGAAGGGTCCTGTTTACAACTTATCATCGCTAAGTGAAAAGGAATTTTTCAAAGCTGGTTTTGCTTTTCAGGAAAAATTAAGCGGAGAACGCTGAACCAGAGTATGTATGCCTATGCTTAATCCTGTGCCTTTGACTTTCTCCCCATTATCTAACTTCACTCCCGTTCCCAAACACCTCCGTCGGTGATACGAAACACAATTTTCCTTCTGCGTTTTCGGCCATGAGTATCATACCTCTCGATTCAATTCCTTTCAGGTTGCGAGGTGCAAGGTTGGCAAGCAAAACCACCTGTTGCCCGATAATCTGTTCGGGTGAATAATGTTCGGCAATACCCGATACCACAATACGTTTATCTATGCCGGTATCAAGTGTCAGCTTCAGAAGTTTGTTGGTTTTGGCAACCTTTTCGGCTTCAACTATGGTTGCAATCCTCAGATCTAGCCGGGTAAAGTCGTCGTAGGTAATTTCGGGCTTCTGCGGAATTACTACCGCATTTTCGGCTGCATTTTCGGCTTTGGTATCTGTAAGCCTTTTTACCTGTGCGGCAATGGGTTCATCTTCAATGCGGTCGAACAGGAAGGCTGGTGCGTTTAGTTTGTGACCGGGCTGCAAAAGTGTACACGATCCGGCCTCTGCCCAGGGTTCAAGACCGGCGTTAAGCATCTCCAGCAAACGGGCGGAGGTAAATGGCAGGAAAGGTTCACAAAGGATGGAAAGGCTGGCGCAAATCTGCAAAGAAATATTCAGGTTGGTTTTTACTCTTTCTGGATTTGAAGCAAAGTTTTTCCACGGCTCGGTTTCAGTCAGGTATTTATTACCCAGCCTTGCCAGATTCATCATTTCATTTAATGCTTCGCGGAAACGGTAACTCTCTATACTTGCCGAAATTCGTGCAGGGAAATCAGCTATCTCTGCCATTGCTTGCCGGTCGAGATCATTCACTTCGCCCATGGCCGGTACTACGCCGCTAAAATATTTGTGTGTAAGTACAAGCGTACGGTTCACAAAATTTCCGAAAATGGCAAGTAACTCACTGTTATTGCGGGTCTGGAAATCTTTCCAGGTAAAATCATTATCCTTGGTTTCGGGTGCATTGGCAGCGAGTGTATAACGTAACACATCCTGCTTGCCGGGAAAATCAACCAGGTATTCATGCAGCCAAACGGCCCAGTTGCGCGAAGTTGAAATTTTATCGCCTTCGAGGTTGAGAAATTCGTTGGCAGGAACATTTTCGGGCAAAATATAAGTTCCTTCAGCCTTCAGCATTGCCGGGAAAATAATGCAATGGAAAACAATATTGTCTTTTCCAATAAAATGTACCAGCTTGGTATCCTCCGATTTCCAGTAAGGAGTCCAGTCCTTACCGGTTTGCGACGACCATTCGCGGGTAGCCGATATATAGCCGATTGGAGCATCGAACCAAACATAAAGCACCTTCCCTTCGGCGCCATCAACCGGAACCTGCACGCCCCAGTCGAGGTCGCGGGTAACGGCACGGGGCTGCAGGCCACTGTCGAGCCACGATTTGCACTGCCCGTAAACATTGGCTTTCCAGTCGTCACGATGCGAAACAAGAATCCATTCTTTAAGCCAGGTTTCGTACTGGTCAAGCGGCAGGAACCAGTGCCTGGTTTCTTTCATCACAGGAATGTTGCCGCTGAGCGCCGATTTCGGATTGATCAGGTCGGTAGCATTCAGCGTCGATCCACAACTTTCACACTGATCGCCATAAGCGCGTTCGTTGCCACAGCGCGGACAGGTTCCGGTAATGTAGCGGTCGGCCAGGAATTGCTGAGCCTCCACATCGTAATACTGCTCGCTTACTTTTTCGATAAACTGGTTGTTGTCGTATAATTTCCTAAAAAACTCAGAAGCTGTTTCGTGTTGAATAGGGGCGGAGGTACGGCTGTAAATATCAAAGGAAATTCCAAGTTCAACAAAAGATTGCTTTATGATTTCATGGTATTTGTCCACCACCTGCTGAGGAGTGATTCCTTCCTTTTGCGCCCTGATGGTAATAGGAACCCCGTGCTCATCGCTTCCACCAACAAACAGTACATCGCGCCGGTTGGCACGCAAAAACCGCACATAAATATCAGCAGGAATATATACTCCGGCAAGGTGCCCGATATGTATTGGGCCGTTAGCATATGGAAGTGCTGAAGTAACAGTATAGCGCTTAAAAGTTTTGGTGTTGGTATCGGTCATGGTTTTCCTCCGGGTAAAAATAGTGTGCAAAGATACAGAATAGCAAATTAAATGGATGAGGTTAGGGATAATTGCTTTAAAAGCTTTAGGAACATGTCGGGAATACTTCAGGGATTAGGTTTTTGGGGTTAGGATTTAGGGTTGTATGCCGACACTTTTAATCTTTTAAATTTCCTGTTGTTCTCATGGTTAACCTTAAAAATATTAGATTGAGTAATACCGCTACATATTTCACACGCCAGAAAAGTCGAAATAAAATCTGTTTCTTATATTTTTTGTCATATGTTTGTTCACGGCATTACCTATAAACTTTATCCTATGCGAATTAAGACAATCCATACACATCAGTTGAACCCCGGGAAGCACTTGAGTTTAGTTTTTAGCATGTTACTGATAAGTAGTCTGGTATGGGCGCAGCCAGCAGCCAAACCAATCTGGATATTATTTGATGGATCCGATAGTCTATGCGTAAATATGGCTGGCAATAGTTTCCGTTTTTACAGGTATGATAAAAAATATCCTTATTGGGATTTAGGGGCTGCGGATGTTGCTAAAATGAAATGCGACACCATTCACAGTCTACGAAGGATCAAGCATATAGTAACGCGAAAGGAATTATTTGTGCTATTGGATAAATATCCCAATAATTCGCCCGGGGGAAATACTCTTTCTACGGAATCACAAGATAATTGGTATAATAAATTGTATCCGATAACCTATGTTTTAGTGAAGAAAGGATGTTATTACGTGCAATATAGGGTTGTGAAAGTTGATATTTTTGACTAAAATTGTTAATTACAATGGTTGTGCTTGCCAATTACTAATTCGAGCTGGCAGAAAAAAAATTACTAAAAGGGATTTGACCTTAGGTAAATATCCCTTTCATTAGATTAGTCATATTTCTCAATTTACACAAGAGACTTTTGAATTCAGGAATTATTATTTCGAACCATTTTCATCTCTACCCTTCATTCCTCCGTGGTTTTCTTTTTTCACTTTTACAGAAAGTATTACCTGTGGATTCATTACTTTTGATATTTCAAATCCTGTTTAAATGATTACTCCTCCCTACCTGAAACCCGGCGATAAAATCGCGATTGTTGCAACAGCGCGAAAGGTCACTCCTTCCGAGATGGATGTTGCCATCAGCACCTTCCGCTCGTGGGGCTTGCAAGTAATTACAGGGCCGAATCTTTTTGGTGAAAAGGATCAGTATTCGGGTACGGATGAGGAGCGAGCATCGGATCTGCAAATGATGCTGGATGACAAAGAAATTAAGGCAATACTATGTGCAAGAGGTGGTTACGGAACCGTTAGGATTATCGATCATATTAACTTCAGCGCTTTTGAGCAGCATCCCAAATGGATAGTTGGATACAGCGATATCACGGTGTTGCATTCGCATGTAAATATTCAGTTCGGGATCGAAACCCTTCATGCCATAATGCCTATCAATTTTTCAGATGAAGGAACTGAGGCTTCCATTGAATCTTTGCGGAAAGCCTTATTTGGTGAAGTGCTGGAATATAATATGGCAGCTCATCCAATGAATAAAGAAGGAAATGTTTCCGGAGTACTAACAGGTGGCAATCTTTCTATACTTTACTCGCTTATTGGCTCTCCCTCGGATATTCAGACGGAGAATAAAATTCTGTTTATTGAAGATCTCGATGAATATCTTTATCATATCGATCGTATAATGATGAACCTGAAACGAAGTGGCAAGCTTTCGGGGATTAAAGGATTGGTGGTTGGTGGAATGACTAAAATGAATGATAATACAATTTCTTTTGGTAAAAACGCGGAACAAATAATATCAGAATACGCGAATGAAGTCGGAATTCCGGTATGCTTCAATTTCCCGGCAGGCCATATCGCTGATAACCGCGCGCTGATTATGGGTCGCGAGGTTCTGCTTATTATTGATCAGAACTGTGTTTCGCTGCAATTTTTACCAGCTGTTGAGTCTATTAAACTCAAAAATTCCTTGCGTAAAATCCTGAAACCTTCACTTTTCTTTTTGGGATTCTTTGTATTTATTTATGTGGTATTGTATCTGATAAGCTTGTTTGTTAAATGATGGAATTTCGGAATGCGGATTTGGGAAATAACCCTCTGTCCGCCTAAGGCGGATATCTCCCCGTGGGGGAGAACCCGTTGAACAAATCCTGGTAATAATTTGAAATTTTTTAATCTGGGATTTAATGCTTGGAATTTGAGACTTGGAATTTAAGAATTAGACTTTGAACGGAAGCTTTGAACCTTTGAACGCTGCAGGCATTGAACATTTGAACAATAGAATAAATGAACATTTGAACATTTGAACGCGCAGCATTGAACGCCGCAGGCATTTCAACTCTTAAAACAATTCAAACTCTTCAAACCCTTCAAACCCTTCAAACCCTTCAAATATGGCCCAACACAACGAACTCGGCAAAATCGGAGAAGACCTGGCGGAAAAGCACCTCCGGCAAATCGGCTACAAGATTCTGCATCGCAACTGGCATTTTGGTCATGATGAATTGGATATTATTGCTCGCGATGGTGAATGGCTGGTTATTGTAGAAGTGAAGACCCGAACCACCAACCAGTTTGGCGAACCAGAAATGGAAGTGAAGCCGGCCAAAATGAAAGCCATTGTCCGCACAGCTGAAGCCTATATCCTAATGGCAGATTTTAAAGGTGAAACCCGTTTTGATGTGATCGGCATTTTACTCGGAGGCGGCAAAGTAGCTCTGAACCATATTAAAGATGCATTTATGGCGAGGATGTAAGAATCAAAGTCCGGAAATTGCTATATATTTTCCGGATCATTCTTTGGCATGAAACACAAGCAATGGCTTTCCTGTCTCTCTGTAAATCTGACGTGAAACGCTGGGAGTAAACATTTTCTCGAATATATTGCGTTTGTGGGTTGTAACTGCCAGTGCATCAATATGGTTTTCTCTGATATAAGTTTCGAGGCCATTCATGATGTCATCGCTTACAATATTATGAAAACTGATATCAATTTCTTTGTATTCACTTAGCAGATGTGTTTTCAGTTCGTCAAGTTTAACCGGATCCCATGGTTTCTTTTCAACAAAACTAATGTGCACACAATGGATTTTAATTTTAAAAGGGGCAAGCATCTGTATCAGGCGGTTCAGGGCAGAATAATCAGAAGGATCAAAATCGGTGGCATACAGCAGTGATTTTATTTCTCCTATGGTTTTAAGAGTGCCCGACGGCAAGGCTAAAACCGGAACATCCGCATTTTCTATTACTTTATTTACAAAACGCCCGAAGGCTTTGTAGTTGTCGCGTGTAAGCCCGCGGGTACCCATAACGATGAGTGCCGGCTTGTAAGTCCTGCTGTATTCAAGGATTTCATCCGTACTGAAACCGTTGATCAGTTTAGACGTGATACGTATCTGAGCCAGGTTTTCCTTAACGCACCACATTTTAATTTTATGCTCCAGTTTAAGCATATTTTCACGGGCGCTTTTTTCAATTTCACGCAGACTCTCAACTAATTTGATCTGGTAAGAGTAATGATCGGCATAAGGGGAAACATCAATTGCCGGGTTATAAAAAACATGAACCAGCTTCACTTCAGCTTTGTACTTTATGGCCAGACTTACAGCAAACCTACAGGCATTAAACGAAATATCCGAAAAATCAACCGGTACCATAATCCGCCTCACCACCTGCATTTTATGAAGAGCGCGTTCCTTTGCACTTCCGGTATCGGCCGAAGCCTGCTTAATGATTTTAAGGGCTTTTTCAACATCCTTTTCTTGAACGCGCAGATCGCCGCGTAAGAGAGAAGGTCCTGTCTCCTTTGGAACTATAAAACAATCGACGCCACTGTCCTGAAGGATAATTTGAAGGAGCATAGCCCTCGACCAGGTGAAATTCCCAACTGTAATGATACGTTCTTTGATAAGTTTCATAGCCCCTCCTTTTGAAAAAGAAAATCATGAATCAATTACAAATATAGTAAATATTCAGCTGAAATCTATAGTTTTTTTAAAACAATATCTGAGCTGACATTTCAATACACCCAATTGTAGTCGGCCAGATTTTGCAAATAACAGATTATGTGCATATTATAAACAACGAATGTGGCTTGATTGAACCTGATTTATCATTTGTGGCGTAAAAAATCATATCTTTGCAAAAAATAAGAATTTTATGCAGCGTAATAGCAGGCCGGGAAAGGGTGCCCCGAAGAATAGTGATACCCGGCCTAAACGAAGCTCCTCCGCAGGTGGTGGAAGATCTTCCTCAACAGGCAGAAGCTCCGGGAGGAGTACCAGCAAGGACGAGAGTCCCCGCCGTTCATATGACAGAAGTGGTGACAGCGAAAGCCGTCCAGCTCGTTCATATGGTAACACCGAAAGAAGCGACAGCCGTCCTTCGCATCCGTATGGAGGCAGCGATAGCCGCCCTGCACGTTCATTTGGTAAAAGTAACGAAGGTGAAAGGCCAGCACGCCGTTCATTTGACACAAACAATGAAGGGGGAAGACCAGCCCGTCGTTCATTTAATATAAGCGG
>JBBRYZ010000020.1:0-38898 GCA_038237165.1 Bacteroidales bacterium | reverse complement strand
TCCCTCGCATTTACAAATGCTTCCATCCAGGGCGAAAGCTGGTCGGCACTGCGTGCATCAGGATAAAAAGGCCATTGCCAGGGCAGGAGCGAGCGCTCGAGGTGAGGCATCATAACCAGATGACGGCCGTCATCGCTGTATATACAAGCGGAATCATACATCGATCCATTAGGATTTCCGGGATAACCACTGTACGAATATTTTGCAGCAATATTATACTGATCTTCGGCATACGGAAAACTGAACTGTCCTTCGCCATGTGCCACCCAAATGCCTAACTTGCTTCCGGAAAGTGATTTCAGCATCACCGAATCATTTTCAAGGATATCAACTGTAAGGAAAGTGGATTCGAATTTGCCTGATGCATTGTGAAGCATTTTTGTTTTCAACTTATGAACCGGATTTACAAGTCCGAGTTCAATCATTACCTGGCAGCCGTTACAAACTCCAAGACTCAAGGTATCTTTTCTTGCATAAAACTTTTCGAGTGCTAAACGCGCATTATCGTTGTATTTAAAGGCGCCTGCCCATCCTTTGGCCGAACCCAATACATCAGAATTGGAGAACCCGCCCACAAAAACAATCATCCTGATATCTTCCAGTGTTTCGCGCCCACTCATCAGGTCGGTCATGTGAACATCCTTTACATCCAATCCGGCAAGGTGCATGCTCCAGGCCATTTCGCGGTCGCCGTTTACTCCTTTTTCGCGGATAATGGCAGCTTTTATGCCGGTGCGGTTTTTGCGGTTGGGATCAATCCCAAACTGAGAGTATTTGCCGGAAAATGCTGGTGGGAAAATAAATTTTCTATCCTGAATGGCATAGTTTTCCAGTCTTTCTTCAGCCTTTCCCTGGCTGGTTTGTTTTCGGTCGAGGAGGTAAGAAGTGCGGAACCATTTATCGCGACAAGCATGAATATCAAAACTGTAATTTTTATTCTGATGCTTAATATCCAGCATTTTGCCTGTAGCAGGTTTTCCTATAACGCTATAACTGATGCCTTTTTCATGCAGGAAAATACTCACAAAATCAAGATCGTTGACTTGTATGACCACAGCAGGTTTTTCGCTGAAAAGCAAGCGGATAATATCATTCTCACCTAACCCATCCATATCCAGATCCATGCCCATCGCAGTATGGCTGAACGTCATTTCAAGTAAAGTGGTAATCAGTCCGCCGGCTGAAACATCATGCCCGGCAAGGATCATATCTTTATTGATCAATTCCTGGACGGCTTCAAAACAAAGACGGAAATAAGCTGCATCTTTAACCTCAGGAGTGCTTCCGCCAAGCTTATTCAAAGCCTGCGCAAAGGAGCTACCTCCGAGATTAGAATCGCATTTCGAGAAATCAATATACACAAGCGAAGAAGTAAAGCTTTCTTTCAACACCGGGCTTATCACTTTGCGGATATCAGTAACCTCACCAACAGCAGAAATGATTACAGTTCCTGGCGCCATTACAGAATCGCCGCCGGGATATTTCTGTGTCATCGAGAGGGAATCTTTTCCGGTTGGGATATTTACACCCAATGCGATGGCAAAGTCACTCACGGCTTTAACCGCTTTATACAAACGGGCATCTTCGCCTTCATTCCGGCAGGGCCACATCCAGTTGGCACTGAGCGAAACTCCGCTAAGACCCTGTTCGATGGGCGCCCAAACCAGGTTGGTAAGCGCTTCGGCCACCGACAGAATTGAACCGGCTTCTGCATCTACCAAACCTGCCACAGGCGAATGACCCAAGGAAGTTGCAATTCCTTTCACTCCCTGGAAATCGAGTGCTATCACTCCAAGGTTATTTAAAGGAAGTTGCAGCGGACCGGCTGTTTGCTGATGTGCAATCCGCCCGGTAACCGAGCGGTCTACTTTATTAGTAAGCCAATCCTTACAGGCAACGGCTTCGAGCTGCAATACCTGCTCAACATAGTATTTTAACTGAGATGGATCGTATTCAGGTTGTTTAAACGATGATGCAACGGTTCGGTCAGCCATAATGGTGCGCGGCGGTTTCCCGAAAAAGTATTTTAACGGCAGGTTTAAAGGCGCATCGCCGGATAACGGATTTGTAAATGAGAAATTCATATCACCTGTAATGTATCCAGCAACGTAAAACGGAGCGCGTTCGCGTTCGGCCACCCTTTGCATTTTCTCAACATCACTGGCATGCAAAACCAGCCCCATGCGTTCCTGCGATTCGTTGCCGATAATTTCTTTTCCCGACAAGGTGGGATCGCCAACCGGCAGCTTGCTCAGATCGATGGCACCACCTTGTTCTTCAACCAGTTCGGAAAGTGAATTTAAATGTCCACCGGCGCCATGATCGTGAACCGAAATAATCGGGTTATCAACACTTTCGGCCATGGCACGGATAGCGTTATACACGCGTTTCTGCATTTCGGGATTTGAACGCTGAACTGCATTCATTTCGATACCGCTGTGATATTCGCCTGTGGCAACAGATGATACAGCTCCGCCGCCCATCCCGATGCGGTAATTATCACCGCCCATCACAATTACTTTGTCTCCGGGCTGCGGATGACCTTTCAGACTGTCGATCCTACGGGCATAGCCTATTCCTCCGGCCTGCATAATCACTTTATCGTACCCGTATTTCGTATCGTTTTCCGAATGCTCAAAAGTGAGTACCGAACCGCAGATAAGAGGCTGCCCGAATTTATTGCCAAAATCGCTGGCGCCATTGGAGGCTTTGATCAGGATTTCTTCGGGCGTTTGATACAGCCAGGGACGTGGTTCGTTTTCAGCTTCCCAATCGCGGCCTTCGCCGGTGCGGGGATAGGATGTCATATAAACAGCAGTTCCTGCAATTGGCATGGAGCCTGTTCCGCCGGCCATGCGATCGCGTATTTCGCCGCCCGAGCCGGTTGCCGCGCCGTTGAAAGGCTCGACGGTAGTGGGAAAATTATGTGTTTCGGCTTTGAGCGAAATTACGGTTTCAATATCACGTGTTTCGAAATAATCGGGTTTATCCTGGGTGGCTGGTGCAAACTGCTCGGCAACAGGTCCTTCCACAAAGGCTACATTATCAGTATATGCCGATACGATTCGCCCCGGATGTTGCTTTGATGTTTTTTTGATGAGTTGAAAAAGGCTTTCCGTTTTTTCTTCACCATCGATCACAAAAGTACCGTTGAAAATTTTATGTCTGCAATGCTCGGAGTTTACCTGCGAAAAACCAAATACTTCGCTGTCTGTAAGTTTGCGGCCGAGTTTTTGGCTCACTTCATCCAGGTATTCAATTTCCTCGTGGCTGAGCGCGAGTCCTTCTTTTTTATTGTAGGCAGCAATATCTTCGATGTTTATAATAGGTTCAGGCTGTTTGTGAATAGTAAACATATCCTGATCGAGGCCAGTATATAAGTGTTGAAGCATGTGATCATAGGAAGTATTCTCATTGTCTGCTTCTGCAAATTCCTCTATGCGGAGAATACCGGCTATACCCATATTCTGGGTAATTTCGACTGCATTGGTACTCCATGGAGTTATCATTTCGCGGCGTGGGCCAACAAAAAACCCGGTCATTTTGCTTTCGCTCACCTGCCGGGCATCACCAAATAACCATTCCAGTTTAGGAATATCATTCCCGATTATATCTGTGAGGTGATGCACTGCAAACACTGTTTTATCCTTGCGAAAAAAGAGAATCATGCCTTTCTGTATTTGATGACAAAGATAGGAATTTGTAAGGAATCAGAGTACTTTTGTATCATAGATGATGATTGTAAATATAAAATTAGGAATCTTGCATATCTGAAACAGAAAAATTCTTACATTTGTAAAATTAGATGATGATTTGCACTAATTTAACATTTAATACAACTGAGTGAATGGCTGTAAGTCATTTAAAAATTAACAGACATTCTTTTAGTACAATTATCCTTCGGAGCCTGACATTATAATATTGATCCCGGTAACGCGCTTAAATTTCAATCTTATCTGGAAAGCTGTTTCTAAGGCAACTGGTTCAAAAATAATATTATAATTCCTATCTATAATTATTAATGCTGGCTTAAAAAAGGTTGTGAATGAAAAAGAGCATCATCAAATTTATTTTTCTTCTCTTACTTCTGTTGTTGTTCAACAATAGTTTCTCGCAGCAGTTTTTTGTTAAATCGTACACTATTGAGGATGGATTGCCTACACGTAATATAAATGATGCCTGCCAGGATAATTCAGGTATCATGTGGTTTGCAACCAGTTATGGAATTTCCAGTTATGATGGTTTCAGCTTTACGAATTACAACAACAAAAACGGTATTCCAAACCAGGCCTTCCGAAAAATTAAAGTTGACGAAAAGGGCATTGTGTGGGCAATGCCTGAACGTAAACTCGACACAATCATATATTTTAAAGATAACCACTGGTGGAAAATTATTCCGCCTCCGGTAATTCCCCGGAATCAGCAGATCAATTCTTTTGATATTATTTATAAAAATGGCGAGCCTGTTATCTGCATTGGCAGCTATGATGGATTTTATGTCAGAGAGAAAGGTTCCTGGACTCATTATTTACTGTCGGCAGAAGAAAATCAGAATTATGTATATACTGTAGTTGCCAATAATCACAAATTTTATCTGTCCACTAAGATAGGTTTGTGTGTGTTTGATAATGGTAAAATGGACTGGAGTCAAAACAAACTTATAAGGCCTTATGGTCTCAACATCATCTCCATTAATTTCGAGCATAAGAACACTTCGGAAGAAAAAATGTGGGTGCTCAGTGAAAAATGGCTGGGATATATTCAGGACAGTAAATTTACCCTGGTTACCAATAAGTTCCAGTTGCCGCATCCGTCAATTTATTATTATTCCTATGTAAATAGTGATAATAGGGGAAATGTTTTTTTTGGAAACATCTGGGCCAAATACTATATTTCGGGCAACAGTGATGTGCCGGTGCCGTTAATGTCCGATAATGGCTTCTCGTCGCACGGGGCAACTTCGGTATTTATCGACCGTGAACAAAATATCTGGATCACCGATACCCGTGGGATTAATAAAATCAATAATCTGAAGGTTATAAATTATTTCAAAAAGAACGGCTTGCTCGAAGATGAGGTAACCGCTATTGCCGAAATGAACGATGGAACTATGGTTTTAGGACATAACAACGGATTGACCTTACTGGATAAAAATAAATTTAAGACCATTGAATTCCCCGATTTGAAACTGAATACCAGGAGGGTATCGGACATTACGAAGGACAAGGCGGGTAACATCTGGTTTGTTTCCATCAGCAAGGGTCTGGGCAAATTACAGGCTAACGGCAAAATAACCTGGTTCAGTTCACCACAGTTTCCGGTTACCAATGTTGTTCATCAGGATAATACAGGGCGGATATGGGTTGGCGCCGACACAAATCTCTTATACCTGCGTGATAATAAGCTTTATGAACATTTGCCTTATCATATCTGGTACAATACCATAAGGAAGATTTTTTCTGATGATAACGGAGGGATTTATGTTGCCGGTTCAACTGGTTTATGGCATGTAGGTAATGATAAAGTTGAAAAAATCCCATCGGCAAATCATAAAGCAGATAATGTATTCGCCTATTTAAAAGGGAATACGGGTAAGGAGTTTGTCGGCACTATGAGCGGTCTTTATATTATCGAAAATGGCCGCATCGTAAAATTCAATCGCAACGGAATCGAAATCAATGGCCCGGTATTCTTTATTTTCCAGGATAAGGAGTCGAATTACTGGTTAGGCTCTAACACTGGAGTTTATAAATGGGATGGCAGCGACAAATTAGAAATCTACAATATATACAATGGCCTTGCAGGATGGGAAACCAACCGTGCTGCCGGTTACGCCGATTCGAAAGGCCGGGTATGGATAGGCACCGACCGCGGTTTAACCTGTTTTGAGCAAGGGTATAATAAAGCTGTAATTTCGATACCTGAAGTACATCTGCTTGCCGCCGAAGACAGTAAAGGCGTCCATCATTCGTTGGGTCGGAAAAGTAGTTTAAATTATCGCGACAACAACCTGACATTTCACTTCAGGGGAATTTCATTTATTAACGAGGACTTAATACAATATAAATTTAAACTTGAGGGATTTGATGCTGACTGGCAGAATGTGGACCAGAAAATGCTCGACAATGTGAAATATATCAACCTTGAGCCAGGGGAATACACATTCTGTGTGATGGCCAAGAATTTTTCGGGTAGCTGGAGCAAGATTTACAGATCCGAAATCATACGGATTAATTCACCTTACTATCGTACCTGGTGGTTTTTGTTATTGTCGCTGCTTATAGTGAGTGGCATTATTTTAGGTATTATCAGGATACGCGTACAGCAGTTGCATAATTCGGGGCTGGAGAAGGAAATTGATGAAAGAAAAAAAGTAGAACGGGACCTTACCGAAAGCAAACAGAAATACAAGGATTTGGTGGAACTCCTTCCCGAAACTATTTTTGAAGCCGATTTCAGCGGGAAGATTGTTTATATGAACGATACCGGAATCAGGCTTTTCGGTTACCAACCTACTGATCTTGATACATATATTCTTATCGATCAGCTTATTGCTCCCGAAAGCAACGAAGATATTCACCTGCATATGGAAATTGTTTATGATTTTATAAAATCCGACAGGGCCATTATGACAGGAATTAAGAAAAACGGGACAATCTTCCCTTTATCCATTCATTCGGTTCCTGTTGTTGTTAATAATAAGTGCATAGGAACCAGGGGAATTATTATTGATCTCACCGAGCAGAAAAGGTTCGAAGATCAGCTGCATAAGAATGCCGAAGATCTGAAGGCTATGATTAGCAGCAAGGATAAATTCTTTTCCATTATAGCGCATGACCTCAGAAGCCCTTTCACCACTTTTCTTGGATTTACTGAAATACTCGACGAGGAATTCGACACTCTGCCAGACGAAGAACTCAGGACAATCGTAACCTTGATGCGGCGCTCTGCCGGCAACCTTTACCAGTTACTCGAAAACCTCCTCGAATGGTCCATGTTGCACAGGGGAATTACCAAATTTGAGCCTAAGAAGACACAACTGCTGCCTTTGGTCGAAAGTTGTCAGGATATTATTGATGACAGCGCCAGACAAAAAGAAATCGAAATAAAAATTGATATCAACGAAACGCTGCTGGTAGAAGCCGATACTCATATGCTACTTACCATAATCCGTAACCTGCTCACAAATGCTGTAAAATTCACTCCCCGCGGCGGCAATGTTACCATATCAGCCTCTTCGGAAGAAAAACATTTTCTGACAATAGCTGTTAAAGATACAGGAATAGGGATAAGCGCAGAAATGTTGAAGAAAATCTTTCTGATTGATACAAGTAATAATACCAAAGGAACCGAAGGTGAAGTATCGACCGGCCTCGGGTTGATTCTCTGCAAGGAATTTGTCGAAAAACACGGAGGTAAAATATGGGTTACAAGCGAAGAAGGGAAAGGCAGTACATTTTATTTTACTGTAAAAGAGGCTGTCATTTAAAAGGCGAACTTAATGGACAATACTACAAATAACCTGCATCAGACTATTGAGCAACTCAAGAAAGAACTGGAAGAAATTAAATATTCCTATGTTTTGCTGAAAACAGCTGGTGAAATAGCTTCCGCTGAATATTCTCAGGCAACTTCTGCACTTCAGGAAAGCGAAAGAAGCAGTAGAAATCTTTTCTACAATGCACCGGTCAATTACCATTCGTTAGATTCCGAAGGATGTATTATTGATGTAAATCCAACCTGGCTAAGTTCGCTGGGATATACGCACGATGAAGTTGCAGGTCATCACTTTTCGGGATTTATAACACCCGACGCATACGCTTTATATGCAGAACAATGGCTCCCTGATCTACTTGAACAAGGACAAATTCATGATATTGAATTTGAGATGATCCGCAAAGACGGAACCCATCTTTTTGTTAGCCTGGATGGTAAGGTTGGTACAAACAATAAAGGAGAACCTGAACAGATACACTTCATATGGACAGACATTACCAGGCGTAAAAATGCCGAAAAACTTCAGTTGGAAAATGAAAACAGCTACCGCGAATTGTTTGACAATGCAACTGATGCTATTTATATTCAGGATGAGGAAGGTGTTTTTCTGGATGTAAATGAAGGCGCCGTCAGGATGTATGGTTATCCTAAAGAAATACTGATTGGCAAAACTCCGCAGTTTGTTTCGGCTCCCGGCAAAAATGATTTCAAAGCTATAGATGCCATGGTAAAGCGCGCTTACGATGGTGAGCCACAGCATTTTGAATTTTGGGGGCTACGCGCCAATGGCGAAGTATTCCCTAAAGAGCTGCGTATTGTAAATGGCACTTACTTTGGTAAAAAGGTAAATATTGCTTTGGCCCAGGATATCACCGAACGCAAACAGGCAGAAATTGCTTTGCAGAAAAGCGAAAGGCGGTTTCGTGAACTTATCGAACTTGCCGTCGACGGGATATTGATTGGCTCACATGATGGTATAATTATCGCGGCAAATACCTGCATGCAAAATCTTACCGGAAGATCTATTGATGAACTGATTGGTCATAATATTAGTGAATTATTTGGAAACAATGTCCTGATAGAGAATCCTTTGAGGTATGATTTGTTGAAAAAAGGCAAAACGATTGTCAGGGAGAGAGAAATACTCCGTACCGACGGGAAAATTATTCCCATCGAGATGCATACCAAAATGATGCCCGACGGAACTTATCAATCCATTTACCGTGATGTGACTGAACGAAAAAGATCCGAGGAAATTCTCCGTGAAAGCGAAACCAAATTCAAATCGCTGGTCGAATCTACTTCGGATTTGATATGGGAATCAAGTATCGAAGGGAATTATACTTATGTCAGTCCTCAGTTCGAAAATCTTCTTGGTTATACCGCAGATGAAGTTATTGGCAAATCGCCTTATTATTTTATGGAGGGTAACAACAGCCCGGAAGAAATTTCAGCATCCGGCTCCTTTGTCAACCCGGCAACTCCTTTTAACTTTCTTGTAAATAAATATAAACACAGGAACGGAAATATTTTATATTTTGAAACCAGTGGCGTACCCGTTTATAACAATTCAGGCAAGCTTACCGGTTACAGAGGTGTAAGCAGGGATATTACCAGGCGAAGATTAGATGAAAAGGAACTCCATAAACTCTCCTCGGTTGTTCATCAGAATCCTACTACCATTATAATTACAAACCTGCAGGGGGCTATAGAATATATAAACCCGGCTGGTTGTAGTATATCAGGGTACACCGCAGCCGAATTAACAGGTAATAATCCTTCCATCTTCAGCTCTGGCGATACCTCCCAGGAAACATTTAGAAATCTGTGGAAAACAATAAAAGCAGGGAAGAAATGGGAAGGTACCTTTAAGAACAGGAAGAAAACAGGCGAATATTATTGGGAAAGTGCTCTGATTGTACCTATACGTGATGCTGAGGGCATCATAACCCACTACCTCGCAGTAAAGGAAGATATTACAAAGCGCATACAGGCAGAAGAAGCATTGGTTGAAAGCGAGGAGCGTTACAGGAGGCTTTTCGAAGCTTCGCCCGATTCAATTATACTGGCAGATATTGTAAGCGGGATGCTGGTTGGAGCCAATTCAGCGGCATGTTCCATGCTTGGTTATGAATTAAATGAAATCCGGCGAATGCATCAAAGCGAAATTCATCCTGCCAGGTTAAAGCAGTTCGTTATTGATGCATTTAACGATCAATCCCAAAGATCAGCGGGCAAAAGTAAAATGCAACCTATCGAAAGTGTTTGCCTCAGGTCGGATGGCGCCGAAATACCCGTTGAAGTGCTTTCGAATAATATCACCCTGAATGGCAGGACTATTATGCAGGGAGTGTTTCGTAATATATCAGAGCGTAACCAGGCCCGTGAAGAATTGCTCAAAGCAAAAGAAAAAGCGGAAGCCAATGACAAACTGAAATCTGCTTTCCTGCGGAATATCTCGCACGAACTCAGGACACCACTCAACGGAATTATCGGATTTAGTGAAATGATTACACAATCGGATAGCTCAGAAGACGACAGGATTGAATTCAACCGGATGATTAAAAAAAGCAGTGCCAGACTTATTAATACCATTACCGGCTATATGGATATTTCGTTGATTGTATCCGGATTAACCGAAGTTAATAAACAACCGTTCAGCATCCGTAAATTCCTGGACAAGGTGACCAGCCAAACCATTGAGCTCTGTTATTCGCAGAACCTTCACCTGGATGTAATATGCCTGGCTCCGGATGAAGATTTAGAAATTATTACCGATGAATTTTTGCTTATCAAAATAATCCGGCATTTTATAGATAATGCTGTTAAATTCACAAAAGCAGGGTCCATCACCATAGGTTATGAGCTTAAATCCGGATACCATCAATTCTCTGTGAGCGATACAGGAACAGGAATACCCAAAGAATTCCTGGCTGTGATATTTGATATATTCAGGCAGGTTGATTTGTCAGCTTCTAGGATTTACGAGGGTTCCGGGTTAGGCTTATCCATAGCCAAAGGTTTTGTGAAATTGCTTGGGGGAGAAGTAGTGGTTGAGTCGGAAATCAATAAAGGATCAACTTTTGCCTTTACTATCCCTGTCGAAGGATCCGTTGCTGACTACTCTTCTGTAGTTTCACAATCTTCTCAGCCAAAACTACCGGTTGTATTGGTGGCCGAAGACGATGATTCCAATTACAAATACCTGGAAATAGTACTTAAGAAAGCATCTTTCAAAGTGCTAAGGGCTAAAAACGGTTTTGAAACCGTTGAAATCTGCCGTAGTCATCCTGACATGAGTGTACTTATAACAGATATGAAAATGCCGGGAATGGATGGTCTGGAATCAACCCGGCTGATTCGGGAAATACTACCACACTTGCCGATTATTGGTCTTTCCGGACTGATTTCTTCGATGGATGAGGAAGCTGCCCGCCTGGCTGGCTGCGACGATTATATTATTAAACCGGTTAGTAAGGCCAAATTGCTTGAAACGATTTACAAATTAATTTATCCTACCAGCTAATAGCTTCTGAAGTTTTGAGCATTCAACCGAGTTTTTATGCCAATCCTTTATGTGACTACTTATGCACTTTTCTTATAAAATCCTCCACCTCAGCCACACCGCCCTGGTAAATAAGGTAACCGTTGTAAGGTTCGCGCGGAGTAGTTTCGTCGTTAATCGGTGTCAGCATAATCCGTTTCACTTCTTCCAGATCGCTGGTTTGACCTAAAGCCCAGCCCAATTTTATATAAGCAACTTCGGGCAGCATATTTTCAGCAGGCACAACGCCTTTTGCCATCAGGTCGCGGCCTGTATCATATACAAACATATGTACATAACCCCACAAAGTTTGAACGGTCATATAGATGGCGACTCCGGCTTTGGCAGCTCTTTCTATGGCTGGATAAAGAGGTTTGTTCACATGTCCCAGTCCGGTGCCAGCAATCACAATACCTTTATAACCATGTTCAACCAGCGAATCGATAATATCGGGCTGCATATTTGGGTAATAATATACAATCGACACTTTCTCTTCGAAAAAGGGCAGAATAGTAACTTTACGGTCCTTGCGGCGGTGGTTATAGGTATCCTTGATGGGTTTTAACTCCTTGCGGGTGATGGTTGCCAAAGGAGTGTCGCCTATGGTGCGGAATGTGGAGCGATAGGAAGAATGCATTTTGCGCACGCGTGTGCCTTTGTGAAGAAATCCGTATTCGTCGCTGGTAGGACCAAACATGCAAACCATAACCTCTGCAATATCGCCATGACCGGCTGCCGTACAGGCATGCATAAGGTTAAGGGCAGCATCGGAACTGGGGCGGTCGCTCGAACGCTGCGAGCCCACAAGCACGATCGGAACCGGTGAATTCTGCACCATAAAAGTTAATGCGGCTGCTGTGTGATGCAAGGTATCGGTTCCGTGCCCGATTACAATTCCGTCAACCCCGGCTTCTATTTCCTTACCAATGGCGATGGCTAATTTCTTGTAATTATCAGGCGCCATGTTTTCGCTGAAAACGGCAAATAACTTTTCCGTACTTAGGTTGCAAATGGATGCCAGTTCGGGCACAGCACCATACAATTCGCCCGGCGAAAATGCGGGGATTACTGCCCCGGTGCGGTAATCGAGCCGCGAGGCTATGGTTCCGCCGGTGCCAAGAAGTTTAACTTTGGGTAAACCTTCGGTATATGGAAATTCTTTTTCGGGGATTTTATAATTGGCTTTTTTGTAGCCGGTTTCTTTCATTCCGGTAATGGTGGCAACATCAAGACCAATATTATAGCCGGTAGGAATCTTCATAACGATGTGTTTGTCATCGTCATTTTCCGAACGGGGGAGTATTGTCCCGATAAATTCGCCGCGTGTGGTTTTTACAATAGCCTGTCCCCAGACCCTTGCATTGAATTTTTTTAGTACTTCGAGCGCTGCGCCTTTGTAGCCTTGGAATATATCGTCGGTCATTTTTAGTTACGATTGGGTCAGTTAATGGTTAATGGAAAATAGTTAATGGTCATTCACTTGTCAGGCGATTGTCATACAGTTGGCATACGATGGTCATTCAATTGTTTACCTGGATTCATTATTCATGCCAATCAAGGATTAAATTTTTTTCGATATTTCCACAAAGCCCTGAAAGGGCTTCACTTAAATATCCGCCTTAGGCGGAGTAATCCACGGTTGACAATGGCAAGTTAGCGTCAGCCCCGAAGGGGTTGAATTATGTATAGTTCTGTTCAACCACTTCGTGGCTGATTCCGCTAGATCGATCAATAACCGTGGGTTGCTCCGCCTAAGGCGGATATTGATGTTTACACTTCGTGGCTATTACATTCCAACCCTTGATTCGCATTATTCACTATTCGTTATTCATTATTCACTTTTAACGATCATTCACCAAAACCTAAGGCTTGGTGCAATTCCACCATACTCATATTCCCCTCTGCCTGGCGGCGTAATTGTCCCATAATCCAGTTGTGTTCATCATCAGGTCCTTTCGAAAGTCTGATCTCGGCAAATTTATTCCGGAGGTAAGGAATTTTTGAAATGATATCTTCTTTTGAAATTGGTTTGAAATTAATACTGGTGAGCACCGAATCGAATTCCATTTTCGGATATTGATAAACCAAAGGCAGCATGCGCCGGGCAATTCCGGGATCAAGATTCCTTTGTTTTATGAACCGCAGCATAGCGTACACAATTTTGTAATCGAACTCAGCAGCAGGTTTGTATTGTCCTTCGACCCATTTTACGGCATGACCGAAAAATTTCCCGACAAAAGAAGGGTTGATATCCAGTTCAGATACAATACGTTCAATAAGCGGGAAGAGATTTTTCTTAAAGATATAGGTGTAGCAGTCGTCAGGAACATTCCAGTTTTTCAAACGTTCATACCGTTCCACCACTTCCTGAGGTTTGTTCTGCCCTAATAATTCAATATAATCATTTTCCAATGGGATGGGAGCCGAATCGGTATCCGGATACATGCGATCCGCTCCCGGAAGTACGCGCTCGAAAATGGTTGTTCCGTCTTCGAATGATTTACGGGTTTCGGGTGGAACACCTGCAAATGCCAAACGACTGCGCTCTTCGATGGTTTCAAGAGCTGTTTTAATATCTTCTTCCGGGCCGCGGATAATAAGCTGCGCATCGTTTTCGCCGGGTTTAAGCAAAGCATTTATTTTTTCCCAGTCAGCAGAATTGAAAAGTCGATCAAATTCCTCGCTGTGAGCCATGTTTGGCAATTCTATGCACGCAATTACTCTCAGGCGTTCACTGAGTTCGTTGGCAAACATTTTACCCGGCTGAGTGAAATGCGATAATATTCCTTTGTATCCAGGCAAGTTGACAGCTACAAGCTGGTACTTGTTCAGTTTGGCATCTTTTGTAAACCCGTTTTTTGAATTAAATGCATGCAGGTCGAGAATAACATGCGACTGTTTCCATGTTTTGGGATCAGGAAACCGCGTAAGCAATATTTCGCGTATGGCCAGTAACGCCCATTGGCGGAAACATTCGTTATGTGTAAGTTCCGGAATCCATCGGCTGTGAGCAACGCCCTTTATTTCGACCCTTGTTCCACCTTTGCAGCTTACGTTAACATCCTGCCTGCCTGCACCAATTCCGGTGCGGACTTTGCCGGTGCTGCGACCCAGGAAGCGGATGTAATTGCATGCTTCCTTTACCTCATCCGGGTTAGTCATGTCAGGGTAAGTCACGGTCTCAATAAGTGGCATCCCAAGTCGGTCGGTACGGTAAATGCGGGTATGGCCAATATCGCTTACTTCGCGGCAAGAGTCTTCTTCGAGGCTAAGCTGTATCAGCCTTACTTTTTTGTTTTTTAAAGGAATTTCGCCTTCAACACCAATAATAGCAGTACGCTGAAAACCGGTTGGGATGCTGCCGTCGAGGTATTGTTTGCGTGTGATATGTACTTCGCCAACAATATTCAGTTTCGAAACCAGTGAAATTTCGATGGCCTGGGCCAGTGCCTGGCGGTTGAGCGGAAACGGAGGTGTATCATCCACTTCGTAGGTGCAGGTTGTTTTGCTTTTCAGCCTGTAAATAATATTTTTACGTGTTTTGAATTCCATCAGGGCAGTACCGTCATATTCGCCAAGTTCGCTGAGGGTGGGCCGCATATGTCGTACTACTTCGGCATCAAAGTCGCCTGGTTTCTGGTAAACTCCTGCCGGACAGCGGCAAAAGAGTTTTTGTTCCGTTTTTAACTGCTGATGCACTTCAAGCCCCGACATAAAGCCAATACGGTCGTATGTTTCCTGCGTTGTTTCTGTTCGCGGAAGGTAGCCAATCCTTTGTTTTGTTTCTTCGTAATTAAGCTTTGGTGATGTAAAATGAGCCATCTGAAAAATAAGTTTAAAGCGGATCAAATGTAGAAATATCTTTTATTTACCAAAGATAAATATTTAACTTTTTTGCGGATTTATAACAAGGCGGAAAATCACTATGGCTTTTCAACTGATTAAAAGTTTAGCTAAATCCCGAAAAACCTTCTTATCCTACATTCCGACAGGCCATTAACAAACTTTATGAGTCTGAAAACACATTCATCGAATAAGCTATCTCAGGCCTGACCGACTATTTGTTTACAATCCTTACCTTTGCCACGAATTTAAATACAAGAATGTCGAAAATCCGATTCCTACTGTTGTCTGTTTGCACACTGTCAGTTTTCCTGCTACTTCATCAACAGGCCAGTGCCCAGCGCATGCGCATTCAGATGCAGGCGGGGGAACTGAGGCATTCGGGCAGTATGGGCGAAATGACCCGTGCCCTCAATCACCCGGTGTTTGAACATGAAGGAGCCTATCTGTATTGCGACAGCGCCTGGCTTTATGAAACCACCAACACCATGGACTGTTACGGCCATGTTCGTATTAAATCGAGTGACACTTTAAATTTATACGGCAAATTTCTTCATTACGACGGCAACACAAAAATGGCCACCGTAAAGGATGATGTGAAACTGGTCGATAAACAAACCACACTCACCACCGATCTGATGATTTTCGACCGTAATACGGGCATAGCAAGCTATACAACCGGTGGTAAAATGGTGAATGGCGACAATGTGCTTACCAGTAAGAGGTGTTACTATCATACCAATGAAAAGCTCATGTATTTCAGGGATGATGTAGTGCTGATCAATCCTGAATACAAAATTAATTGCGATACGTTGAAGTACAATACCGTATCGCGTATTTCCTATTTCCTTGGTCCGACTATTATGAAAGGGAAAGATAATTATCTGTATTGCGAGAATGGCGAATACGACCGGGCAACAAGCAATTCAAGATTCAGCACCAACGCTCTTTTGGTTGACAAAGACCGCCGGCTTACAGGCGACAGCCTTTATTATAACGAAACTCTCAAATATGGTAAAGCTGTTAACCATGTGGTGATGACAGATACCGTGAGTAATGTGATGATAAAAGGGAATTTTGCCGAATACTGGCGTTCCAAGGGCTATAGCCTGTTTACTAATGAGGCTGTGGCTTTGATGGGTGATAAAAAAGATACGCTCTACCTTCATGCCGACACACTGAAAGCAACCTTCGACACTGCAAGAAACGAAACAAAGAATTTATTTGCTTTCCACAACACCCGGTTTTTTCGTAAGGATATACAAGGCGCATGCGATTCGCTGAATTATAGTTTTGCCGATTCGCTTATCAGCATGTACAAACTTCCTGTTTTATGGTCCGATAAGAACCAGCTTACTGCAGATACTATTAAAATTCTGACTGGGAAAAACAGTGTCAAACAAATTTTTATGTACAGCACTGCATTTATAGTTTCGAAAGATACAATCGAAAATTATAACCAGATCAGGGGTAAAAATATGATAGGACACTTTGTGAACAATGAGCTGGCCTACATTGATGTGAAAGGCAACGCCGAAACGGTGTATTTTGTCCGCGAGAAGGATCAATCGCTTATTGGTGTGAATAAAGCCGCAGGAAGTCGTATGAGACTTTATTTGAAGGATAGTAAAATTGAAGTTATTAAATATTTTGAAAAACCGACCGGAAATATGTTCCCGTCGAAACAGGTCACTGCCGACCAGCGTATATTGAAAGGTTTCAACTGGCGGTTTACCGCCCGGCCTTTGAACAAGGATGATGTTTTCCGTAAAGTTGCACTGATGCCTGCGACGCCGAAAGAGGAGAAAACGACTCCTGAAGACGGATCTGATGCAGCGAAAGACTTGAAATAGCAACAACGCAACATGAATGCTGCATAAGCTATGGTTAATAGTAAAAAGTTAAAGGTTAAAAGTGCTTTACACAGCAGGATTTTAATTTATACAATGACCTTAAAAGTAAAAGCGGTATCCGAATATGTCCGGATACCGCTTTTTAAATATTTGCTTTTCAGCTTTTAATAGGCAAATAAAGGGAATTCGCTCATCATTTCGTTTACTTGTGTACGTACTTTGGCAATTACTTCTTCATTATCGTGGTTGGCAATTACTTCGTCAATCAGATCCACAATTACCGCCATATGCTGTTCTTTCAATCCGCGGGTGGTAATGGCAGGCGTCCCGACACGTATTCCCGAAGTTGTGAAAGGAGTGCGGCTGTCGAATGGAACCATATTTTTATTTATGGTAATGTCGGCTTTAACCAGCAGATTTTCGACCATTTTCCCGGTAATATCAGGATATTTGGTTCTTAGGTCAATAAGCATAAGATGATTGTCGGTTCCGCCCGAAATTACTTTATATCCTTTGTCCATAAAGGCTTTCGACATTACCTGTGCATTCTTTTTAACCTGGAGAGCATACTCCATAAAACCATCCGAAAGCGCTTCGCCGAAAGCAACTGCCTTACTGGCAATTACGTGTTCCAGCGGTCCGCCCTGAATACCCGGGAATACGGCGCTGTCGAGCATAGCCGAAACCATTTTCGGTTCGCCTTTCGGAGTTTTAACGCCCCATGGGTTTTCGAAATCTTTTCCCATCAGGATGAGTCCGCCACGAGGACCACGAAGAGTTTTGTGCGTTGTGGTAGTAATTATATGGCAATAAGGAACCGGGTCGTTGAGCAATCCGCGCGCTATAAGTCCGGCAGGGTGAGCAATGTCTGCCATCAGTAAGGCGCCTATTTTATCAGCAATCTGGCGCATGCGTTTGTAGTCCCAGTCGCGGCTGTAAGCCGATGCGCCGGCAATGATTAGTTTGGGTCTTCCTGCAATAGCGGCAGCTTCCATTTTGTCATAATCGATGGTGCCTGTTTCTTCTTCAACGCCATAAGCAATAGGGTTATATAAAATACCCGAGGAATTTACCGGTGATCCGTGCGACAAATGTCCGCCATGCGAAAGATTAAGTCCCATGAAAGTATCGCCTGGTTTCAGAATAGTCATCAGCACAGCCATATTTGCCTGGGCGCCTGAGTGCGGCTGAACGTTGGCCCATTCGGCACCGAAAAGCGCTTTGGCTCGATCGATAGCAATTTGCTCGGTTTGATCCACAATCTGACAACCGCCATAATACCTGCGGCCGGGATAACCTTCGGCATATTTGTTGGTTAATACCGATCCCATTGCTTTAAGCACCTGCTCGCTGACGAAATTTTCAGAAGCAATCAGTTCAATACCGTGCATCTGACGGTCTTTTTCCTCGTCGATGAGGTCAAAAATTATTTTGTCTTTTTTCATTTTTTTGATACAGTTTGTTGTACACAAATGAATTAAATCAAATGGATTTTAGATGGGCAAAGGTATAAATTATGATGACAAGGCCAAGTAGTTAATGAGATATAAGACAAGTTTTTTATAAAGAATTTTCATTTGATATCAGGAATAAAATTTTTTGTAGCTGATTATTCCGATCATTGTAATAAGAGATGAATACGGACCAGAGATTGCGCAGTTTATACAGCTAAGCTAAAATGACTGAGATTTATTTTTGTTTTGAAAATTGCTGAAATCAAAACGAAATTTGTGAAAATCTGCGAAATCTGCGGCAAAAACAGATTATTTGTGGGCTGAAGATTTACATTTTGTTTGAGTCATTACAACTCCGAACATCTATCAACACGAAATAATAACTTTAAATTCATCCACAGTCTAAAAAAAATTATAGATTTGCATAACACTTCAGTCTAAATAATTATGCATAAAACACTGTATATGAAATATATAAAGTCATTCAGGGCTAATAATATCTCCGAGCTGGAAGAAGATGAGATCAGAGAAAGAGAATATCTGCATCAGTTCACTGAATTTGACGAAGCAGGACATCCTATCGAAGCCATTACATATAATCCTGATGACACTGTTGAACATAAATACAGCTACAAATACAACGACGAAGGAAAACTTATAGATGAGTTACTGATTGAAGCCGACGACGAAGTTACCGAACATCGAAGCATGCAGTATAATGAGGAAGGCCAGCTTTCGAAAGAACTGATTCACTACCTCGATGGCACTGCTGATGAATTGATTTATACCTATGACAAGGAAGGTAGGGTTATAAGTAGAAAAAGTATCGACAGCGATGGTGAAGCTGGCAATTACCTGGTGAATGTTTTCGACGGGGAACATCTTGTTTCGGAGACTGAATACGACATTGCCGGAGAAATTATTACCCAGCAAAAGGTCATCTACAACGAAGAAGGACAAATTACCGAGGAGGTTTTCAGAACACCAGAGGCTAATTATCAATTACTTTACAATTATTTTGAAAACGGCCAGATTTCAGTGCGACGTCGTTACAACGAAGAAAAGCACCTTACCGAACGCACCACTTATTCTTACGATCCCGAAGGCAGGCTCTCCGAATCTATGGAAGAATCATCGTCTGGAATCGAAATTACTTATACCACTTACGATGAAGCCGGTAATTTAATATTGCAGGAAGATAAGACCGAAGATGGTGAACTGCTTGCCAACGTTGAGCGTACCTACGACGAAACGAAACGGCTGCTTATTACTACTGTGCTTTCGCAGAGACCCGAACAGCAGGTTCCGCAGAATTACAGGGTGAGGATTGAATATGAATAATCTACCATTTGAATAAATCCCTGATTCCAAAGATCAATTCCTGACTACTGTTTCAAATTTCCACGGCAAACCCTGTTTTTATTCTTTTTTTGTCAGTCTTTTCCCGCAGCCTGAAATATTCAGACATTTGCGCGATAGTGCCCATATATTGATTTAAATTTGAAGGCCGGAAATCTATACTGTCATTTTAAAATTCCTTACTCCCCCGAAAATGAATCTGAGCCGTCATTACCAAACTCATGTGAATAAGTATAAGAAAAATCAAATCAAAAAAGAAAGCTTTTAATGATTTTATGCCAGGATTCCTTATATTAGGCACCTTTCGCCACTGTTTTCCAGGCTTCCGACCAATATTCAAATCTATAAAACCTGTTATTGAAAATATTTAAAATATAATCTTCAAAAAAGTATGACCTTTTTGAAATTTCCGGATAAAGTATACAAACTAACCACTTTCAACCTCTGATCTAAAACCTCTGGCATAGGACCAGAAACCCATTATTTTTATGAAACGCATTATACTATTTATTTTTTTTGAATTAAGTCTTTGCATGTTCGCTTCTGTTCAGGCGCAGATTAAAACCTATCAAACGCACAAGATTAATCAGAAACCTCCGCTAATTGACGGTAAATATGATGAGGCTGCCTGGAATGCAGTTGAATGGTCGGGCGACTTTATTCAGCGTGAGCCAAATGATGGCGAAAAGCCTTCGCAGGACACTAAATTCAAGATTTTATTCGATGATAACAATCTGTACGTCGTAATCCGTGCGTTGGATTCAGTTCCCGGCGAAATTGTCAGAAGGCTGTCGCGGCGCGATAATGAGGATGGCGACTGGCTTGCAATATCCTTCGACAGCTATGACGATAAGCAGACAGCCTTTACATTTGGCGTTACTTCCGCCGGCGTACAGTTCGATTTCATGCTGGTTAACGATAACAGAAATGATCACACCTGGGATGCCGTGTATTATGCCGCAACCAGCGCTGACGCGCTCGGATGGACAGCCGAAATGCGTATTCCTTTGTCGCAACTGCGCTTTGCAAAAATGGATCAGCACACCTGGGGATTGAATGTATTCAGAAATATTTACCGCAAACAGGAACTTTCGTTCTGGCAATCCATTCCAATAAATGCTCCCGGTCTTGTAAGCCTTTTTGGACACTTGCAGGGACTTGATGGCATAAAACCACGCCGCGAAATAGAATTGTTGCCATACATAAGCGCTAAGGCAACTTATGACGAAAAAGAAAAAGGTAATCCTTTTAAAACCGGTAAAAAGTATGCCGGAACTGCTGGTATTGATGGTAAGGTTGCCGTTACCAACGACCTTACTCTTAATTTTACAATAAACCCGGATTTCGGACAGGTGGATGCCGATCCATCTGTTGTTAATCTTACAGCTTTCGAAACGTTTTACCCGGAGAAAAGGCCGTTTTTTTTAGAAGGGAAAAACATCTTCAATTATAAACTTACCGGCGCCGACAGCGACAATAATATGAATATGTTATTTTATTCGCGTCGCATCGGGAGAGCGCCTCAGTATGCTATACCCACTCCCGACTCAGGAATCTACGTTTCAGCACCTGAGAAAACAACTATTCTGGGTTCTTTTAAACTATCAGGCAAGACCCGGAAAGGACTTTCAATAGGCATTATCGAATCGGTTACGCAATTCGAAAAGGCTACCATCGATTCAGCCGGGTTTCGTCACAAAGAAGGTATTGAGCCGCTCACAAACTACCTCATTGCCAGGATATCGCAGGATTTTAATAAAGGAACCACTAATATTGGCGGTATCTTTACTGCAACAAACAGATCAATTACTGAGTCGCAGCTCGAATTTCTTCCGTATGCCGCATATACAGGAGGCCTTAATGCCATTCATTTCTGGAAAAACAGAACCTATTATCTGTCAGGCCGAGCAGTGTTTTCATCATTATACGGTAGCGAGCAGGCCATTACTTATGAACAAAGATCTGCTGTCCGGTATTACCAACGCCCTGATAACGATCATGTAACCTACGATGTTACCCGCAAAAGTTTGAGTGGGTACGGAGGTACTGCCGAATTTGGCAAAGCCGGCACCGGCAACTGGCAATATCTCACATATGTCACTTTCCGTTCGCCTGGACTCGATTTTAATGATGCCGGTTATCTTAAGCAGGCCGACGAAATTCAGCAGATATTCTGGGTCCGTTACCGTAAATTCAAATCTTTCGGAGCTTTCAGGTGGGCCTCAGCTAATTTCACCGAATACATCACCTATGATTTTGGATGGGAAAACACCAATAAAGGAATTGATATCAACGTAAACGGACAGTTCAAAAATTACTACACTTCTGGTCTTGGATTTAATTATGCTGGCACTTCACTGGCCCGTGGCGAACTCTGGGGTGGTCCGGCCCTGCTTTTACCCCCTGTTACAAATTTCAGCGCTTATACCGAAACCGACAGCCGGAAGAAAATAGTATTCAGGTTTACCACTTCGCACTACTTCGGGCAGGATGCCTGTTCCAACAGCCATAAGTATGCTCTCGAGATCACCTACAAGCCAATAAATTCATTATATTTTTCACTTATACCGCAATTTACAACAGGTTTCAACCAGATACAGTATGTGGATGTTGCATCTTTTAACAACGAGCCTCGATACATTATGGGCAGCCTCGACAAAAGGATTTACGACCTCTCTGTGCGCATAAATTTGAGCATAACCCCTGAACTTTCGTTGCAATACTATGCCCAGCCCTATATTTTTGCAGGAAAATACAGCGATTATAAGCGAATCGCTAATCCAAAAGCCACGAAATTCACTGACAGGTATCAAACGTTCAGCAGCCAGGAAATTTCATTCAATAAATCATGGAATGCTTACATGATTGATGAGGATCATGATGGAGTTGACGATTACGGATTTTATAAGCCTGATTTCCATTTCCTGCAGTTTAAGTCGAATATGGTATTGCGATGGGAGTACAAAACAGGCTCGTCGCTTTACCTGGTGTGGTCGCAAGGCCGCACGGATGTTGTGGCAGGAGGAGAAAATGAATTTGGTCAATATGCCGGTGAACTCCGGGATTTACATCCGCGTAACGATTTTATGCTGAAAATTTCGTACCTGGTTATTTTTTAAACTCTTTTCAACAAGTTTTTATGTTTTTATGTTTCAGTATTTGATCAGAATTATTTTGATTTATAAATGCATTTGGTAATTATTCTTTGACCGATTGTTTCCCGCAGTTCGGCGAATATTCAGCTTGGTATGTATATTACACTGCCAACCTGCTTTGACGTATGATTTAAATCGATTTGAATCGCTCTAAATTTGTAACTTAATTCCCTCTTGTACGTCATATCTGCATTCACTACTTCAAATCTGAGTTCACATCTATGTTGCGAAAACTTACTTTTCTGATAATCATCCTTTTGCCTTTTTTTGCATCCGCTCAGAATAAATCCTACACTACCCAAAAACTTACGACCAAACCACCGGAAATAGATGGTAAATTTGATGATGAATGCTGGAAAAAGGTTCCCTGGGAAGGGGATTTTACCCAGTCGCAACCATACGAAGACAGCCTTCCCAGCCAGAAGACAACTTTCGCCGTTACTTACGACGATAATAATCTTTACGTCGCCATTAAAGCCTATGATACTGAGCCGGATAAAATCAATAAAAGGCTTTCGCGGCGCGATGTTGACGATGGCGATTGGGTTGGAGTAATTATCGACAGTTATGAAGATAAACTCACCGGTTTTGGTTTCACCGCTACAGCTGCCGGTTCAAAAGTAGATATGATCTTTACCAGCGACAATAATTCCGACAATAGCTGGGATCCGATATGGTATGTAAAAACAAGTGTGGATGCCGAAGGGTGGAATGCCGAAATGCGGATTCCTCTATCTCAGCTTAGGTTTACAAAGAAAAATAATTATCAGTGGGGTTTTGAAGTAGTCCGTTTTGTTCATCGAAAAAGTGAAATGTCTTTATGGAAACCTTTGCATAAAAGTTCGAACAAAACGGTTAGTGATTTCGGAATATTAGAAGGCATAAGCAATATTTCGCCTAAAAAGGATGTGGAATTATTCCCTTTTGCAGTGGGTAAAATAACTAAATCCGAAAAAGAAGATGGCAATCCGTTTGCAACGGGGAAAGGTCAGAAATTGTCTGCCGGACTTGATGGCAAGATTGCCATTACCAACGATCTTACCTTAAACATGACCATAAATCCTGATTTCGGACAGGTTGAAGCCGACCCTTCGCAGGTAAACCTGTCGGCTTTCGAATCCTTTTTTCCTGAGAAACGGCCGTTCTTTATCGAAGGACGAAATATCTTTAATTTCAGGATGACTTCGGGCGATGGCGATGGCTCAAGCACCGGAATGTTTTATTCGCGCCGTATTGGCCGGTCACCACATTTTTCGCCCGACCTTAATACCGGGGAATATGCAAAAGTTCCGGATAATACACCCATTCTCGGTGCATTTAAACTATCGGGCAAAACCCGTAAAGGAACATCCATTGGAATACTCGAATCTTTCACCCAACGCGAAAATGCTGATCTTTTCAGAGGTGATACCACGAGCAAATATCCTGTGGAGCCATTCACAAATTACATAGTTGCCAGAGTTGAACAGGATATCGATAAAGGGAATACGATCATTGGTGGAATATTTACTGCTACAAACCGGGATATAAACAGCCGAAATTTCATCACACTGCCGGCATCGGCATACACTGGTGGTGTTAATATGACACGCTACTGGAAAAATAAGGAATATTTTTTCACTTTCAGAGGAATTTTCAGCAGCATACACGGCTCCGCTGAGTCTATCACCGAATTGCAGACCAGTTTCACACACAACTACCAACGAAAAGATGCTACTCATGTAAAAGTAGACAGCTCACTCACCAGCCTGACCGGCCATGGCGGAACTTTAGAATTTGGCAAGTTTGGCGGAGGACATCTCAGGATGCTTTCCTGGATAACATGGTCATCTCCGGGACTCGACTTCAACGACCTTGGCTTTATGCAGCAGGCGGATAATATTCAGCAGGTATTCTGGATGGGATATAACGAATGGCGGCCAAAGAATTTCTATAACCGGTATCAATTTGGAGGTGATGTTTACACCGTTTGGAATTTCGCCGGTCAAAATGAGAATAAAGGTCTGGAAATGAATGGTAACCTGACATTCAAAAATTATTATTCTATTTTTTCGGGGTTCAATCTGCAAGGAGAATCGCTATCTTCGAGCGACCTTCGGGGTGGACCTATGCTTAAATTGCCGGGAAGTTTTAATTACAGGCTTGGTGTAAATACCGACGACAGAAAAAAGCTTCAGGCGGAACTTTTCCTGATGAAGCGCTGGAGTGGATATGATAATTCAAAAGTGTCACTTGTTGAGGCGTCACTCACCTATAAACCTGTTAACACAGTTTCAATATCACTTTCGCCGTCATACACGGTTTCGCAGGATAATCTTCAATATGTAACCACCATCGAAGGAGATAAACCGGATAACTATATTATGGCGCGCCTTTACAGCAAAGAGTTTGCAGTTTCAGCACGAATTAATGTTGGAATAACGCCGGAAATGTCCATTCAATACTATGGCCAGCCTTTCTTTTTCGCGGGCGATTACACTCATTTCAAGACTATTACCAACCCGGTGGCTCCCGGATATAATGACAGGTTTCATGAATATACAAACAACGAATTAAAATACGACAGCGAAGCAAACGTGTACTCAGTTGATAAGGATGGAAACGGAACAGATTTTAGTTACGATAATCCCAATTTCCATTTCCTGCAATATAGATCGAACCTGGTGTTCAGATGGGAATACAAGCCGGGTTCTACGTTTTTCCTGGTCTGGTCGCAGGGGCGTACCACCGATGGAACCGACGGGAATTTCAATTTCAACGATTATTCAAAACAATTACACAAAGCATATCCCCAGAATGATTTCCTGATCAAGGTATCGTATGCGCTGATCTTTTGATGGGATTGAAGGGATTGATGGGATTGAAAGTTTTGAAGGGTTTGCTGGGTTCATGTTTCAGAGTTTCATGTTTCAAAGTCCAGGTCTTTCAAATAGCAATTATTTGACCATCGCATGACTACCCATTTCAACTGTATGACCATCGGATCACAACTGTATGACAATCGTATGACTACATCTGACAATCATTTGACCATTAAATCCCCATTTTCCATTTTCTATTTCCCCCTATCCTCATAATGTCATTAACCAAACCTCAATAAATTATAATTCATTCATATACTGATACTTACAATTTATTTGGATTTTGAAAATTGTTGATAAATTCTTGCTTTCCGGCGAGCCATTTTCCTGTTTATCTCAAATATAATCCGTACCTTTGCATTGCATTATTGATTGAATTGCAACAAATTGATTATGAGCGAATTAGAAAATAATATGAATGCCAGCGGAGTTGGCAACGGAAACGGAAATGGCACTTATACTGCCGATAATATTCAGGTACTCGAAGGTCTCGAAGCGGTTCGTAAACGCCCAGCCATGTACATTGGCGATATCAGCGTAAAAGGACTCCACCACCTCGTGTATGAAGTAGTCGATAATTCCATCGACGAAGCAATGGCTGGTTATTGTAATCAGATTATTGTATCGGTACTTCCCGATAATTCAATAAGGGTAACAGATAATGGTCGGGGTATTCCAACCGATTATCACGAAAAAGAAAAGAAATCGGCGCTTGAGGTTGTAATGACCGTGCTGCATGCCGGAGGAAAGTTCGACAAAGGTTCCTATAAAGTTTCCGGTGGACTTCACGGAGTTGGTGTATCCTGTGTAAACGCACTTTCTATCATGCTCAAAGTTACCGTTCACCGCGATGGTAAAATATTCGAGCAGGAATACTCACAGGGAAAGCCATTGTATGCTGTACGCGAAGCTGGCGTAAGCGACTATACCGGAACAACCGTGCATTTCAAGCCGGATAATACCATCTTCATTACCGAAATATTCGATATTAGCATTCTTGCTGCCCGCTTGCGCGAACTTTCATTCCTGAACAAGGGAATAGAGCTTACTCTGATTGATGAACGTGAAAAAGACGATGATGGCAATTTCATAAAAGAAGTATTCCATTCTGAAAGAGGACTGGTTGATTTTATTGAATACCTTGATGCAACACGCGAAAAACTTATTCCCGAACCTATTTATATGGAAGGGGAGAAAAATGATGTGCCTGTTGAGCTTGCCATGATGTATAACACATCATTTACTGAAAATATTCATTCGTACGTCAATAATATCAATACCCACGAAGGTGGTACTCACCTTGCCGGTTTCAGGCGCGCGCTTACCCGTACGCTGAAATCCTATGCCGAAAAATCGGGAATGCTCGATAAAATAAAGTTCGATATTGCCGGGGATGACTTCCGCGAAGGACTTACTGCCGTTATTTCGTGTAAGGTTATGGAACCACAGTTTGAGGGACAGACCAAAACCAAGCTTGGAAACAACGAGGTAATGGGCGCAGTTGATCAGCTTGTTGCCGAAATGCTGAATTACTACCTCGAAGAGCATCCGCGCGAAGCCCGTATGATTGTTAACAAGGTAATACTTGCAGCCACTGCCCGGCATGCAGCCCGTAAGGCCCGCGAACTGGTTCAACGCAAAAATGTTCTTTCAGGATCAGGACTGCCGGGTAAACTGGCCGACTGCTCCGAAAGCGATCCTTCACTTTGCGAAATATACCTGGTGGAGGGCGATTCTGCAGGTGGAACAGCCAAACAGGGTCGTGACAGGAAGTTCCAGGCTATCCTCCCACTTCGTGGTAAAATCCTGAACGTTGAAAAAGCCATGCCTCACCGTATTTTCGACAGCGAGGAAATCAAGAATATGTTCACAGCCATCGGTGTTTCCATCGGCACCGAGGAAGATTCGAAAGCGCTAAATCTTTCGAAAATCCGTTACCACAAAATCATTATTATGACCGATGCCGATGTGGACGGAAGCCACATTGCCACGCTTATCCTTACTTTTTTCTTTCGTTATATGAAGGAGATGATCGAAAACGGGTATATCTATATTGCTACGCCGCCGTTATACCTTCTGAAAAAAGGGAATACCGAAAAATATTGCTGGAACGAAGATGAACGCGTTAAGTTAATGTCTGAATGGTCAAAGGACGGATCAGAGAAAGGCATACATATTCAGCGATACAAAGGTTTGGGAGAAATGAATGCCGAACAACTGTGGTCAACTACCATGAATCCCCAGTTCCGCACACTGCGTCAGGTTACCATCGAAAACGGATCGGAAGCCGACCGCGTTTTCAGCATGCTGATGGGCGACGAGGTACCGCCACGCCGCGAGTTTATTGAGAAAAATGCGAAATACGCAAATATTGATATTTAGTATTCCTGAACGGAAATAACCACGTAATGATATTTAAAACAACCGGAACTTAAATGTTTCGGTTTTTTTTATGCTCCAAATTTTGGTGCAAATAAGATTTTCAGGAGATATGAAAAATAGAATTTTGTGAAATTGCGCTATGAGATATAATCAAATGTATTTGAACATATCTAAATATTTATGTGTTAATCAGTTTCAATTATACACTAGCTAGCTACAAGGCTAAAGAAATGCTTAGCCCGACATTTCACGTAACTATGTCAAGATCATAATTAACAAATTAATTAGCGCTTAATGCAAATGAGAAAAAGCATCGAGTTATCACCCGAACAAAGTGAGGAATTACTCATTACATTAAAAATCCGTTTCGAGAAAAATCTGAACCGTCATAAAGCCTTGAATTGGGATAAAGTACTGGTAAAATTGGAAGCTAATACCGAAAAACTGTGGTCGCTCCATGAAATGGAACGAACCGGCGGCGAACCGGATGTTGTTGGTCAGGATCAAACTACAGGCGAATATATCTTTTACGATTGTTCAGCCGAAACTCCCAAAGGACGGCGAAGTTTATGCTACGACCGTGAAGCGCTGAACTCAAGGAAAGAATACAAACCTGAAACCAGTGCTCTTGATATGGCCGCTGACATAGGCATTGAAATTTTAACGGAAGACCAGTACAGGCAGTTGCAAAAACTTGGAAGTTTCGACACAAAAACATCGAGCTGGGTGAAAACACCTTCTGAAATCCGGAAACTTGGTGGTGCTATCTTTACCGATTTCCGATACGGCACTGTTTTCGTATATCACAACGGAGCCGAATCCTATTATGCAGTCCGTGGGTTTCGTGGCTCGCTGAGGGTTTGAGATATTTACAGACTTGAAAATTTGAATTTGAGTTGCATTGCTGGCATTTAAGGTAAAAGTTCATCTCGATTACCAGAAATCAATTTTGTAAACTTAAGTAAAACGGCAAGGATACTATGAGCAGTTCTACAAAAAAGGATTCATCCGATCCATTGGATTTTAAATCAACACCACCGCATCGTATTTCGGTTTCCGGCTATGCAGTGATTTCGAGTATTGGAATTGTGCTTTCAATTTCCGTGGTGTACTATTACCTTCAATTTATACAGGGCAAAGTATCCGATGAGGTAGATCAGCGCATTTTTTACCTCATACTTATCCTTTTCGGGATTTCGGCCAGCGCTATGGTTTTTGGCGTAATGAACACCTATGCCGTATTAACCGGTAAAAAACAAAATGTACAGCTTAAAATGGCAGGCCCTGGTGTTGGGGTCGTTCTTATAGTGTTAGGCGGCTTTTTACTGCCTCATACAGCTTCGGAGAAAAATGTAACAATTCGGGTTTTCGACTGGAAAAATAACCCTGTAACCCAGGGCGATGTGAAAATATATCTGAATGAATATATCCGAACCCAGTCGATTGACAAAATGGGGCAAGCTCTTTTTAGTGGAATACCTGCCGATAAGATTAAAAGCAAAATGAAGATTGAAGTTTCGAGCCCTGGCTATGCCACAAAAAGTTTTGATACTTTGTTTGCAAGTTCAAAACCTCTTGAACTTATCTTACCGCTTACCACAGTTGTATTTATATCAGGCAGAGTAAAAACGGCTTCAGAAATGCCGATCAGGGGCGTGGAAATAAGTGTTGACGGCACAAGATATTTTTCAAAATCCATTACTGATGGCTCTTACAATCTGAGGTTGGAGGAATACACACTTGGCGATGAAATTTCTATTACTACCTCGCACAAGGATTATGAGGACAAAACCATTTCACTTGTTATCAATTCGCCGGAGATGAAAAATCAGGATATTTTTTTAAACCCTGTATCCCATAAATAACAATGACTATGAAAACGATAACCCTGTGTTGTATTTTACTTTTCGTTGAATGCCAATTGGCAGTCAGTCAGTCGCTGATCATAAAAGGGAAAGTAAAATGCCTGAACCAATCGCAGAATTCAACTAAGGGAGCTGAAAACGTGATCATTGTTCCCGCTTTTATGCCATCGAAGGCTACCATTACCGCTTCGCAGCCATCAGGTTATTTTGAATTTAACACAGGAGTTCCGATATCAAAACTCCAGGACAAGCAGGTAACGATTTATGCAATTTCACGCTGTGCCAATTGCCAGGAAGTGGTAAAAAGAGTATTTATTTCAGAAGACCAGGACAGGCAGAACCGGAATGACTCGAAAAAGTATGTTACTGTCAAAGAATGGATGTTGAATGCCAATTGCCAGAAAGCTGAACTAAAACCTTTTGCCGCCGACAGTGTATTACGTATAATTTCAAGGCAGCCGGATCAAAATCTGGATAAGATGTCAGCCGCTACGTCTCTGGTTGGTGCCCCGGCTTTATTAAACTTATTAACAACCATAACTCCTGTTCTTGGCGCGTTTACTAATGCCGGCGGAGATTTCCAGGCATTTACCCTTGATCCCGGAAAGATTAAATATGGCGAATTTTTATTGTCCTCACCTATAATGAATTCTGCCAATACAGGTTTCAATTTTGCTCCTTCACGCGATATTTCAGAGGCAGTTTTCTGGAACCCATCGGCTATTGCTCATAGTAGAAAACCGAATAATATAAGTTTACTCACCAATTTAAAGAATACGGTTAAGTTGGGCGGTTTCTACAGGATAAATGAAAAGATTACTCTTGCCGCCGGGGGCATTTATTCTTACCAGGACGAAAGAAGAAAATCATCATTTGTAAGTGCGATAAGCCATGATACTGATAATCTTTTGAAAGTAGACTCCACTAAAATGAAACTTCATGAATATGCGATATTTGTAAGTCCGGTATATAAAGTGAATGAAATGCTGAGCCTCGGGCTTACGATAAAATCTATCTGGCAGAATTTTAATGTTCCTGACAAATTATTTATCGATTTTGACAATCATAATATTGGCGCATTCGCCGACAGCATTATCAAAAAACAACATTTTGACATTGATCTGTCTATGAGCTATAAGATTGCAAATGCTTTGCAGGTAGGCATAAACCTAATGAACCTGGCAGGAACAGAATTGTATGCCGATGCATTTTTGCCAGGGCAGCCTGTTATTCCATTGCAAAACCAGCGTTCACTGGGTTTTGGTGTAGATTACAAATGGCAACGATTCAATTTTGGAACAGATTTGCTCTTCACTGCTGATGGCTTGTACGATGCAACACTGGGCGCTAACTATGTGCCTTTTAATAATGCATTGCTTTCAGCAGGATTCGCTGTGAAACAATTGAGCTATTCTTTTGCTTTCCGGATGAAATATTTCAGAATCGCATATATCAACAACAATGGATGGATGGTAAATGAAAGAAGATCCGGGAAAGCACAAATCCTTAACGGTCAGATTTTCGGTGGCTTTATTTTTGATCTGAATTGAATATGGTTTTGCCATAACTAAGTATGAAAGACAAATCATTTGATTCTGTTTAAAATTCAATAGCTACAAGCATATTTTTTCAACTACGTATCATTGAAAAATGACACGTTTGTGCTATTGCAAAAGGGTATTGAGCTGATGTACCTTTGTGTTTCATTAATTCCATATTCCGTTACAAGCCTTGTCAATACTATAAATCCTGTATTTCTAAATACAAGAATAGATACCCTAAGGTATTATTGATCAAATTTTAATTTTAAAAGATGCAATGCGTTTTAAAGTCAGGTAAATCATCCGCCGGGCAGCTACATTAAGGAAATCTAAAACAAATAGAAAAAACAATCTAAACAAAAGTATTATGAACACAGCTTTTCGCAGGAGCTTAGGTATGGGATGGCTTCCTGATTATCCCGATTTCAGGGATATGACCATAGAACATGATGCAGTGTCAACCCGGATGAATGGGATTGGCCAAACAGATTCAGTTAAAAAGATGCTCAGCAAAGCAGGAGCATCCAAACCCGGAAAAATTACATTGCCTTCGTCTGTATCATTGGTGCCATGGTTTTCGCCGGTTGAGGATCAGGGTCAGCTTGGAGCATGCACAGCCAATGCCGGAGCTGGCATGGTTGAATATTTCGAGCGTCGCGCATTTGGTAAACATACTGATGCTTCGAGGCTTTTCCTGTATAAAGCAACCCGTAACCTGATGAATCAAATCGGTGATACCGGAGCCTTTCTGCGAACCACTATGGGAGCAATGGTGCTGTTCGGGCTTCCACCCGAAGAATACTGGCCTTATATTGAAGTCAACTTTGATATTGAGCCAACAGCTTTTTGCTATGCATTTGCCGAAAATTTCAAGGCCATCAGCTACTACAGGCTCGATCCTCCCGGAACAAAGGCAACTGATCTGCTCAACCAAATAAGGGTTAATCTTTCGGCTGGCCTTCCGTCTATGTTTGGATTTACAGTTTATAGTTCCATTGCACAGGCTGATGCTAACGGAGGAAAAATCCCCTATCCAACGAAGGGAGATAAAATTGCAGGCGGACATGCCATTGTTGTGGCAGGATATGACGATAAGATGAAAATTAAAAGCACAACTGCCGGGGCTAAAGAAACGGTTGGTGCATTTATGATCCGTAACTCATGGGGCGTAGGTTGGGGTGATCAGGGATACGGATGGCTTCCTTACGATTATGTGCTTAAAGGCCTGGCTGCTGACTGGTGGTCGCTCCTGAAAAACGAATGGATAGATACCGGAAATTTTAAAGCCTGATATAAGATTGTTTTGCACACCAAGCAAAAAAATCAAAATAGATCAATCCGGTATATGCACTTAATAAAAAAGAATCATTTTTTTAAAAAACAGATAAACCAAAATCATTGTAAAACCAGATTCCCAAAAAAACAAACAGCAAAATGAAACATCTAACCCAAATGAAAATCATTACCGGCTTCCTGGTGATGCTGGTTATAACAGGTAAATTTGTCGAGGCACAAACCAATGTTAATGCGGTTGAATCGAACTACAAAATAAAGCAGGTATACGTTCCTGACGAACGAAGACCTGCTGTTGAATATTCCATGAAACAGGTGCCCTTCAAAAATGCGGGCGGGCAGCTTCCCTCGTTCGACGGCGAAAAATTCCAGCTCAATATTAACGGACAAAGCGTAAAGTCGCAGGATGATGCTAAACGAATGATTTCAGCTTTCCTCGGATCGCTTAAAGTTCAGTTGAATATGGATAAGGAAATGAGACTAAACATCAATACTACTACGGCAAAAGCAGATGCCGCTTACATTGATGAACAGATTAGGCTGGGTAAGGCAAATACCATGGAAAAATTGAAAAAGGATATGGTAAATGTAAGCAAATCGTCAAGTGACATGGTTGACGAATTAGGGAATGATCTGAAAAATCAATCGAATGTAACTGTTAATGTTTACCGTTTTGACCAGTACTTTGATAACACAATAATAGACAACACGGCCGTAAGTGTTATCAACCGTAACGAAAACCAAATTGTATCGCTACAGGGAAAGTTTTACAATATGGTGAAACCATCGAATGGGAAATCGCTATCGATAAAAGATGCAGCATCAAGGGCTATTGAACAGATCAGGAAAGAAAACAAGCTTGAAAATGTGACAGGCAGCGGAAAAGGTGAAATTGTTCTGCTTCCCTACGCTGATGGGTTCAGGTATGCATGGAAAACCATACTAACTGCGGAAGGCGATTACCAGGTCTGGATTGATGCTGAATCAGGACAAGTACTTCAGCTGTTGCCATTGTTCTTTTTTGCCGACAATGCGAAAGGACTGGTATTCAATCCCGATCCCAATTCTCCTTCACAGGAAATGACTTTCGAGGTAGATCCGCCTTCTGGAGGTAGATATACACTGAACCTGGCCGGGGTAGTTACTATGTCGAATGTTGGAACAGATGGCACGTCGGGAATTCTGACCATAAATGATGACGGCTCCGGCACTGCTAATTTTAATGTCTCGCCCATTAACGGAACTACAATCGAAAGAACCAGTCAATCAGGTTACAATGGTTTGTTCCAACAGGTGAATATTTTCGCTCATATTTTTAACGAACGAAGAACTTACATGCAATTGGGCAGCCAGAACTTCGGCCAGGTTGATGTTACCTTTAATAAACCAGGTGGCAATTCATTCTGTTGTCCGCCGGCTTTTCATATAGGCAATGCAACAACCTCCGCATCAACCCTATGCGATCCTGCAGGTGCAGGTGTTGCTGTGTTTAATGCCGGGTGCGACGCCACCGTTATTGCACATGAATTTGGTCACAGGCTGAACGGGTTGCAATATGGTGTTGGCGGAGGCTCTATGACTGGAGCCATCAACGAAGGTTTGGCTGATTTTTGGGCTTGTACTAATTTTAATACCAATGTTTTTGCTGGGTGGTGGGGTCACAATTGTGCAACATCAACTCAAAGCGGTTGGTGCCCCAGGGCTTCGGAATTGCTGGATGTATTTCCAGAGCATAAAAATTTAACTGACGCTTCCAACGAAATACATTCAGCCGGGCAGATTATTTCCTGGGCGCAGTGGAGTTCGCGCGAGGGAATGAATGACGCATTTGCACTGGGCACTTTGAGTATTAACCTCAACACCATTAAGGCAATGACTACTGCGGGCATTGGTGTGCTTGTGACTGGAACGGATAAATCCATCCATGATTCTTACCAGGATCTTTTGAAACAACTGGTACCACTTTACAAAACCTCGCGTCTCATCCATAAACTCCTCGCAGGATATGCCCGTGCAGGGATATTCCTTTCGCCAAAAGATGCCATTGTGGATATTGACCATTCCTACCTGAACCGTAGCAGTGCCAGTGGCCCTGTTTTTACAGTTTGGACTGGGGACGACTACACATTTTCAGGAAGTTCAGTTGTAACAACCGGTACCTTGCCTTTCAATACACAATTTATGGTCGAAGTTGCCAACGATGAGGCATTTACATCTAACCTCATTAACAGCGGATGGCTGAGTGGAGTTGTATCAGCTGCAGGCGGTACTGCAACATGGGCAATGCCGGTAGCTAACTGGAATACCTTAAAAGCAGGAACCGATCTTTATTATAGGTTATCAACCAGAGATGCAGGAACAGCCAATTTAAGGGTATCGTGGCAACCCGGGAATAACTTCCTCGGCGCCGATGTTCCTGTAGGCCGGGCAGCTATTAATGGCACTGGTTCCAAGGATTGTTCCTGCTCGGCGTCTGCTTCAAATTCATCCTCTAAAATGGCTTTGGTGCCATTGTTCCCGATTGTGGCTCTCATATTTTACAGAAGGAAAAAGCTGAAATCATAGTACAAACATGTAAACATGCGCCCCAGGATAATTGAGTATTTAAATACGATATTCCACACCGGCATTTTTAGCTATATAATTCCCGATCCTGCAATTGTATATGCAATTATGTTAGGATTGGGAATTATAATTCTGCTAAAGCGATGTAAGTTAGCTTCACTGGATGTAAGTCATGCCGCCGGTATTGCTATTTGGGCATCAGTGGCAGCCTTGCTTGGATCGCGTATATTTTACCTTCTTCAGAATATTTCATTTACCTTGAGCCATCCTGAAACCCTCCTGGAACTTAACGGCGCTACAGTTTCATTCGGAGTATATTTAGGGGGAATGGCAGGGATTTTACTTTATGGCGCTTTTTACCGGGTTTCGCTTTGGTTATATCTTGATGTTATTGCATCCGTTCTTGGCATTGGTCCAATGATTGGACGTATTGCCTGTTTCCTCAATGGCTGTGACTACGGAACATTAAGCAATCTTCCGTGGGCGATTCAATTTCCAAAGGAGAGCTATCCCTTTTACGATCATCTTAATAAAGGATTAATCAGTGAGGCCGATAATTTGTCACTTCCTGTTCACCCGGTTCAGCTTTATTCCATACTCATAGGATTGCTTCTTTTTATTGTTTTTTCATGGCTGTGGAAGAAAAACCTTTTCAAGCCCGGAGTTTTGTTTTTCCTGTTCTGGATGAGTTATTCCGTTCTGCGGTTTATAATGGAGTTTTTCAGAGGTGACGAAAACAGGGGATGGGTTGGCAATCTCTCCACAGGTCAGTTTATGGCGTGTGTGATTTTCTTTTTTTCAACTGGATTTCTTTATTACAGATACAACTGGAAAATCAGAAATACTATGCTGATGCAGGAGTAAAAAAGGTCGGAATACTATAAATAAAAACATGCCGGTGTAACACCATAAAGCAAAGGCAAACACCGACTAAGAAAATAAAAGTGCCATGTTAAATTCTGTCGTTTTAAATGTTGTTATCGATCTGGTTTTCATCTATTTGCTGTATAGCTTGCTTATCACTACTATACAGGAAATTATAGCAACACGCTTTGGGTTCAGAGCTAAAATTTTACAGAGAGCAGTATTTCGTATGCTTGAAGATGAGGAAAAATTTGCCAGCAGATTTAAAAGCGTTTACTATTTGTTTAAAAAGACGGGAAACGGGGGCGATCTGAAAACAGTTTCTCATGAATTTTATACACACCCGCTGATTTTATTTCTTGGTGAAGGTAAATCAGATGCAAAACCGGCTTATATCAATAAGGAAACATTCTCAAAAGTGCTGGTTGACATGCTGAGAGGCAAAGATGTTAAACCGGGCGATGATGCCAAACCACTAATCCAGAAAGCACTTGATAACAAATCAACCACCTGGGGTAATTCCGGAATAAATGACCAAACGCTTAGTTACCTGAGATCTATTTGGGCCGATGCAGACGGTGATACAGCAGAATTTAAAAAACATATCGAAAACTGGTTTGATGAAACAATGGATCGTGCTTCGGGCTGGTATAAAAAATACACCCAGGTTATTTTATTCTTTGTAGGTTTATCCGTATCCATCGTATTTAATGTCGATACAATAAAAATTGTCGATAAATTAGAGAAAGATCCAAATCTCAGGGAGCAACTTGTACAGCAGGCTGATGCTTTTGAAAGGGCAAATCCTGAACTGGTTAAGAATATTCAAATTCAAAAAGCAGCTATTCAATCACTTAATAATCAGTTAAAGAGTAACAATGCTTCCGGTACCGATACGGTTTCGCTAGTCAATGCAATAACTGATGAGGCGCACAATCTGAAAAATTCAGAGATGTTAAAAGTTAAGGCAGATTCGATGATTACCTATGCGAGCTCACTTGTTAAAAGTGATTTAAATAATATACATCACTCTCTTGGTCTGGAGTGGGAATCATACGAATGCCAATCAAGCCTTTTTCTGTGTATCCTCAAATCGATGATGGGTTGGATTATCACTGCATTGGCGCTTTCGCTGGGCGCCCCGTTCTGGTTCGACTTATTGAATAGGTTGATGAAGTTGCGCGGTTCAGTGGCAACTCCTACTTCGGACGACAGAGAGAAAAAACAAGGATAGTAGTTGTCTGCATACCCTCGAAATCAGTGTCTGCACACCCATAGGGTGTCTGACACTTAAATTGATTTTTATTTTTAAGCATGGAAACCAAAGAAGTATACAAACAGCCAACCATGACCAACTGGTACGATCCACGCCAGTTATCAGCCACGGCACTCAAAGCTTTAGTTTCGGGAACATTTGCCAGTTATGCCGATAAACGTGAATTGCAGGCCGCTCTTGGTCCCGAAAAAGTTCCGATTGATTGTAGCATCGATGAAAAAAGTGGTGAAACCCTCAAAGAAATCTGGATCGATTTTGTTTCCGACACCGGCGATGGATTTAATTCGACCTATACAGTTGCCGACCTGGTTGCCCAATCCCTGAAAGTTAAACTGAATCCCAACTATTCAGGTAACCGAAAAGCAGATCTCACGGATTGGGATTTGCCAACCGGGCAATTGCTTTTGTTTGGCGGTGATCAGGTGTACCCTACGCCTTCAATGGAAGCCTATGAAAACAGGTTTAAAACCCCATTTCGTGCTGCTTCAGCAAAACATCACCCGCAAAATGACACCAGCCGGAAAATGTTTGCTATTCCCGGTAATCACGATTGGTACGACGGACTCGGAAATTTTATTAAATTATTTTGTCAGCAAAGAAGAATCGGGAGTTGGCAAACAGCTCAGCTAAGAAGCTATTATGCGCTAAAACTTCCGAATAATTACTGGTTATGGGCTACAGATGTACAACTGAACTCCGACATCGACAAGCCGCAACTGGATTATTTCCGTGAAGTTGCTTCGACACATATGCAGGATGGCGATAAGGTAATAATGGTTACCGCTGAGCCTGCCTGGGTGTATAAAGTGATCCATCGGAACAATACATCGTATAAGAGACTTAAATTTTTTGAGCAGGTTTTTATTACCGACGACAAGTATGAATGTTATGATGGGAAGAAATTCAAACTGGTTGCAACCCTCACGGGTGATCTGCATCATTACTCACGTTACGAAGAGTTTAAAAAATCGGGCGACGGTACTGAGTATATAAATCAATTGGTTACCGCAGGTGGTGGAGGTGCTTTTCTGCATCCCACCCATAATCTTCCGCAAACGCTTACCGGTCTTGACGATGAGGATAAAGCTAATGCCAATAATACTCAGGCCAATGATCCCGAAATGAAAGCCTGTTTCCCGACAGTGAAAAAATCGCGTAAGCTTGCAAATAAGATGTTGTTGTTCCCTTTTTATAACAAGGCTTTCTGGGTTACCATGACAGTAATTCAGCTATTGCTCACCTGGATGTTGCAAACTACTTCACGATTCGAAAGTCAGCACTTTATGCAACAATTGGCAGGTTTATGCAATTTCAGAAATTTCTTATCCACAATTTCAAAGCACCTTTTCCTGGCTCCACCTGTGTTGATAATCTGCCTTTTTGTGGTAATAGGAATGTATGTATTTGCTGATGGCAATTCAGGAAAACGAAATTACAAATGGGTCGGGGCGGTGCATGGTCTTGTGCAATTATTGAGTATGTTTTTATTTATCTGGTTGTTTTCATGGTTTAATTTCTCAATACTCAACATTCACAATAAAATGAT
>JBBRYZ010000019.1:0-40956 GCA_038237165.1 Bacteroidales bacterium | reverse complement strand
TTAGGTTCTATTATTAAATCCCAGTCTGTGTTTGTATCCGCCATTTTATTTTATCAAAATTTAGAATTAATCAATTTATTTTACCTTAAGGAAAGATAGCAAAGGTGTTATTTGCGAAATTTTAAAAGAATTAAAAACTACATTCTATTTTCATTTATCCCATTCCATAAATTACTAAGCTTACAATTCCCAAGGATTAGTTTCACAACTCTCCATGAAGTATCCTGAATCTGATATTCATCAGGAATACTAAATGATTTACGATCAACTTTCTCACTGATAACTAATTTAATTGAATTTAGAATTATATCTGGATTAAACCCTGTGAGTATTATAGAACCAGTATCTTGTGCTTCCGGCCTTTCCATTGATTGGCGCAAGGAAATTGCAGGAAAGCCTAAAATTGAAGATTCTTCAGATATTGTTCCACTATCAGACAACGTACATAATGCATTTTGCTGCAGATAAACATAATCGAGAAAGCCAAAAGGTTTTAAAAACTGAATCTTCTCATTAAGTCTTGTTTCGCCTAATTGCTCAATTCGTTTCCTTGTTCGAGGATGTGTACTTACGATTACAGGCAGATTATATGTCTGTGCCAATTCGTTAAGTACAATTAATACTTTTTTAAGGTTTTCAGGATTATCAACATTCTCTTCTCTGTGAGTCGAAACGATGAAATATTTATTAGGTTGAATATCCAGAATTGAAAGGATAGAAGAACTATTGATTTTTTGTTGGTAATGTTCCAATACTTCACGCATGGGAGAGCCTGTAAGATAAATCCTGCGATGCTGTAATCCTTCGCTCAAAAGATGTCTACGGGCATGTTCGGTATAAACAAGATTATAATCAGCAATGTGATCAATAATTCTTCGATTGGTTTCCTCTGGCACATTAAAATCGAAACTTCGATTTCCGGCTTCCATATGAAAAACTGGTATATGCATCCGCTTTGCCATATATGCCGAAAGACATGAGTTCGTATCGCCCAGAACCAGCAATCCATCAGGTTTTTCTACTTTCAATATTTCCTCGGTTTTCTTCAGGATATCGCCCACAGCTGAACCAAGTGTTGTGGTATCTATTCCAAGAAAATGATCTGGCTTTCTTAATTCTAATTCATTCCAGAAAATCTCATTTAATTCATAATCATAATTTTGTCCGGTATGCACAATTATCTGGTTTGTATATCTGTCAAGCAAAGCCATTGTGCGAGATAACCTGATGATTTCAGGCCGGGTACCAACAACAGTAACAATTTTCAATTTAGTCAGATTCATATCTTGCAGATAGTGCTTTTTTGAGAAAAAAAAACTTTTGAGAAGTTTAGGATGTACAATTTGTTTATTAGCTGAGATGATACTTTGCCTACTGAATTCCAGTTGGTCAGGAAGGACACTTTATTATAATCGTACTTTTTCGAAGAATGTATCAGGATCAGCAGGATCAAAAAATTCATTGATCCAAAATAATGTTAACAAATCATCAGAACCTACATTAGTGATGTTATGAGTATACCAAACAGGCATGTCGACAAAGGCCGGGTTTTCACCATCAAGTTCAAAATGAAGAACTTCCTTAGTTCCTATTTTGCGCAATTCAATTACAGCTTTCCCTTGTATAACTGCAAATCTTTCAATTTTGCGGGTATGAAAATGTTCACCACGCGTGATACCTGAATGTGTTGTTGAAAATGAAAACTGTCCGCCTACTGAAGTTTTAACAGTTTCCACAAAACTGCCCCTGTTATCTGTATGTTTTTTTAAAAGAACTGGAAACAGTTCAGCATGATCAATATAGGAACGGAAAGTGTTAAATAAGTTTAATTCAAATTGAGTATTGATGGCTGGTAAAACCGCATTTTCGAAATAATTGCTTTTATACCGTTCAAGTGATTCAAGTATTGTTGAAACTTTTGATTCAGCGGTTGATGCAATTGAATATTTCGGGGCAGATTTTTTCTCATTTATAATTTTCCATATCTCAGCTACTAATTCACCGACGTAAATAAGCCTGAGTTCACCATCAATGTCAATTTTGGGTTGCTCATTATGTGTGAGTTGATGCGAAAATGTTGCTATAACCGAGTTATAATATGGATTACCAAATGGGCCATAAACATTCGGGATTACCATTCCTGTGAATATGGCGTTATGTTTTCCCGCCCAATTTAAAAACCGTTCTCTTCCTTCTTTTTTAGATCTTCCGTATTTATTATCGCGTTCTTCCTGAGTTGAAGACGAAAAGATGACATGAGGAGTAACGCCCTCTTTCTCCAACGAATTTATAAGTTTGTCAACTAACAGAATATTAGTTTGATATAGTACTTCAGGATCATTGTGACGATTCATCGCCGCCAGATGAATAATCACATCACATTTTTTCACGAAAGCCCTGAGAGATTGCTCATCATCGAAATATGAATCTTCAAAATCAATTCGCTCTACATTCTCTTGCAAACCCAGGAAGTTGAATAGATGAGTGCCTACAAATCCTGCCTGTCCTGTAATTCCTATTCTAATCATCAATAATTCATAATTAGTGTATGTGAATGTCCGGTTTGAAAAATGAATTATAAACCAATATCCGTTCTGATTATATCCAATTTAAGCAGAAGCTTTTTGGTACCCTCAACATCAAGTCTTTCTGTATTATCTGAATGATATTCTTCAATCTCAGATACATCAGCGCCTTCGGAAAAATAAAGTTCATAATTCAAATTGCGGTTATCAGCCGGTATACGATAGAAATCACCCATATCTTCTGCTTTCACCATATCTTCTCTGTTAACAAGTACTTCATATTTCTTTTCTCCATGACGTGTGCCAATAATCTTAACCTGAGAATCGGAATTGTACAATTCCTTGAGTGCCTGTGTTAATGTAAGTATTGTTGCGGCAGGAGCTTTCTGAACAAATATATCGCCTTGTTTCCCATTGACAAAGGCAAACAAAACCAATTCAACAGCATCCTCAAGAGTCATCATGAAACGAGTCATATTTGGGTCTGTAATAGTCAGAGGCTCGCCCTTTTTAATTTGATCGATAAATAGAGGAATAACGGAACCTCTTGATGCCATAACGTTCCCATAACGAGTACCGCAAAATACAGTGCCACTTCCGTTCAGATTGCGACTTTTTGCTATCATTACTTTTTCGCTCAGAGCTTTCGACATACCCATAGCATTTATTGGATAAACGGCTTTATCAGTACTGAGAACAATTACATTTTTCACTTTGTGTTCTAGAGCACTATCCAAAACATTTTCACAACCCATCACATTTGTGCGCACTGCTTCCATTGGAAAAAACTCACAAGATGGAACCTGTTTCAGTGCCGCAGCTTGAAAAACGTAATCAACGCCATGCATTGCAGAATCTATACTCCTTTTATCCCTGGTATCACCAATGTAATACTTTATTTTATCATTGCGATACAACTGTCGCATGTCATCCTGCTTCTTCTCATCACGACTGAATATCCTTATTTCTTTAATATTTGTATTCAAAAAACGTTTGAGTACAGCATTGCCAAATGAACCAGTGCCTCCAGTAATTAAGAGAGTTGAATTGTCTAACATTTCGAGAAAGATTTATTTGCTATATTAAAGTTATACCTGTTATGATTAGAATTATTTCTTAACTCATCAATAAACAATCCCTATTTATTTTTCTTATTATATCCATATCCGTAACCATATTGATCACTCTTGATACGATTATCATTCAATACCAGGCAAACATCATCAATGTTTTTATGTTTTAAATCCTTTAAGACCATTGAAATAACTTTCTTTTTGGAATAATTATACCTGACCACAATTACTTTGAGATCGGCAGTTTCCATCAATAAAAAGCCATCAGTTACCTGAGCCAGTGGAGGCGTATCGATAATAACATAATCATATTGACCTTTAAGTTCTGAAATTAGTTTTTTGGCCTCATCAAGAGCAAGCAACTCAGCGGGATTAGGAGGAATTGGACCCGAATTAATATAATGTAGTTTTTCATCAGGGGATTGAAGTACAATGTCCTTCAGACTAGCTTTATTAATCAGAAAGGAACTCAAGCCTATCGCAGATTCTTCCTGTTTGTTGAAGTAGAATGAATGTTTACGAAGGTCAAAATTAATTAATATAGTTTTACGACCCAGCTGAGCATAACTCATAGCTAAATTGAGCGCATTAAATGACTTCCCTTCACCTGTTATACAAGAGGTTACCATTATTACTTTATGAGTTCCTCCCTTCATTGTAAAATCGAGATTCGTACGAAGTACCCTGTATGATTCAGCAATAGGAGATTTAGGATATTCAAAAACTATATTATTAGTCTTCTTATAATTATGAATAATTTTACCCAACACAGGAACATTTGTAATTCGTTCAATACTTTCCTGTGATTCAATTTTATTATTAAGTGCTTTGCGCGCGATCAGAAAACCAAAAGGTAACCCAATTCCCAGTAGGAAAGCCATTATAAAATTCTTGCTGGCATTAGGTGAAACCGGGCCATTACCCGTTAGCATGGCCGGTTCAATTATTATATCATCCGGTAAATTGGAAGCTTTAGTTATCTTTGCCTCGGCTCTCTTTTCAAGTAAGTAGTTATAAATTGCATCATTTAATTTGTATTTGCGTTCGATCCCTCCAAGTTTTTGCTCCGTTTTTGGCATCTGACTGATTTGCCCTTCAATTCTTGAAATTCTTTTACTCATCTCGTCTATTGAGATATCAGTTGTTTGCCTGACAGCTGAAATATTATCAGCAATTGTTTTCTTGATATTTTCAATTTTAATATTTAACTTACTAACCAAAGGGTTTCTTTCCTGCCTATTATCAATAAGATTTGATCGTTGAGATTGAGCGGCAATAAGGTCAGTAATCAGACCGGAGAGAATAGGATCAGGAATGCCCATGGAAGCTGGCACGATCATATGTGTATAATCATCATTCTTACTCAGATAATCTGCCACATAATCATAATACCTTTTTTTTGTAACTAACTCTGCTTTTTGGTTTTGCAATCCTATATATTGAGCTGAAATCCCGGTAGATTGTTCTGCTACATTTAAAATTTGGTTGGCTGATCGAAATTGCTGCAAATTATTTTCGGTCATGCTTAAAGAGTCGGAAATTTCACTTAACTGCTTTTCAATGTAATCAATTGTTACACTTGCATTATAATTCTTTCGTTCAAGATTTTCATCTGAATAAATTTTCATTAATTTATTTACAACATCTTTTCCCTTGTTAACCGACTCAGTTAAAAAAGTGATTTGAACAACAGTAGACTTCGGATCAACTACATCAAATTTTAATCTGTTTTTAAAGTTTCGAGCTATTGAATTTTGATCTTGAAATTCAAAACTATAAGCAGATGCATTTTCATCTGATATTGTTTTAGTACTATCTTTTTCAATAATAAAAGCAAGATCTGAAGTTTCAATTAATTTACCCAAAGTGCCGGTTTTTTGAAAGGACCAGTTCTCTTTTTTAAATTTATACTTCTCTGAACTATAATCATAAAAATTCACTTTGTCAATCGATTCGGTTGTTATTTGAAAACCATTAGTATTGTTAAAAGTAATATTAAACTTTACATTCAGAGGTTGAACATGATTGGAGGAGAACAAAATCCGAAAAGGTGTTTCATTATATGCGTCAAGATATTTGAAATCAGACTTACGATAATAACAAACGGACAAATTAATACTTTTTACCGTTTTCTCAATTACGGGAGTTGATTGAAGCACCCATAATTCATTCTGAAAGTTTTTATCTTCTCCAAATAAACTGCTATTCAAATAGTCATTCATTGCTCGATTTCCATTTTGATCAGAATTCTCTTTTATTAAAACTGAGGAAGATACACTGTAAATAGGAATTGTTGAATAATTCAAATAAAGTGCATACCCAAATGTAATTATTAAACTTATTATAAAAAGTTTATAATTCCTTAAAACAAGCTCTGTTGCTTTTTTCAGATCATTATCTTCCTGAAGATTAAAATTATTGATTTGTGACATGATAAGATTATTTTATGATTTATCTTACTTTTTTATTATAGAATAAACAAGCAACGAAAAAGACAAAGAAGATAACAAAACTCCAAATGGAAACTCACTTATGCCCCATATCCTCTTTTTTAGAGGTCGAACATAAATCATATCATTTGGTCTGATGTAGTAATAACTTGATGCGAGTAACTGTGGATCGGTAAGATCTAAATTCATTACAATATTTTTCCCGTTTTCATTTCTGGTAAGGGTGACTGCTTGGCGATTAGCAAATATTGTTAAATCGCCTGCCAATCCAATTGCATCATAGATTGAAAGCTTCTCCTGAGAATAAGGAAAGTGTCCCGGATTTCTGACAAAACCTAAAACTGAAACATAGCGATTAACCAGTTTCACTTTTACAACAGGCTGACTTAAAATATGACTAAGTGAATCAGTAAGTATTTTACTTACCTCTGACAATGTTTTATCTTTAACAAAGATATTTCCAACAATTGGCATTTGCAGGAAACCTTCTTTATTTATTGTATATGAAACAAGAGAAGCACTAAAGGGAGAATTATTATCGGTATTTGATGTCTGTTGTCCGGTCGCGGTTGAAAAGATGTTTGACGTAGGATCATCAAGGCTGTTAACTCTGATATATAATTCGTCATTGGGTTTCAAACGATAATCCGGTACTTCTGCCTCTATAAATGATTTTGGAGCTCTATCTGTTCTTTGCATATACTCAACTTCACGTTGTGATACGCAACCAACTATCAGGCTAAAAATGATTCCGGCCAGGACAATATTTAAGCTTCGATTGGGAATTGACATGATATTATTTTTTTTAGGATGATGATTATAAAACCAAGTACTTCTTCTATTTGTCACTTAATTCAGTCTATTAGAATTTTGATTAATTACTGAAAATAATTTTAGTTTAGTAGGGATTGACATTTTATCGCTAATTTCTTGGAATTTATTTAACAGATTGATTATTAATTAAATAGAAATATAATATCAAGATATTAGATCATATCAAGTGGATAATATCATATGATTCTTTATAGCTTCGCCCTTTCAGTCACATTTGTTAATGTGTGATGAATCGGTTCAAATAAATACTATATCAAATAATTAATGTTTGAACATGGAATTAGTAATTGGAAATATGAGAATTTCTTTAAGAAGGACTTAATTTCCACAGATATACTACTTGCCTGTTTATTATTTTTATTCCAGTTATACTATTTAAAAAACAGAAGTATGTTTTTGCACCCATATTAAAAACTAAATGTGTTGTATTAACGCAAGATTCAATAAGATGTTTAATTAATTAGCTTATTGGCTAAGCTTTTTTAATGTAAGATGATTTGAAGTATTATCAAAATCAAAACAAACTACAACTTTTGATGACTTTTAAATGAAACATCTCACACAGCTACTGTCTTATAAGGACATGTTCCGTAGAACATTTCAGATGAATGCAGTGCACATAAATCTCCATTTTTGAGTTCAGTTATTATGGAGCCGCAAAACAATAAATGTACCATAAGTTATAATTACGTGTTTAGCAGTGGTATGACATGCTGATGAGGGTTTACCAACTTTTTCATTTCAGTACAACTGTCCTGTTTTAGTAATTAAAGGAAATTAATTCCCAATTTAGCTCAAGCTGTTCCAAAATCAACCAATTTTTCTATAAAGATACAATTTTTCTAAGCACCGGATATTCAAAGAATCAATTAATTTCAATAAAATTTTACAAGCTTGAAATCCAGTTGTTTATAAGTCAAGAAGGGTAATTGATTCAGTTGATTCAAAGAAATGCATATTTCGGAAATAGAATTAATAATGTGAAAAGAATTTGAAGATAGACAAAAATTATTTAATGTTTTTTAAAAATTACTTTCTTTCCGTTTTTCTGATTAAGTTTTTCTGAACAAATTTTTATTAATTATTTAAACTGAAAATTATTATTTAATTTCGCCAAGTTAAAATTTTGAATTTACTAATTTCATAAATAGAATGAAACTCGACAAAATCTTTGGTTTTCTGGTTCCCAAGGACCGCAAGTTTTTCCCCCTCTTTAACGAGGCTGCAGATAACCTCGTAATGGCTTCAGAACTCTTAATCAAACTGATACGTGAATCGGATTTGAATAAGAGGCAGGATTACATGAAAGCTATAAAAGATGCTGAACATGTTGGGGACGATATTACGCGAAAACTGATGGATGAACTAAATGGCACTTTTATTACTCCATTTGACAGGGAGGACATACATGAATTGGTAAGTAAAATGGATGGCGTAGTTGATTATATTAATGCTGCATCAAAAAGAATCCATTTTTATAAATTATCTACTTTCCCCGAGGAATTTGTATCGATTGCAGACATTATACATTCTGCAAATAAAGAAATACAATTTGTGTTAAGAAGTGTTAAAAACGTTAATAACTTTAAAGATCATTCAGCCTCTTGTGAAAAAATAAGTGATATGGAAAGCCAGGTAGATGATATCTACCAATCATACCTTGCTAATCTTTTTGAATATGAATTCAATGCCATTGACCTAATCAAGAAACGTGATATACTTACTGCACTTGAAAAAGCAATTGATAAATGTGATGATGTAGCTAATGTATTCTCAACATTAGCAGTTAAAATGGGATAAATGAATATAATTGACAGAAAACTGCTAAAAAGTATCCTGCTTATTACAGGTATTTAAATTAACAATTACTGTTAACAATAAATTTTGAAGTCTCCAGGTCTGCTTTTCAAATAATCAGAATATTCCTACCGATTAATCCATTAAAGATGAACTTTAATCTACTTCTCCTTATAATTACACTTGCCTTTCTATTTGATTTCATAAATGGTTTTCATGATGCTGCAAATTCTATTGCAACAATTGTTTCAACCAAAGTTTTAACTCCATTACAAGCTGTAATATGGGCAGCCTTCTTTAATTTCCTGGCTTATGCCGTTTTCGAATTGAAAATAGCCGATACTATTGCAAAAGTTGTAGATACCAATGCTATAACGTTACATGTAATTCTGGCCGGTATAATTGCCGCTATTTTATGGAATTTACTAACTTGGTATTTAGGGATACCCTCCAGTTCATCCCATACGCTTGTTGGAGGTTTTGCCGGAGCAGCAATAGCTCATGCAGGATGGGGAGTTGTTCATTCTGATTTGATCATAAAAATAGCGGCCTTTATATTCCTTGCGCCTATAATTGGAATGATAATGTCTTATTTGATCTCTGTACTTTTACTCAACGTTTTTCAGAAAATGAATCCCTATTTGCTTGAAAAATATTTTAGAAAAGTTCAGCTTTTCACCTCTGCATTGTTTTCGCTTGGACATGGAGGTAATGATGCTCAGAAAGTTATGGGGATTATTGCCGCAGCTTTAATGGTTTATTTTAAAGGAATTAATCCGGCTGATGTACCTCAGTGGGCTCATATTACCTTAAATTCAGCAGGTAATATCCATGCCATTCCACACTGGGTTGTTCTTGGTTGCTATTCAGCAATTGCAGCAGGTACGCTTTCAGGAGGATGGAGAATTGTTAAAACTATGGGGTCAAAAATTACAAAAATAACACCATTTGAAGGTGTTGCAGCCGAAACTGCCGGTGCACTTCTATTGTTTGGGACTGATGCCTTTGGAATTCCCGTTAGTACAACTCATACTATCACAGGTGCAATAATGGGAGTTGGTCTTACCAAACGGGTTACCGCTGTTCGATGGGGTGTTACAATCAACTTATTGTATGCATGGATTTTAACTATTCCAGTTTCGATGGTGATTGCAGCCCTTGTTTATATGGGATTCAAACTGATGGGTTGGGAATAATATACTCTTTCCGGCTCACCTTTTATCCATCCAAATTCCATTAACTCACCTTACACCAAAAATACCTGATCCTATCCGAACGATAGTACTTCCTTCCTGCACTGCAATTTGATAATCGTCAGTCATTCCCATTGATACTTCTTTGAAATCAGTTTGTTGATTAAAATAGACTGATCTGAGCGAATTAAAACAGCTATTCAACATATTAAATTCAGCTCTTATCTGTTGACTATTAGTGGTAAATGTCGCTATCCCCATCACTCCATTAATTGCAACATTGGATAATTCGTTGAACGAAACATCATCCAGCATCTGTTTAGCTTCGTCAAGTGAGAAACCATATTTTGTTTCTTCACGGGCAATGTGAAACTGTAGCAGGCATGGTATTTTTCGGTTATTTTTAATAGCCTCTTTGTTTATTTCCTTCAATACCCTAAAACTATCAACACTTTGAATCAATCCAACATAGGGGGCAATATACCTTATTTTGTTAGTTTGCAAATGTCCTATAAGATGCCAGTCAATACCCTCAGGTAACATTGAATGCTTTGTATCAAGTTCCTGTACCCGATTTTCCCCGAAAGCTCTGTGACCCGACTGTTCATAAAGTTCTTTTATCATCGAAGCAGGTTTGGTTTTTGACACAGCTACAATTTTAATATTAACAGGCAGTTTGGATCTGATTTCATTTAAGCGATCGAAGGAATTCATGGTCTTATTTTTATGAACTACAAACCTACATGAATTCATTAAAATTTGCAAAATGAATATTTCATTATTTTCATTGAATAAATATTCGCAACTATGAAATGGGAGAAATTTATTTAGTCGGAATAGTCAGAGATATCACTATGAGAAATAATTTTACTACTCATGTTCGGATTTAAACTACATATATCTGATAAACAATATCTTATCAAATTATTATACTATTATTTAAAATAATTTCATTTTTTCCATTAAATCAGTATTACCTTTTGAAAAAAAATGGATTAATATGTGGATAGTTTTACGAATAAAAGGAGATGATATTAAAAGAAAACCTTAAATCCGGGTAAAAAACAAAATATTCATTCACCTGTTCTAAATGTAAAATTTATAAGATCAATTGTAATCAGTTGATTTCTAATTAGTTTAAAAGCCATTTCTTTATTGTTATAGCGGGGGATACTGAATGATAAAATTAAGAGCTATTTTTAGAGGAAAAGGGCACATTCAGAATAAACAAAGTCTGATCAGGATATTATATGTTTATCCGATAATTTTCTTTTTGGTAGGGCTAAGTACTATAATTGCTTATTATACATGGTTACAAGTTTATAAATATAAACAACAAGTCGAAAAGCTAAAAACTGAGTTTCCTGATATACAACGTAAAGAGCTAAAATTAAAAGTTCTATTTGTAAAAGATTATATTTCCTGGGTTAGAACACATCAGGAAGAGAATATAATAAAACATCTGAACTACAAGCTTAATGCTGCTGAAAACTTAGTAAACAAATATTCTTCATCAAATGATTCCAGCAACATTTTATATAGTGCCGTACTCTTTGATTCGCTTGATAATATAAATAGGCTCTCCATAAATAAAGTTATAATACTGAATAACAAAAATGATGTTTTGTATCCGAAATTATTTTTCAGGAATGAAAATGATAAAAGCACGTCAAAAATATTAAGTGATTATTATAAACTCGAAAATTACAGTTCGGTTGATCTACTTGTCAGAGAATCTGTTCAGAATAGAATACCTGCAGGATCATATCTTTTTATTAAAAATTTCCTTGCCAGAAATATTAAAATATGTATCACCTATCAATCGGACCAATGTAAGAGCATGATTCAGGAAGTTATACTTGATAGCCTATGCAAAGTAAAGTATAGTAACAAGGAATATGTTTTTATAAATACTTTCGACGGTTTTGCATTGCTCTCCAAAGGCGAAAGGCAAGTTCCTCCGATAAATATTAAAACCACGAATGCAAGTAACTGGAGGGATATTTTTGCAAAAGAGCTTGAATTTGCAAACAATATGGGAGGCGGCTACTATACATATTTCTGGAGCAACCAGGCAGGAGATGAAAGAAGTGAAAAAACGTCCTATTTTTCAGGGATTAAAGATTGGGAATGGATTATTGGAACCGGCTTTTTCAAAAATAGTATTGATCCGGTAATCAAGAATCTGAATTCAGAGTTATGGAAGGATATCATCAATAATCTGATCCGCTTTTTTATTTTCCTTATCATACTTAGCTTACTGGCGTATTTAACTATGCGTTTTTATGCTATGAAAACGAAATCAAGTATTTTACAATTCCTGTATTTTTTCAAGAGAGCGGCTCAGGGAATGCAGATTATTGATTCGGGCAAACTTGCTTTTACTGAATTTGATACACTGGCGCAGGCAGCAAACCAGATGATTTATGAGAGAGAAAGGATTAAGTCTGTTCTTTCAGCTGAAAAATCACGCCTCAGGTATATGATTGATGCTATACCCGATCTTATTTTTTTTAAAGATGTAGATAGCAAATTTCAGGGATGCAATAAGGCATTTGAAAAATACATTAACAAAAAATCAGATGAAATTATCGGAATGTCGGAATTTGAACTGTTCAGAAAAACAGAAGCTTCCGGATATCTTAAATCGGACAAATCAATCATTCAAACATTAGAACCCGAAAGAAGTACTAACTGGATTGAATATACCTCTGGGCAGAGATATCTATATTATACGTTAAAAACCCCCTATTTCGATTCCAGCAATAACTTATTAGGAATAATAGGTATTAGCCGCGATATCACCGAAATGGAAGAAACACGCCAGAGGTTAATTCTGGCTAAGGAAAAAGCAGAGGAATCGGATCGGCTGAAAACAGCTTTCCTGGCAAATATGAGTCACGAGATCAGGACCCCGATGAATGCAATAATTGGTTTCTCCGATTTGCTTGCTGAGGATGACCTTACGCCGGAAGACAAAATTGACTTCATTTCAAAAATTAAAAATTCAGGCCGATCGTTAATGGCTTTAATTAATGATATTATTGACATAGCAAAAATAGAATCAGGACAGCTGAAAGTTCTGGATTCCGCTTGTGATATCAATAATTTATTAACTGATTTATTAGGGACTTTCCAGGAATTGAAAAATATTTCGGGGAAAAACGGAATAAGCCTGAATTTGATTTTGCCCGAAGATAAAGGTAAATTATTGATTATAACAGATCCGATGAGATTGCAGCAGATTCTTACAAATTTGCTTAGCAATGCGATGAAATTTACCGAATTTGGCAGCATTGACTTTGGATATACGCTTCAGGATGAGTCGCTGTCGTTTTTTGTAAAAGATAGCGGTATAGGCATTCTTCGAAGTAAACAAAAGCTTTTGTTTCAGCGGTTCAGCCAGTTAGATCCAAGTACAACCCGAAAATATGGAGGAACAGGATTAGGATTGGCAATTTCCAAAAATCTGGTTGACTTATTGGGTGGTACTATCGGAATTGAGTCGAATCCTGGAAAAGGTTCCTTATTCTATTTTACTATTCCTTTTAAACCGGCAAATCAGCATCAAAAGCCCAAAGACATAAAAGCGGATTGGCAAAACGTAAACTGGAAAGGCAAAACCATTCTTATTGCAGAGGATATGTTGCAGAATTACCTGCTTATGGAGGCGTTGCTGAAACGGAGCGAAGTTAGATTACTGCATGCAGTAAACGGACAAATTGCTATTGATATAGTTAGATCTGAACCTGACATCGACCTGATCCTGATGGATATCCAATTACCAATAAAAACAGGATATGAAGCGTTAAAAGAAATAATAGAGATAAGACCGGATATTCCAGTAATGAGTTACACCGCTTTTGCGTTGCCCAACGAACGCGAGAAAAGCCTGACGGCAGGTTTTGTAGACTATATTCCAAAACCTATTAAAACAGAAACCCTGATTCCAATACTCAATAAGTATCTTCAGAATCAGGGTTAAAATATATTCAGCGGGTTGATATTCCTATCCCAAAAGATGAACAACAAGGCCACTTCGTAGTTTAGGCTCAAACCAGGTTGTTTTAGGAGGCATGATGTTGCCGGAATCGGCTATATCTATCAGCTGTTTCATCGATACGGGATAAAGTGCGAAAGCAGCTTTCATATCTCCGCTGTCAACTCGCTTTTTAAGTTCTCCCAATCCCCGTATGCCACCTACAAAATCCACACGGGTTGATGTACGAAGGTCTTTAATATCGAGGATATGATCGAGCACCAGTGACGAAAGTATTGTAACATCAAGTACTCCAATAGGATCCTGATCATTGTAGGTTCCTTCCCTGGCTGTAAGCGAATACCAGACCCCATCAAGATACATGGCAAAATTGTGCAGAGAAACAGGAGTATAGATATCTTTGCCTTTATTCTCGACATTAAAAACATCGCTCAGTTTACTTATTAATTCCTCGTTGGTCAGATTATTCAAATCTTTAACAACACGGTTGTAATCAATAATCTTAAGCTGATTATCAGGAAACAGCACCGACATAAAGAAATTATATTCTTCGGTGCCGTTATGGTTTGGATTATTTTTTTGTTTTTCTTCACCTACCAGCGCAGCTGCTGCTGTGCGGTGATGGCCATCTGCAACATAAAGGCTGGGAATTTCTTTGTCGAATATTTCAATTATTCTGTCTATAGTCGCCTTGTCGTCAATGGTCCAGAAATGATGGCCGAATCCTTCGTCGGTTACAAAATCATAAACCGGCTTATTATTGGTCACTATTTTTAAAACTATTTCATCAATGCCTTTATTGGCAGGATACGAAAAGAAAACAGGCTCCACATTAGCATTCGTAATGCGAACATGTATCATGCGATCTTCCTCTTTGTCCTTCCGGGTCAGTTCGTGTTTCTTAATCTTATTCTTGAAATAGTCCTCAATGCTGGTGCAGCCTACAATTCCGTATTGAGTGCGGCCATTCATGGTTTGAGCATAGATGTACAATTCTTCTTCCGGATCCTGAACAAGCCACTTGTTTTTTTGAAAAGCAGTAAAATTTTCAACTACTTTATCATAAACTTCTTTCCCATGAACATCAACTTCTTTAGGGAGGTCAATTTCGGCCTTTGTTACATGAAGTAATGAATACGGATTATCTTTTGCTTCGATGCGTGCTTCATCCGAGTTTAATACATCATAAGGTCTTGATGCTAATTGTTTTACGATTTCGACAGGTGGGCGGAGGCCCTTAAATGCTTTAAGAATAGACATGAGTTTTAAATTAGATTCTAATGAATTTCATTAATTAAAAAGGTGTACAAAATTGAGTAATAGAATTGAATGATACAACAGAAAAACAAAAAAAATTACAATGAGCATTAAAGCCATTGTAATTGTAGAAGAATAAAATCAGAAAGAGTTTGTTAAATATCAATCGTCATCGCTATCAACAATACCGGCTGACCGCTGCAGAGACCCTATCAGAGCTCCAAGCATTTTTGTCATTTCCATCAGTTGGTTACGGGAGTCTTCTAGATCCTCGTTTGTGAAAAATTTTTGTTTCGAAGCCATAGCGCTATGAACAACACATTCGCGAACTGAGCTTTTAGCCATTTTCAGATAATGAATAAACTGAGCTTTGTTGCGCGCCGATCCTTCAGCAATATGCAAAGCTATTGCCTGAGCTGAATTATAGAAATGTGATGCCAGTGATATGGAGCCGTTTTCAGGAAATTTATTTACTTTTTTATACACCCAATCAATATAGTCAAGAGCTTTGAGGTAAATCCGTAAATCTTCGAAACGAAAAAAGGTAGCAGTTTTGTCAAGTTCAGTTTCCATTAGTATGTGGTTTTTGGTTTTGGAAATATTCTACTATGAATATACTATACTCACAATGTCTCAAATTTTCAGCTAATATACAACGATAGAAACATAAAAACAAGAAAGTTGTTTATGTGAGTTATTCTTTTTTTCGTTTGCGGATATTTTTTTTTGCAAATTGACTTTAAAAATAGAAAACTCATCGAAACAACCTTCCTGCTTTACTCCATAATTATCGCTTAAAAATTTAATGTACTATTTATTCACCTGAAATGTTGTATCATTCTTAGTGAAAAAATTGACAATCTGCCTGGCTGCTGCCAAACCGGCATTGTTATTTGCTTCGGCTGTTTGAGCGCCTATCTTTTTGGGTGTAAAGAAAAATCTGCCAGAAAATTTCTCGGCAATCAGTCCTTTACTTTCAGGTTCTACATCTGATACATATTTAAAATCACCTCTTTCAGCAAACATCTGTAGCAATCCTTCTTCATCAATTACTTCCTTGCGGGCTGTATTAACCAGTGTTGCGCCTTTAGGCATCAGCGAAAGCAGATTAAAGTTTATTGACTTCTTGGTTTGTGCATTTGCCGGCATGTGCAATGAAACATATTGACATGTTTTATACAGCTCATCTACATTATCCAGATAATGAATTCCTTCGGCTTCAACTGTTTTCTTATCAACAAACGGATCGAATGCATAAATTTCCATTCCGAATCCGTGAGCAATTGCAGCAACAGCTTTCCCTACATGACCAAAAGCATGCAAACCCAATTTTTTACCTCTGAGTTCAGTTCCTGATGATCCGTTGAAATTGTTACGAGCTGCATGCACCATCATACCAACGGCAAGTTCAGCGACAGCATTTGAATTCTGACCCGGAGTATTCATTGCGACTACTCCTTTGGATTTGGCTGATGCCAGGTCGATATTATCGTAGCCTGCCCCTGCTCTCACAACTATTTTCAGCTTGTTGGCTGCTAAAATTACATCGTTATCAATAATATCACTTCTGATAATTATTGCATCGGCATCGGCTGCAGCCTTCAGTAATTCTGCTTTTTGTGTATAATTCTCGAGCAGAGCCATTTTGAATCCGGCCTCTTCAACTATTTTTTTTATGCCTTCCACCGCTGTTTTTGCAAATGGTTTTTCAGTGGCAACAAGTATTGTTTTCATTTGTTTAGCTTTAAGTGTTAAATACGAAAAAAGCAGATTAGCTGTTTGCTTTTTCAAACTCTTTCATACAGTTGATAAGTGCCTGAACACTTTCTATGGGCAATGCGTTATAGGTGGAAGCCCTGAATCCACCAACCGAGCGGTGTCCTTTAATTCCGACCATTCCTTGCGATTTGGCATATTCCATAAATGCATCTTCCTTGTCCTTATATTGCTCTTTCATTACAAAGCAGATATTCATAAGTGAACGTGCGCTTTTAGCGGCGGTTCCTTCAAACATTATACTGTTATCAATTGCATCATATAAAAGACCGGCTTTTGCCAAATCCATTTCTTCCATTTTTTTAACACCACCCATTTCTTTTACCCATTTAAGTGTTTCCTTTAAGGTAAAAATACTTACGCATGGAGGAGTGTTGAACATCGAACCATCTTTAATATGGATGCGATAGTCGAGCATTGAAGGAATTGCACGTTCTACTTTTCCCAGTATATCTTCGCGGACAATAACAAAAGTTACACCCGCAGTACCTGCATTTTTTTGCGCACCACCATAAATCATGGCATATTTTGATACATCAACCGGACGACTCAGAATATCGCTCGACATATCAGCTATCAAAGGAACAGGGCTATCAAAATCTTCCCTGATTTCAGTACCATAAATCGTATTATTGGTTGTAATGTGAAAATATTCAGCATCAACAGGGATTTCAAAACCTGAAGGAATATAATTGAAATTTTTATCTGAAGAAGAGCCAATAACTGCTACTTCTCCAAATAACTTAGCTTCTTTGATTGCCTTCTTGGCCCAAACTCCGGTTTCTAAATAAGCTGCTTTTTTATTCAGCAGATTGTATGGAATCATGCAGAATTGCATGCTGGCTCCGCCGCCAAGAAACAATACCTGATAGCCTTCGGGAATGTTGAGCACTTCCTTGAACAATGCAACAGCTTCATCCATTACTGCCTGGAATTCTTTGCTGCGGTGCGAAATTTCGAGCAGCGACATACCTATACCATTCAGATCAAGAATAGCCTTAGCTGTGTTTTCAATAGCAATTCGTGGAAGAATTGACGGACCGGCATTAAAGTTGTGTTTTTTCATTTCGTTGAGTTATTATTTAACAATTGATTTAGTGTATCTTACATTGATAATATCCTTATTTCAGGGACTTTTGCTTTATGATATTAAATCGATACAAAACTATAAAATTATTACCGGCCAGACAAAAAAAAATAAGAATTTAATTTTGGTTTTACTATACAAAATTTGGCTTATATGTAAAAATGTAGTTATCTGATTCGGGAATGAATAGAAAGGTTATCGGGTAAATTTTAGCCAATGGCTGTTTCAATCTTAAATTTTCGGCAAATACAATGTCCAATAAACTTCTGGTTATTTTTTTAACATCACTTTATTGGTAACTTCAATATCTTCGACCAAAACCCAAAAACCATCCCTGAAAATATAGCCATCATAAATTTCGCCTGACGAAACATAATATTTGGGCATGCCTTTCATAGATGGATCCATAGGAATAAGCCGATCCATAACAATTAGCCAGGTTTTCTCTTTTTTGATCTTTTGCCCTTTTTTGATCAGAATTGATTGATAATCATATCGTAATAGCATAGTGGCTTTTTCGGCGTATTCCTTTACAATACGACTTTTAATACCCTGCTCAGTTTTAAATACAGGCATTCCAAACACTACATTTCCTGTATTATCAACATACATAATGTCGATCAGTTTTCGGTTCGAATTTGCAGTGTAACCGTCCCAGCCTAATAATGTATATGCCTTTACTGAACCAATTTTTACTTCAATCAGCTTATAATAAATGGCTCCATACCACATTTTAGAGCTTATCTGCCTGGTTTCGAAATCAGCCGGATCGCTTTCAACAGATTGCAATGGAATCAATACAACACTATCATTAATGAATTGAACGAAACCAAAGTATTTATTTGTTCCATCACTTTGAGGTATGTTCCATGTAAAAATCCGCATCTTACCATCGTTGGATGCTACCCTGGTAATTCCATGAATCGAATCGAAAGGTGTGTTTAACGAGGATCCTGACTTAAGCACAGATTGAAACTTCATGAAAAATGCATCATTCGCTTTCATACTGCCCGAATCCGTTTTTTGTTTCCAGATTAACGAGCTTAATTTGCTTAAAGAATCCTGAATCCCTGAGATATTGTCAACCGGCTGAGCCAAAGCACAATTTGTACACAAAAGAATGGTAAGAAGTATGGAGGGAATGGTAATTTTCATTTTTGTATTCTTCAATAAGTTATGAGTAAATGACAAAAGTATGATTTTAACAGGTAATTTTGCCGCTGATTAATTTGAAACGTTTGAAATCTATAAATAGTATGATAAAATCACCGCCGCTTGAATTACGTATTTCCGCTTTTGCACAACTCGGAAAAATTTTGGGCCAAGCAGCAGAGAGTTATGTTTCGGCGGATACAGATTTTAAAGATCAGTATTCCGAATTGTATGAATCGTTGATGACTGCCAATCAGCAGAATGCATGGTTTACTCCTCTAACAATAGCTTTTGCATTGAAGGCCTGGAAAGAAACTTTGAACGAAGAATCAATAAGGAACTGGATCAATAAATATGAGATTGGCACTCAAAATACTGACCCAAAGAAAGTTGCAGTAATTATGGCAGGCAATATCCCGATTGTAGGCTTTCACGATTTTTTGTGTGTATTGATGTCGGGAAATTATTTCGTCGGAAAACTTTCGTCGGATGACAAGATATTGCTCCCTGCTCTGGCCGATGTTCTGTGTAAAATTGAACCATCTTTCCGGCAAATGATTCAATTCACACAAGATACAATCAAGGATTTCGATGCCATTATTGCGACGGGAAGTAATAATACTGCAAGGTATTTTGAATATTATTTTTCAAAATATCCTCACATCATCCGTAAAAACCGGAATGGAGTGGCTGTACTGACCGGTAATGAAAGTGATGATGCTCTTAAAAGGCTTGGAAGCGATATCTGCTCCTATTTCGGACTTGGTTGCCGCAATGTTTCAAAGGTTTTTATACCAGCCGGATTTGACCCCAAAAAGCTCTTTTATGCTATCGAATCCTATATGATAGTATTGAATGATCATTTCAAATACATGAACAACCATAGTTATCATCGTTCAATTTACCTGCTCAATAAAACTCCGCATCTGGACAATGATGTTTTTATTTTAACAGAATCGGAGCAGTACTTCTCCCCTATCCCCGTGCTTTTTTACCAGTTTTACGAAAACCTCGAATCACTTAAAGAAAAACTGTTGCAGGATGATGAACTTATCCAATGCATTGCAACAGATGCATTTACAGGGTCAAAAACAGTTCCATTAGGATGTACACAAAGCCCGGCTTTAAGCGATTATGCGGATGGGATTGACACAATGAAGTTCCTGCTTGATCTATAAACAACTATCAGCAAAAACATATTAACAAAATAATGTTGAAGAAATTGTTCTGAATATTTGTTTGTGAGGAAAAAATGTATAATTTTGCAGCCCTGAAAATAAAGCTGAAAGCATCATGAGAAAAGACATTCACCCAAAGGAATACCGCCTTGTAGTTTTTAAAGATATATCGAACGACATTTCGTTTATCACACGTTCGACTGTAAATACAAAGGAATCCGTTAAATGGGAAGATGGTAAGGAATATCCACTTGTAAAACTGGAAATCTCCAATACATCGCACCCTTTTTATACCGGCAAAATTAAACTGGTTGACACTACTGGCCGCGTTGACAAATTCCGTCAGAAAATGGAAAAATCAGCACAAATGAAGTCTAAGGCATAATTGCCCTTAACATATTTGTGAAAAATATCAGAGCTATCCGATCAGGATAGCTTTTTTTTTGCAAAAACTTCCGATTTATCAACAGCCAGAAGTTTTTGCATTGCATGATAAACATATGCTTGTATCTTTAAAGCCTGTTTTTAATAATCTAGCCGAATGAGTAATTATATACTTTTTGATGATCAAAGCCGTATATCTTTGCGGCCGCTAACCTTTTTCAGACCAGTAGGTGCAATACGTGTAGGCATTCTGACCATCAGCGAAAAGTGGGAAAAACACCTTCAGTCTCCGGTTTCATACCTTACAGAAACTTATCTGCAAGAGAAATTTCCACTTAAAGTCGGAAATCACAATTTCCTGATCAATGGTTCAGTTTTCCCGAACCAGGAACTTATCGCTGAAATACATGCATTGGGTGCTGACACTTCGCTGATGGCTGGAGAAACTGTTGTTGCCATTCATCTTACGTCCGAAAATCTGAAACATTTCAGGCAGGGATTTACTCCCGATCTGAATGAACAGAAACTGAAAGCTGATTTTGTTAAAATAACGAACACCTGGGATATTTTCGGGAACAATAAAAAAGCAATAGTTGATGACTTTGAACTACTTACCCGGAACCGGAAATCAGCTGAAATATCATCAACCAATCAGATTTTAGGAACCAACCTGTTTGTTGAAGAAGGCGTAAGCATCGAATGTTCAACCATTAACACGTTGAAAGGACCCGTATATATTGGAAAGCACGCTGAAGTTATGCAAGGTTGCCATATAGAGGGACCGGTTGCTTTGTGCGAGCACTCAGTTTTAAAAATGGGAACGCTTGTTTATAAAGGCACTACGCTTGGCCCGTATTGCAAGGCAGGTGGTGAAATTAACAACAGCGTGATGCTTGGTTATTCGAGTAAGGCACACGATGGTTTTATGGGCGATTCGGTAATAGCCGAATGGTGCAACCTGGGAGCAGGAACTACAACCAGCAATCTGAAGAATAACTATGAACCTGTAAAACAATGGAGTTACAGCGAAAACAAATTTATGAGTACCGGGCTTCAATTTTGCGGGCTGGTAGTAGGCGATCATACAAAAACGGGAATAAGCACAATGTTCAACTCAGGCACAACAGCCGGAGTTTGTTCCAATATTTTTGGCGTAAGCTACCAACGGAATTTCATTCCATCCTTTGTTTGGGGAGGCACTTCAGGTTTCAGGAAGCATAAACTGGATGAAGCGTTGGTAACTGCCAGAGCAGTTTACGGAAGGCGCAGCCTGCCTTTTACCAGCATTGAAGAAAATATTTTTACGACTGTTTTTGGGATGACTTCTGACAATCGGTTGTTGTAAAACTACCTTCTAACAAATAAACAATCTATTTTATGACTGAACAATCTTTAGAAAAAGAAAGCAAGACTTCTTCTTCTATATGGGCTAGAATAGTATTGATTATTATTTCATATTTTATATTAGCTGGAATTTTTCAATTTGTTGGTGGTCTTATAATGAATGTTCCAATAACAAATCTGACTGCTCTTAAAAATATGAGCATTAATCAATTATTAATTTTGGAACTATGTAGTTTTACAGCCCTGGTAATTGTTATGTTTCGCTTTAGAAAATTCATTGATAAGAAGACTATATTATCTATGGGATTTTCCTTTAAAAATAGGATTAAAGACATAATCGCAGGTTTTATTATTGCCCTATTTATAATTGGAGGAGGCTCTCTTATCCTTTATGTTTTAGATTATATAAATTTTTCAAATACCCAAATGGACTTACAAACTTTACTCTTAAGTTTATTTTTATTTATCATTGTTTCACTAAATGAAGAAATCCTATTTCGCGGATACATATTGAATAATTTGCTCACATCAATGAATAAATATTTGGCATTAACTATAAGCGCACTAATATTTATGTTAATACATGCTTTTAATTTCAATCTATCTGTAATCGCTTTTTTAAACTTATTCCTTGCTGGCTTGTTATTAGGATCAACATATATTTTTACAAAAAACCTTTGGTTTCCATTGAGTCTTCATCTTTTTTGGAATTTTTTACAGGGTCCGATTTTGGGATATTCTATAAGCGGCCGTAAAATCGATTCATTATTCTCACTTGAATTTATTGGAGCTAACTATATTAATGGTGGTGGATTTGGATTTGAGGGATCTATTTTATGTTCATTTCTTACATTCATTTTCGTTCTGTTAATATTACTATATTACAAAAGAACTAACCTCAATGTTGAATTAAGGAAATTGGATTACATCTGAACTTACACACTAATTGCTAACTTTAGTCTTTGTTCGTATAAGTTCTAGTTTTGCACCAATCAAACCGTATGCATAATATAATTTTCCATGAACTTTATTAACCACATGCTGTGTACTAACATTGATAGCCTTGTTAAATGGCATGGTTATTGACTAACTACCGATGAAAAATAATAAGGCATTCAAAGTGCCAAACTGTCACATTTACTATTATGGACCACAATATAAACATAGCTGATTTGCATCTTTCCAATGTAATGGAAGATGAAACTGAATTTATTCCCTTGCTTTCGGCGGAGGATGAGGAATTAATTAATGCTGAGGATGTTCCACCTGTTTTACCAATTCTACCACTACGGAATACAGTTTTATTTCCCGGTGTTGTAATCCCTATAACGGTGGGCCGCGATAAATCCATCCGCCTGATAAAGGAATTTTATAAGGGCGAACGCATTATTGGTGTAGTTTCTCAAAAAGACGGCGATATTGAGGATCCAGGTTATGAAGACCTCAATAAAATAGGAACAGTAGCCTACATTATCAAAATACTTCAGTTGCCTGATGGGAATACAACTGCCATCATACAAGGTAAAAAGCGTTTTGAACTTGGAACATTGCTTCAATCGGAACCCTATTTTAAGGCTGAAGTGCATGGAATTGACCAGAAATTGTTTATTAAAAACAAAGACAAACGATTTGAAGCATTGATCGGGTCTATTAAAGATCTTTCCATTCAAATCATCAACCAGTCGCCAAACCTGCCAAGCGAGGCTGCATTTGCTATCAAAAACATCGAAAGTCCGGTTTTCCTGGTCAATTTCGTTGCATCCAATCTGAATGTTGAAATTACCGAAAAGCAGAATCTTCTCGGAATACTTGATCTGGAAGAACGTGCAAACCGGGTTTTAGGTTTGCTTACCAAGGAGTTGCAAATGCTTGATCTGAAAAACCAGATTCAGAACAAGGTGAAAGTTGATATGGATAAGCAGCAGCGCGATTACCTGTTAAACCAGCAGCTGAAACAAATACAGGATGAGCTCGGAAACAATCCGAACGAACAGCAGATCAACGAAATAAAAGCCAAGGCATATTCCAGAAAATGGCCTGAAGCTGCTTTTAAAGTTTTCGAAAAGGAAATTGCAAAGCTTCAGCGGATGAACCCTATGGCAATGGAGTTTGGTATGCAGGTTAACTACCTTGAAGTAATGGTTGATATGCCTTGGGATACTTTTACCGAAGATAATTTTGATCTGCATCATGCCCAGAAAGTTCTGGATAAGGATCATTACGGCATGGAGAAAATCAAGGAACGCATCATCGAATATCTTGCAGTTTTAAAGCTTAAAGGTGATATGAAGTCACCGATTCTTTGTTTGGTTGGCCCTCCAGGGGTTGGTAAAACTTCGCTTGGTAAATCAATTGCAAGGGCAATTGGAAGAAATTATATCCGCATGTCGCTTGGCGGACTTCACGATGAGGCTGAAGTTAGGGGACATCGACGCACCTATATTGGCGCTATGCCAGGCCGTATTCTGCAAAGTATCCGGAAGGCAAAATCATCAAATCCGGTTTTTGTGCTCGACGAAATTGATAAAGTTTCGGGAATGACCGTTAATGGTGATCCATCAGCTGCTTTATTAGAGGTGCTCGATCCGGAACAGAACAGTTCATTTTATGATAATTTCCTGGAAGTAGAATATGATTTGTCGAAAGTGATGTTCATTGCCACAGCAAACTCACTCAACTCAGTGCATCCTGCTTTGCGCGACAGGATGGAAATTATCGATCTGAGCGGCTACCTGATTGAAGAAAAAATCGAGATTGCCCGCAGGCATTTAGTTCCTAAACAGTTAAAGGAACATGGCATTGATAAAAAGAAAATTACATTCAGCAAGCAAGTGCTTCAATCGATTATCGAAAATTATACCAGGGAATCAGGCGTTCGTTTGCTTGAAAAAACAATTGCCAAGGTAATCCGTAACCGTGCACGTTTTATTGCAATGGATGAGGAAATACCTGAGGCTCTCACAAGTGAAGACCTGGAGAATATTCTGGGTTCCACTCCTTTTAACAGTGAGAAGAGCTATTCGGGAAAGATACCTGGTGTTGCTACTGGCCTCGCCTGGACTGCTGTAGGTGGTGAAATTCTTTTTGTAGAAGTGAGCCTGAGCCCTGGAAAAGGACTTCTTACTGTAACAGGAAACCTTGGCGATGTAATGAAAGAATCGGCATCACTTGCCTACGAATACCTTAAAGCGCATGCAAGCCAACTGAAACTTGAAAACAATGTTTTTGAAAAGTGGAATGCTCACATCCATGTTCCTGAAGGAGCAACACCAAAAGATGGCCCTTCAGCAGGCATCACCATGTTTACTGCCTTGGCTTCTGCTTACATGAAACAGCCGGTAAATGAAAAGCTGGCCATGTCGGGCGAAATAACTCTCAGAGGCCGTATTCTGCCTGTAGGTGGCGTAAAGGAAAAAATACTTGCCGCCAAAAGAGCCAGAATAACGGATATTATCTTATCAGAAGATAACAAAAGGGACATTATGGAAATCAAACCTGAATACATTAAAGGTTTGAAGTTTCATTACCTGAGAAATATGATAGATGTGTTAGACATGGCATTGGTAAAGAAAAAGTAAAGAAAAACAGATAACAATCAATAATTAAGTAAACCGGAGAAATTCCGGTTTTCTTTTTTTATCCAATTCCGGATTTGATCAGAAGTATAGATCAGACAACAAAAGCCGGGCTTCATTCTTTATTTGCAGTTATTTAATCACAGAATTGCGATATATCAGGCAAACCCGTAAATTTGACAATTCATTTAAACAGCCTGATGAAGTTTTTGTCATCGATTTTGTATTCAATAGTTATTAGTTTCCTGATCCTGCTTAGTGCATGCAAATCAGGACGTTTTGAAAATGACGGAAGAACCGTTTTCCGCTATAACGAATCGGCTGGAATAACTTCGCTCGATCCTGCGTTTGCGAGAGATCAGTCTAATATTTGGGCTTGTAATCAGTTGTATAATGGTCTGGTTGAGCTTGATGAGAATTTAAAAGTAAAGCCATGCATCGCAAAAAGCTGGGAAATATCTCAGGATGGCCTTCAATATACTTTCCATCTTCGAAATGATGTTTTTTTCAATACAGATATAGCTTTCGCCGGAAGCAAGAGAAGAAAAGTAAACGCTGATGATTTTTTATATAGTTTCAACCGCATAATTGATAGCAAACTTGCTTCACCGGGCTCCTGGGTACTTGATAAAGTAAGAAAAGACAATGATCACAAGCCATTTAAAGCTTTGGATGACAGCACATTTATTATCAGCCTTAAAGATCCTTTTCCGCCATTCCTGGGATTATTGAGTATGCAATATTGCTCTGTTGTGCCTCATGAAGCAGTTGAAAAATATGGCGCTGATTTCAGAGAACATCCGGTTGGAACCGGTCCTTTCCGATTAGGGATGTGGAAAGAAGGAGTAAAACTGGTGATGCTGAAAAATGATCATTATTTTGAATCAGGAAAGGATGGTCCCCTGCCTTATCTTGATGCTGTTGCCGTAACATTTATTGTTGATAAGCAATCCGCTTTTCTGGAGTTCATCAAAGGTAACCTGGACTTTGTATCCGGAATTGATGCCAGTTATAAAGATGAATTATTAACCAAAAACGGAGAATTAAGATCGAAATATTCTTCCAGAATCAATCTGACGAAGCAGTCCTATTTAAATACAGAATACCTTGGAATACTGATTGATGCCAATTTTTCAGCAGCTGTCGAAAGTCCGTTGAAGCATAAACTTATCAGGCAAGCCATAAATTATGGTTTCGACCGGGTAAAAATGATGCGTTACCTGCGGAATAATATCGGGAAAGCCGGAACGGCAGGTTTTGTACCCGCCGGCATTCCCTGGTTTAACCAGCAATTGGTTGTTGGCTATCATTATGATCCCGTAAAGGCCATGCAGCTATTAAGCACAGCAGGTTATCCGGGAGGGAAAGGACTTTCGCCCATTACGCTTACTACAAATGCTTCCTATATTGATCTTTGTAAATTTATTCAAAGCCAGCTTGGCGAAATAGGCATAGCTATCAAAATTGATGTTACTCCGCCTGCAACTTTGCGTGAAATGATTGCACATTCGAAAGTGAGCTTTTTCAGAGGATCGTGGATTGCTGATTACCCGGATGCCGAGAATTACCTCTCCTTGTTCTATACTCCCAATTTCAGCCCGGCAGGACCAAATTACACCCATTACTCCTCGGCGGTTTTTGATAAAATCTATAATGAATGTATCCGTGAAACCAATGATTCAATCCGTGGGCTGAAATACATGCAAATGGACAGGTTATTGATTGAAGAAGCGCCGGTTGTGGTACTTTATTATGATGAAGTACTGAGATTCAGCCAGAAAAATATTTCCGGTCTGGGCTCAAATCCCTTAAATCTTTTAAATTTAAAACAAGTAAAGAAAACACGATGACTTACAATGAATTGCAAAAAATAGAGCCACAGGATATCAGTCAGAATCCTTTTACCCTTATTGACGATGATTGGTTTTTATTAACTGCAGGCAACCTTCATGCCTTCAACACCATGACCGCAAGCTGGGGTGGAATGGGGATACTCTGGAATAAACCTGTGGTATTCTGTTTCGTTCGCCCTCAGCGTTACACTTATAAATTTATGGAATCGAATGAAATGTTCACCATGAGTTTCTTTGATGAAAGCTACAGAAGCGCGCTAAATTTTTGTGGCAAGGCATCGGGCCGGCAGATGGATAAGATGAAAGCAACTGGCCTTAAGCCATTTGAATCGCCAAAAGGATCCATATTTTACGAGCAGGCCAGGCTGATGATTGAATGCCGGAAGCTTTACTTTTCGGATATTATTCCGGAGAATTTCCTGTTCGAAGGCATAAAAGCAAATTACCCCAAAAAAGACTATCACCGTATGTATATCGGTGAAATTACATCCTGCTTCGATAATTTCAAATAAGCACAGAGAACATGTGTTTAAATTCAGGAATAATACAGGAGCCTGAGGATAAACCTTTTTGTAAATATTTTGAGGTTGAGATAAAAAAATAAGTATTTTCGCATATTACAAAGCGGCGTAGTCCGCATTAAATGTACATTCTGAGTCAATAATTGAATATCGTTGAAACTAATCCGAGACATACGCGAGAAATTTGCCAAATCATCACTGCTTAAGCAAGTGCAGGAAATGGGCAGGCAGCAGAAACAGACGAACCTTCAGAGCGCTCGCACCGTGGCTTTGCTGTATTACCTTCCTGATGAAGCTACCTATAATATTGCTGAAACAATTTTGAACCAGCTTACCAAAATGAATCTGAAAGTCAGGGTAGTATGCTACACTGATTTAAAAATAATCCCTCACTATTTTATTCCTAAAATAACACAGGATATTATTACATCTAAAGATGTAAACCTGCTTTACCAGCCACATAAGCCATTTGTAAAAGAATTCATAAATACGGATTTCGATTTACTTATAGATTTGTGCTTAAACAACTATTTACCATTGCTTTACTGTTCCGCATTATCAAAAGCCGGACTTAAGGTAGGCAGGTTTCAGGAAGATCATGAGTTGTTTTACGACCTTATGATTCAGGCAGGTCAGGACGAAACTTTAGATTCATTTGCAGCCCAGGTAATTCATTATTTAAGCAGGATAAATAACTAACCCAATGAACAATAAATTCAGAGGCACGGGGGTTGCCATGGTTACTCCGTTTCATAAACAAGGAACAATCGATTTTACTGCTCTTGAGCGACTAATCGAATATCTGATATCAGGAGGAGTTAATTACCTTGTTGTTCAGGGCACCACTGCCGAAGCTGCCACACTTAACAGGGAGGAGAAGAATGCTTTAGCCCAGTTCGTTGTTGACATTGTTAGCAAAAGGGTTCCTCTTGTTATTGGGATCGGGGGCAACAATACGCAGGAAGTTATCAATAAAATAAGGACGAATTCGCTGGAAGGGTATGATGCTATACTTTCGGTTACTCCGTATTACAACAAACCGCAGCAACGTGGACTTTACCTCCATTATAAAAGCATTGCTACTGTAAGCCCGCTCCCAATTATAATATACAATGTTCCGAGCAGGACTGCAGTGAATATGAAACCGGAAATCACCTTACAACTGGCCTCGGAATTCGATAATATTATCGGTATCAAAGAAGCATCGGGAAGTATTGAGCAAGTCATGGATATAATCCGCAATAAGCCAAAAGATTTCCTCGTGATATCAGGCGATGACCTGCTTACTTTACCATTACTTGGTATGGGAGCTGATGGTGTAATATCTGTCGTTGCAAATGCTTATCCAAAATTGTTTTCAGAAATGGTTGCACTTGGATTAAAAGGTGAAATGAAGAAGGCCCGTGATATCCATTTTAAAATGACAGATTTTATTCGCTCTATATTTGCCGATGGCAATCCTTCAGGCATAAAAGCCTCTCTCGAAATAAAGGAAATTATATCAAACAACCTTCGTTTGCCTTTGGTCAAAATTGAGAAATCACATTACAACCAGCTGGCTGCACTTATGGCTGAACTTGAGCCTGTAATTCAACGCCAATAATTACAGATGGATGCATGAAAAAACTCCTATTTCTTATTTCTATTCTTTCTGCATTCCGAATAAGTTCAGCTCAATCATTCTTAAAGCAAAGTGATCTGGCTTTGCAGGAAATTAATCGCCGCGGAGAAGTATATTTCAGTTTCCCGCTTGCCGATTTATCGCAGCTGCAATCACTTACCAGGATAATATCGATCAGCACCATTCGTGGCAATACAGTTTATGCCTATGCCAATCAGAAAGAGTTTTCTACTTTTTCAAATTACAAACTAGATTATTCAGTTCTCACCCCGCCATCTGAACTTGTAGCTGTTCAAATGAGTAATAGTCCGAGAGAGGTTCTTACCTGGAATGCTTACCCTACATACACGGCTTACGAAACTATGATGCAGCAATTTGCATCCGATTATCCACAAATTTGCAAACTCATCACTATTGCAACTCTTAACAGTGGACGCAAAATTCTGGCTCTGCGGATTTCGGATAATGTAAATACCGAGGAAAACGAACCTGAGTTTCTTTATACTTCTTCGATACATGGTGATGAAACTACAGGATATATTTTAATGCTTCACCTGGCGGACTCGCTTTTGAGAGGTTATGGTATAGTTAACCGGATTACCAATATTGTAAATAATTTTGATATCGTGATCTGCCCGCTGGCAAATCCAGACGGAACTTATGCGGGTGGAAATACAACTCTAAACGGAGCAACCCGTTACAATGCGAATTCAGTAGATTTGAACCGGAATTATCCTGACCCTGAACCTCTTGATCCTAGCAATCCCAATTACAATCATTTGCACCCTGATGGAAACGCATGGCAGCCTGAAACTGTTGCTTTTATGAATTTTGCCGATCAGAATACTTTTACTATGGGAGCCAATTTTCATGGCGGATTTGAAATAGTGAATTATCCATGGGATACATGGTCGAAACTGACAGCTGACGATGCCTGGTGGAGATATGTTTGCCGCGAATATGCCGACACGGTACACAAGTTTGCTCCCTCGGATTATATGAACGAACTCGTTAACGGGATTACCGATGGATATGCGTGGTACCAGGTAACAGGCGGACGACAGGATTATATGAATTATTATCATTATTGCCGCGAAGCAACAATCGAATTATCCGACACAAAACTGTTGCCTGCAGGTCAGTTGATTGCTCATTGGAAATACAATTGCCGTTCGCTTTTAAACTTTATTGAACAATCTGGTTATGGACTACATGGTCTTGTTACCGACGCTCAAACCGCCGCGCCATTGAAAGCTAAAATCTTTATTTCGGGATTCGACAAGGACAGCTCACAGGTTTACACGAAGCCGCAGGTTGGGGATTACCACCGCTTACTCAAAAGTGGAAGTTATAATGTAACTTATTCAGCAGGCGGATATTTGCCACAGACTATACCTGTGCAGATAACAGACAGACAAACTACAGTTCTTAATGTACAGCTATCTGCCAGCAGCCAGGGTACGAATTCCTCAGCCGAAAACCTGCAATCAGGAATTACTGTTTATCCTAATCCGGTTATTAATGGAAGATTTGTAATTGAATCTTTGAACCAGATTCAGGCAATTAAAATCAGCGATGCAAGCGGAAAAATTGTAAACACATCAAGACCATTAACCAATCGATTTATTATTGAAAGTAGCTGGCCTACTGGTTTTTACATGCTCCGGATTGAAGTAAAAGATCAGTGGGTTAACAAAAAGATCCAGGTCATAAAATAGAATCTGTCAAGACTTGAACTAAAAAATACCCGTTGAGAAGTCAGCGGCTATTTTTTATGTGCTTTAGGAAAAGGTATTTCAAAATCTCCCTATTTCATTTTCGAAATCCCGAAAGGAACAATCAGCTTAAAACTTATATTCCTACCCATATCGTAAACACCTGTGCGCCCGGTGGTAAAGTTTTCGGGAGCATACTTTAAACGGCTCAGGTGACTTTGATAAGCAACATTAAGCAGATTATTTGCACTTACAAACAGAGAAAACAATGTCTTCCCTTTGTTTGTAATATCCGCGCCTGCACTCATATTAACAAGCGCATAGGCGGGTGTTGCAGTTTCGGTTCCAAAAGCGGCATAAAATTTATCCTGTTTCAGATAATACTCAACGCCTATCTTAAAATATGCATTCTTCAGGTGTTTTCCGATATTATCTGAAGTTGCTTTCAGATCGGAAGCAAACTTGGGAGCCGGTGTCATTGGCAGATATTTGGACGAATCAGGTTGATTTTTCTGAATCGAGTTCACAATGGCGAATGAATTTTCAAAATGCAGCCAATCCAAAGGGTGCGGATGTATATCAATGGTAAACTCGCCTCCGGTCAGTATTGCATTTCCGGCATCAAATTTAAACGTCGAATAACCCTGGGTAATGGAATCACCACCATGCAAACTTTCAAGTTTATGTGAAAAAATAAAATTGCTGATGTTATTTGTAAACAGATCAACCCCGACTGAGAGATGTTTTAGGTTGTAAGCCAGAGAATAATCCAGCTGAAGACTGCTTTCCGGTTTAAGATTGGGATTGCCGATTTCGTAACGGATGGTACCTTCGTGAATTCCGTTTGAACTCAATTCAGCTATATTCGGGGCACGGAAACCGCGGGAGACATTCAGTTTTGTAAATAGCTTGTCAGTAAGCTGGTAACTTGCGCCAAAACTTCCTGAAACCCCTGAAAATGTGGAATTGAAAGCCTTAAACTTCTGGTATGATTCTGCCGAAGCATTATTTACCGGTGCTCCCTGAGCATCAAGGAAAAGACCTTTTGCTTTTTCCAAACGGGTATCATACCGCAAGCCACCGCTTAATTCGAGGCGATCATAGGATTTTTGGGCCACTGCAAATATTCCGGCATCAAACAAATTGTATTCCGGCACCAGGAACTCGATTCCTTTATTCAACGATGCCTGTTGCATGCCATTTACGCCAAAAGTAACATTCCAATTCTTTATCTCAGGAAGGATGATACGGAAATCATAATTGACTGTATTTAGCTTGAAATAAAGTCCATATTGTTCAGGATGCAGGATATCGCCGAATTCCTTGCGCTGGTTCTGCTGCCATCCAAGGGTTGCTTTCAGGGTGCTTTTTCCAAGAATAAAGCTGTTGTTCGACACAATCTTAGAGTGCTTCACCTCCTGGAAAGGAATTTGTGGAGTATAGGATAAAAAATCAGAATTTGTAGCAATAGCGGAGCCTTCGGTTGTTTCGTTCAAAGCAACAGGCTTTACAAAGTTTCCGGTAATGCTGTCACGATTTCCTTCGGTAATTCCGGGAGTAATAGAATAAACACTTATATGCAGATGCGAATAGCCCCACGATTTATTCAACCCGATTATTGCTGTACCGGTATGTTCTCTATATCCGGAATTCAGTACATACCCATCGTATTTATTCTGATACGAATGTGCCATTTTATTGCTGTAGCGGACATTCCAGATAATGCCGTTTTTATTCCCGGCAAGGTTTGCAGAAGCAGCAAAAAGGCCATTATTGGACTGGTATTCAGTAAGCACTTTCCCGGAAATTTCACCATCCGGCAAAGTTGGCGCCGAAATAAAATTTATTACTCCCGCCATTGCATCCGATCCATAAGTAAGACTGGCAGGCCCTTTTATAATTTCAACCTTGCTTACTGCAAATTCATCCACTTCAATGCCGTGTTCATCGCCCCATTGCTGCCCTTCCTGTCGAATGCCGTCGTTTAAGGTAACAATGCGGTTATATCCCAGTCCCCGAATTACAGGCTTCGCAATACCCGGCCCGGTGGTAATTTGCGAAACACCTGGTTGTTTCGAAATCGCATCAATAATATTGCCCGAAGAAGTCTGGATAAGTTGAATTGATGGGATTATAGTGATAGGTGATGGCGTGCGGTTACTTTGAGCAGATTTGGATAATCCGGTCACAACTACTTCATTCAGCTCAGTAACCGATTCTTCCATCTTAAAATCTTGTATTTTTATTACATTCAGATCAATTGTTTCTGCAATCATTTTATATCCCAGAAATGTAACCTGAATCAGCACCTTGGTTTTGGGGAGATTATCCAGGTGATAAGTACCATCTGCCAAAGTGGTAGTTCCGGTTTTAAAATCAGGAAAGTAAATAGATACACCTGGAAGTGATTCACCTGATTTACTGTCGGTAATTTTACCGGATATTGATGTTTTTTCAATTAAATTATTGCTTGCGTATGATATCTTGCTGATTGATAATAATATAACCAACAAAATGAAAAATATTTTTTTCATTGAAATATGATTTAAAATAATTTGCCTGTTAGAAATTGAAAGAGATATCAATTTCTGATAATTACATTTCTATATGAGATCAGGCAACGGGAGGAGCGCGTAATTGTGAATAATCAAAAACCTTTGCTGTAAGCTGATGACTGGCTTCAGCACTTAAAAATGTATTGCAAGTAGCTGAAACAACCGTGCGAGCAGTTGCAGGTGTTTCATCAGTTGTATAAAATTCAAAATGACAAACAGGACAATTTTCAACACAATGGTGAATACCTGTGTCTGTAATTGACTGGGTTGAATAAGAAATGTGGTAATGCCCGAATAAACGATGTACATCCTGCACTATATTAGGCAAAACATACAACAGCAAAGCCGCAATAACCGGCAATGATTTTTTTCGCACAAACATTAAGGATTTTGAGAGAATGCGCATAATTGGGCAATACTTACGGATAACAAGAACCGTTCGTACTTTAAACGTTATTCGGGAAGTAATGTTCGGTGGATTAATTTTTCGTTGAAGCCCTTTATGTATCCAATGACCGGAATACCTATTTCACAATCAGTTTTCGGGTAGCAACTTCTTTTCCGATTTTGATTTGTACAAAATAGATTCCCGGTTCGATGCCTTTGCTTTTCACATCAATGGAAACAATATTATTGCCTGGTTCAACATCCGAATCCTGGCTATATGCCTGTTTGCCAATATTATTAAAAAGTGAAATCACAGCCTTGCCGCTACGGTTGCTTTTAAATGTTACTTTTAAAACATCAAAAACCGGATTAGGATATACAGTAATACTTTCGATAAATCCATCTATACCAGCAATATTGGAAATTACCGGTGACGTTTTTGCCGACAAATTATCATTCCCAATCCTGGAGAACTGGGCCGAAGCTGAAAAAACTGAAGCAAGTATGATTAGGAGTAAAATTATTTTTTTCATAGTATTGTCTTTTGTTAAACATATTCAAAAAGTAAGCCAAATCTAAATGTCAGCTTCTTTTATTAATTAATATTAACAATTAACAAAAGTAATAGGCTTTTGGACATTATTTTTCAAAAAAAGTTATTCATTAACAATTGATTAACAATAATTAACCTCTGAACCTGATGTAATCCGTGATAAGCTGAATTTCTGTAGGATTAATTCCGTTAGTTATCAGGTATTTTTTATCGAAATCAAGTGTTTCGCTGAATTGTGTCAGTGTTACACCTCCGTGAGACAAAGCAGAGATATAATTTTCCATGGCTTTTGGTTTGTTTCCCAGGCATAATTCAACATGGCCGGCATTAATCAGATCGTTGGCTGTGGTTTCTCCACTCATTACAAGCCTTAGATAGTCGGCAGCAAGATCAAGTTTTCCGAGTACAAAACAGCACCAGGCAATAGGACGCAGTACTTTTTTATTTTCAGGCGAAAGGATTTCAGCTTTAAAATAGTGATCCAGAGCCAGATCATGTTGATGAAGATCAAGGTAACAATTACCAAGCATTGTTTGCAAATAGGCATCGTTGGGAGCCAGCGCTGCAGCTTCGATACTCCATTTTAACGCAGAATCATTATCGCCCAGTTTCCTGTAACAGAAGATTATCTTTTTGAGACTCCACAATCGGTTGCTATCGAAAAGCTCAGATCTTTTGTAAAATTCAAGAGCTGATGTATAATTACCGGTCATCTGGTAACAGTAGGCTAACTTTTCGTATACTACCTGATCGGGGTCGGCTTTTTGCGACAGTTCAAGAAATAGACCGGAAGCATCCGCATAATGCATTTTTGTAAAAAGGAATTCAGCCGCATTGCGAAGAATAAGTGTATTGTCTTTTAGGTTTTCGATGAGCCAGTTGTTGGATAAATCCCATTGCAAACCGAAAATATCATGAAAATCATTTCTGAAAGGATGAAGCTTAAAGAATCTGTACAAATCCTGCATATACTGAGTGAAGATAAAAGTATCCTTGCCGGGTTTATTCAATAAACCATCCTCATTCGAAAGTTCGCGCATGCTTTCAGCTTCCATATTGAACAGACTGATGATATTTCGTCCCTGCTCAGGTGGCAGATGTTTAACATTAAAACAGAAAGAATATTTGTCTGAATTGCACATGTAAAAAGAATCCTCCAGCCCGGCCAGGAAATTCAATTTTCCTTGCATATCATCGCTGATTGCATTTTGAGCGGGTACATTTTCCTTATAAAATGGCCTGAACCAATTGGAAATTTCTCTGAAAAAATCAAAATTCTTCAGCATGGCAAAGGTGCCCATAAACAGGTCGAGGCCATCCATCTGCATTTCCGACATCTTTTCGATTTTGTTTAATAAATCTGGACTATCCTCAAAAATTTGTTCCCAGTCGGGGTTTTTATCTTCAATAAGTTCATTATTAATAATATTGTCGATATCCAGTTTTTCACGGATTTTGGATTCAAACTTCTGAACTTCAGGAAGTATTTCCTCCCGAAACTTACGAGTAACATTCTCTGTTTCAAGTGATTTAAGGATTTGTATCAGGAATATATTCAGGTCAGATGAAAAAGTGTCGTCTGCGGAATATTTCAACAATTTGGCACTCACTGTCGGGTAAAGCTCAATCCTTTCATTGTAGATAAATACTGCCACAATAAGCCCGGTAATAGCCCGTTGCCAAACCTGTGGCTGGCGGTCATCATAAAACTCGCAAAGAACAGCAAATTTCTCTTTATCAAAACAATTTATCAGACTCAGCGTAATTGCACTAACAGCAAGGCATTTTTCGAACCAGGGTAACGAAACCGATTCCCTGATGGCTTTGATCAGCAGAAGATCAGTTTCAGTGTATTTATCCGTGAGCCACATCAACTGGAAAAGCTTTGGCGAAATCGACGGAAGAGTTTCATTCCCTGAATTTTGAGCCGAAAGATCTGTATCACTCAACAGCCTAGCAAATTCAAGCTCGAACGAATAATTGTCGATTCTCCGCGTTGCCTCTTCCTTGGCTATTTCCTTTTCGGTTTCGATACGTGATTTAAGCTGGTAAATATGCATTCCTGTTTGGGCAAATGCCTGCTGGCGAACCTTATCAGCCAGCTCGAGTAATGTAACTTTCAATTTTCCGAAAATATTATTCCGCTGTGGATCAGGAACGCCTCTGAAATTGTATTCCAACAACATCAGGTAAGTCTGGTTAATATCTTCGTATTGCAGTGTAAAATCTACCACATGCATACCTTCCATCAAAATCTGCATCTGAATTAATGCTTCCTTTAAACGGTCGGCATACACCAATTTGCATAGGTTCGAAAAGGTATTGTCTATTTCTGATAAGGGGATTGCCATATGAATAACTTTAAAAGTAGGAATGAAATGTAATTCAATTGAAAGAGTTGGTAAGTAAATAAATTACATGCTAATTCCTCGCTACCAGCTACAAAAAGCAATCCAATTTGGATTTTACACCAACATTCCAAGGAATTCATCTTCATTAATAACCGGAATTCCGAGCTTCAAGGCTTTCTGGCGCTTTTCCGGACCCATATTCTCGCCCGCAACTACGAAATCAGTTTTGGACGTAACACCACCTGCCAATTTGGCACCATGCATCACTACCATTTCTTCCAGTTCCTTTCGCCTTTGCGACGATCCAAAAGATCCTGACACAACAATGCTTTTGCCAACAAGATTCGAAGAAAGCAAATCAGGTTGTTTTTCGGCTATCATATTTAGCCCGGCAGCTCTTAATTTCTCGATCAAAACGAGCTTTTCGGGCTTACGAAAATAGGTATAAATGCTTGCAGCAACCTTTTCACCTATGTTTTCGGCCAATTGCAATTCTTCGAGGCCGGCGGCAATTATGGCATCAATATTTTTAAAATGCAAAGCAAGTTTACGGGCAACAGTTTCGCCAACATACCTGATCCCGATAGCAAAAAGAACACGTTCGAAAGGAGCAGATTTTGAAGCATTGATTCCTTTAATAATATTCTCAGCAGTTTTTTCTTTAAAACTCAGCTTTTTATCCTTCGCTCCATCTGTTCCTTTAAATACCTTTTCCAAACCCAGAATTGATTCATAGGTGAGGTTATATAAATCGGAAATATCGTTAACCAAATGATTATCAAAGAGTATTTCGATTTTACCTTCGCCAAGGCTGTCGATATCCATTGCTTTGCGGTGGATAAAATGCTCAAGCTTGCCTTTTATCTGTGGCGGACAATGATCCTCGTTCGGGCAAAAATTTCCGGCTTCACCTTCCTGCCGTTCAAGCCTTGTTCCACATTCCGGACAAGTTTCAATAAAAACAACCGGTTCAGCAAACATATCGCGTTTGCTAAAATCGACACCAATGATTTTAGGAATTATTTCCCCACCTTTTTCGACAAAAACAAAATCGCCAATCCTGACATCGAGCTTGGTAATAATATCGGCATTGTGCAGACTGGCGCGTTTCACAACTGTTCCTGCCAGTTGAACTGGTTTCAGGTTTGCAACAGGAGTAACAACTCCGGTGCGACCAACCTGATAATCAATGGATAAAAGCTGGGTTGTGACCTGTTCGGCCTTGTATTTGTAAGCAATTGCCCAACGTGGTGATTTGGCTGTAAAACCCAGCGCCTGCTGCTGTTCAAGCGAATTTACTTTAATGACAATTCCATCAATATCAAAGGTCAATTGATCGCGCTCTTTGGCCATTTTATTGATGAAGGCAATAACTTCATCTATTGTCTGGCAAAGAGCGGTTTTATCCGAAATCTTAAATCCCCAACTTGCCAATGTTTGAAGACTTTGCTGATGGGTTGTAAATGACAGTGAATCACCAAGCGCGTAATACATGTATCCGTCAAGCGGACGACGGGCTACTTCGGCCGAATCCTGTAATTTAAGGCTGCCGGCAGCGGCATTGCGTGGATTGGCAAAGGGATTTTCGCCAATCTCTATCCGTTCGAGGTTCATCTTTTCAAATCCGGGTCTTGGCAGAATAATCTCACCTCTAACTTCGAAAGATTCCGGAAATCCTGATCCAATCAGTCGTAAAGGAATACTTCGAATGGTTCGTATGTTGGTTGTAACATCATCACCTCTTTCGCCATCGCCACGAGTTAAAGCTCGGGTTAACAAACCATTTTCATAAGTCAGGCTGATAGAAAGCCCGTCGAATTTAAGTTCGCAGATATATTCGTATTTGCCATCAACAAGTTTGCGTACCCGGTCATCAAATTCACGAAGTTCGCCTTCGGAATAGGTATTTGATAGCGACAGCATAGGATATGTATGCCTGGCTGAAGCAAATTCCGACGTTATTGTACCACCAACACGCTGAGTTGGCGAATCGGGTTGCAGGAATTCCGGAAACTCTTTTTCCAGAGCAGCCAGTTTCTCGAGCATCATATCGAATTCATAATCCGAAATTACCGGTTCTGCCTGAACATAATACCTGTAATTATGATCATTAAGTTCAGTAACAAGTTGATTTATTTGCTGTTGAGCTTCTATTTTAGTCATGCTTAATCCATTTTTTTATTCAGGTTCTTTAAATCCAATCATTAAAAGTTAAGCAGAATGAGTTGTGGTAATTATGCATTGGTAGAAGAAAGTTTCTGAGCCAAAGTTAAAACTAATTATCAGAAAACTATTCAAAACCCTGAACTGAGGTTTCAAATTGCATCTTTGTATCTATAAAAATATTCCCTACATAATTAAAACAACACGTAACATATTATTAAAACGAATCAAAAGTTGAAATTGTAACTTATTAATTGCCAGGCGAACTCTTCCAGCGTTTAAAACTCTGGAAGAGTTTGACTCCTCAATATACAAAACATGACATCGACCCTTGATTCCCATTATTAACTAAGGTTCAATTTCTATTGTTCATATTGAATAAACTTTTCTACTTTCGCAGCAAATAAACAATTCAAATCATTTTTTGATGAAAAAAAGTACAATCATTTTACTGCTTTGCATAGCAGTTTCAGGTGTTGCGTTTTCGCAGCAAAATGAATCTAACAACCGCTATACTCCCGAACTATTGTGGAAACTAGGCCGGGTAAGCGATGTACAGGTTTCGCCTGATAGTAAAACTATCTTGTATGGCGTTAGCTGGTACAATCTTGCCGAAAACAAAGGCAACCGTGATTTATATTCTCTGCCTGTTTCAGGTGGCAATGCGGTAAAAATCACTAATTTCAAAGGAAGTGAAGGCAATGGCATTTTCAGACCCGACGGAAAGAAAATTGCATTCCTCTCGGCCAAATCAGGTTCGATGCAAATATGGGAAGCCAATTTTGATGGCTCCGCTCCAATCCAAATCAGTAAAACGGCTGCTGATATTTCGGGATTCAGCTATTCACCGGACATGAAGCATATACTTTATACACAACGTGTTAAGCTCGACAAAACTGCAAACGATGTTTATCCTGATCTGCCAAAAGCCAATGCCCGAATTGAAGATGACCTCATGTATCGTCACTGGGATAGCTGGTCTGACTTTAGTTACAGCCATATTTTTGTTGCTCCATATTCGAATGGTAAAGTTGCAGCCGGTAAGGATATTATGGAAAATCAACGTTTTGAGTCACCAATGGCTCCGTGGGGCGGAATGGAACAAATCAACTGGAGTCCGGCAGGTGATAAAATTGCTTACACATGCAAAAAACTCACTGGGCTTGAATATTCTTTGAGCACCAATTCCGAGATTTATGTTTACGATCTGAAAACTGGAAAAGAAACAAATGTATCAAACGGTTTAGCCGGATACGACCAGGATCCTGTTTTTTCGCCCGATGGAAGTAAGATGGTATGGAGAAGCATGGCACGAAACGGTTTCGAAGCAGATAAAGACCGGATTATGGTTTATGATTTCGCTTCCTCTAAATACAATGATTTTTCTGAAAAATTTGATCAGGGCGCCAATAATTTCACATGGTCGGCCGATGGGAAAACCATTTACTTCCTGAGTTCAATTCATGGTACTGTTCAAATCTATTCACTGATATTAGCTACCAATGAAATAAAGCAGATCAGCAAGGGACAGTGGGATTATTTATCCATTTGCCTGGCGGGTAAAGATATTATTACCACCAAACAATCGATGACTGATCCGACTGAAATATTC
>JBBRYZ010000018.1:0-41182 GCA_038237165.1 Bacteroidales bacterium | reverse complement strand
TGCAAACTGGGATAATTTCAAAGTAAAATCACCGCTTTACCCATCATGGGGTAAAAATCAGGTTGCCGAAATTGTTGAGAATTGCAAGTCCGGAAAGTAAATTGTCTTTATGCCTGATGAATGTCTGCACATCCAAAGGATGTCTGACACTTCACGGTTTGCCCGGTAGTATTTGCACGCCGGCAGGATGCTTGATGTTTCTCTATTCCTTCCATGCAAATGCATTCGTGGAAACAGGAATTATACAGAAATCTGAAAGAGAACTCTTATCTTTAACCCTTCACAAATTATAGCCGCATGAGCTTTATAAAGGACTTTTTAAAACCATTCACTATCCTTCAATACATCCTGGCTAACATGGGTTTAAGTCTTTTGATACAAGTGATGTTTATTCGTGGACCTATCGAAAGTTTTCCTGATTTCCTCTTTTATCTTTTGTGGTCTTTTATGATCTGTATTACGCAATGGACCGGAGCTTTGCTAATTAACCGGCTTTTGGATTATAAGTTGAAATGGATCGAGAGGCCTGTTTTACGGTCTATATTGGGGATTTTTACATTGGTAAGCTATTCGGTTATCGCTTTTATGATTGTAAAATACCTGATGTTTTATTTGAAATACAGAACGATACCTTCCGAAAGTTGGGAATTTACTTCCACGTCGAGCCTTTATACTATTATTATCTCGTTTAATATCTCGTTGATTTTTACAGCGATAGGATTTTTTAAGGCATGGAAAAAGGCGGTGGCTAAAGCGGAGGAACTGAATGTTGAAATGATGGCGTACCGGTACGAAGCTCTGCGTAACCAGATCAATCCGCATTTCCTTTTCAACAGTTTCAATGTGTTAAGTGATCTCGTTTATGCTGACCAGTCGATGGCTGTTAAATTTATCAACCAACTCAGTGACTTATTCAGGTATGTGCTGGATAGCCGCGATAAAGAACTTGTTTCGTTGAAAGATGAATTGGAATTTATGAATTCGTATATCTATCTCCTGAAAACGAGGTTCGAAGATAAACTGGTTCTGGAAATTGAAATTGAAGCTGCTTCTGACGAACTGATTGTTCCAATGACACTGCAGTTGCTGGTCGAAAATGCGGTGAAGCATAATGAGGTTTCTGAAGCCTTTCCATTGCACATTCATATTCGCCGTAACGAAACATATCTCGAAGTTGAAAATACTTTGCGACTAAAGAAAGTAGGAGAGGATTCAAAAAATACCGGTTTGAAAAATATCATCCAGCAATTTAGTTATTTTACTGAAAGACCGATAGAAGTAATTGATTCAGATGGGAAATTTCTTGTCCGGGTTCCGATTTTAAAAAGTTCTGAGAAATGAATGTCATAATCCTCGAAGACGAAAAACGTGCTGCAAACTATCTCGAAAGGCTGATTCAGAAAGTTGCGCCCGAAATGGCAGTTATTGCCATACTCGAATCGGTTCGCGATGCTGTTCCTTTTTTAAATACGCACTCAGGTATTGACCTTATTTTTTCGGATGTTCAACTTGCCGATGGGTTGAGTTTTGATATTTTTAGCCAGGTGCAGGTAAAATGTCCGATTATCTTCACTACCGCTTATGATCATTATGCAATCGAAGCCTTCAAAACCAATGGAATTGATTATCTGCTAAAGCCTGTTGAAGAGGATCGGTTGAAAAAAGCAATCGAAAAAACGAAAATGTTCTCTCAATCACTTGCTATCGAAAAGCTATTGGCAATTACCAATTCCGCTGCCATTAAAACGTATAAATCACGTTTCATGGTTAAAGTTGGCGATAAAATTAAGAGTATCCCGATTGAGGAAATCCAGGCTTTTTATAGTCTCGAAAAAGCCACTTATATTCATACCGCATCTAACCGCGATTATTGTATCGATTATTCCATTGATCAGTTGGAATCGCTTGTCGATCCGGGTATATGCTTCAGAATCAATAGGAAATATATTGTTTCAATTCAGTCATGTACTAATATTCTCGCCTGGAGCAACAGCCGGCTGCGATTAAAAATAGAAGGTATAAATGACGATGATATTATTGTTGCACGCGAAAGGGTACAGGATTTTAAAGAGTGGCTCGACAGATAAGTGAAATCAAATCTGCAAGATGTTTTAATTAGATACCTCTGTTGTCCAATAAAAAAGATTATAATGCGATAAAACCTTTGATTCTATTGCGTCCCATACGGGACTTCTCATGAGGGTCTTGCCATGAATTCTACCAATATATCTTCCCTAACGGGACTACCCCGTAGGGGTAATATATTGGTAGAAAATAAGATACAAAATTAAACCAAGTCTCGTCAGGGACGAAATAATTTTTGTACGGACCATAGTGATTAGAAATAGAATAGGTAAACCAAAAGACTACGCTTTTAAATATATCTTAGCTCAACCTCTTTCAGAAATTTTTCCTCCAGCGTTCGTTTGATACGCTTTACTACTGTCCGTCTTATTTCCAGATCAACAGGCAGATTAGGATCCTGGTGGGCAATATTAATACGTGTTCCGATAATAAAATGGATTTCATCACTATCAAGTAGCAGCCTAACAATCTGGTCAGCAGGACCTTTGCCGAGTTTGAGTCTGGGCGAATATATTTTTAACAGATCCGAAACTTTACCCAGCGTAAGAATTCCTTCCGTTACAAGGTCAATTCCTTCCATAAATGAAAGCGGAGGCAGATCAGGATCGTCGAACTCGAAACTGTCAACAATCGGAAGTCCCAGTTGCCTCGAAACAATGTCGCCGGTAGTAGCGCCACAAATTATTTTTTTACCTTCAAATGCTTTAACAGCTTCGCCGAGGTTAACGTCATTCACTTCTTCGTATGGAGGGCCGGTACATAATAAAAGTTTGCGTGGTTCGCGGAAGTAAATTACGGCACACGAAGTATCATCTTTCGGGTGATAGCCATCATTAATATTGGCCATATTCACTACTTTGGCTGCCAACTGAGTAGCCGAAATCGTGAGATCGGCACTAACCAGCTGATGCACATATTGCTCGCAATTCTCAATTCCCCAGCCAAAGGGATACCTGGGGCTGCCCATTCCCGACTGAGTAACGCCATCGGAACAAATGATGATCCTGTCCTCCTTCTGATGTGTGAAAGAGCAGGTTCTTATCTCCTTGCCGGCATTTTTTTCCGTATCGAGGATGATGTATTCCCAGCCTGGATCAATCTGTGTATTTCCGCGTAAAACAATGGTTTGCGGATTGTCATATTCAAGTATTCTGGTTTCACCTTCAATATCAATATCTACAATGGTAAAAGTGGAATAACTCATCTGGCGCTCGCTGCAAACCGGCAAAGTATTCATAATGATTTCGGCTATTTTCCGCACTTCTTTATGCTCTTCGGCAAATTTAAGTGCCATGGTAGCCGTGAGCGTCGAAAGCATGCTTGCCTTAACTCCATGTCCCATTCCATCCGAAAGAACGGCAATAATCCGGTTCTCCTCATAAATTCGCCGCGAAAGGAATTTGTCGCCACAGATTCTTTCCAGGTCATGGTTTTTCTGCACCGTATTTACTTCCACATAAAATTGACCTTCACTCATGGTTTCTTGTTAGGTTATTCTTTCTTAGTGTTTTGATTGTTCAAAGGTTCAAAGGTTCAATTATTCAAATGTTCAATTGTTCTTTATTTCAAGGTTCAAATTGAAACTCTTCAAACTCTTCAAACCCCTCAAACCCCTCAAACCCCTCAAACCCCTCAATCCCTTCAATCTCCTCAATCTCCTCAATCAAATCAATCCTCCCTCAATCTACTCCTTACTCTTATGCGATTCAATAATCGAATTCAGCATTTTCTCGGTTTTGGCTGCACCTTCGCCCAAAAGGAAAGCAATTTGCTGAACCAGATCAAGGTTTTGATCAATTACTTCAGTTACACGGTTTATTACTTCCTCTTTACGTACTTCCGGGTTTTGCATATCCCTGATCACAGCACCCACTATTTTATTTTTTTTGATGGAGAAAATAGTGACATTCAGCAGCTTATCATTCAACCGAACATCACGGCCCACAACATCATCGTTGCTGCTCACCACATAGGCGAACAACTTGTAAAACTGTACGGGGAGTAAGGTTTTCAGATCGGCGCCGAGAAGGCCTGGAATAATTTCATTTATTTCGGCTGCTTCTTCACCCAGTATGGTTACAAAACTTTCATTCGACCCTACAATTTTCATATTCTCATCTACTATCACCACAGCTGTGGGCAGTTTGTGCAACATGGTCTGTGTGGTTTCCAGCGCGTCCTGTGCGATCTGCTTTTCCGAAAGTGCCCGTTTCTCAGAGTTCTGGAGTGCGTGTTGGGTTTTGGCAAGTTTATCGTTGGTAAGTTTCAGCGAGCGGATGTAGTCCTGTTTGCTTTTCAGCGAATGCATTATGCACATGTCGGGCCGGGTAACTCCATTGGCAACATCAATGGCGAAATCGCGGCAGCTATCATAACCGCAGGCTTTGCAACCCAGGTTTTCATCGTTTCCGGTTTTATCAATTATTTTAAGCACCTCTTCCACCTTTTCTTCCGGAGGAGCGGGCATCCGCTGATCATTTGCTTTAAAATCCCGCTTAAAGTCAAGTTTCTGGAATTGCTTCAGATCACCGTTCCACTTAGCCATTTTGAAATCTTTCAATCTCTTTGATGTGTAAGCCCTCACAAGGGTTTGGCGGTTGTACTTTTTGCCCCCGGGTGTCATTCCCGGCCCCATCATACAGCCTTCGCAATAAAACATGTTGAAATGCTTTTTAATATATTCAATGCCTTCCTCAAACTGGCTGATAGCGGCAAGTATCCTGTCTTTTCCATCGGATGTAACCACTGTTCCGGACAGCAAATCCATATTGAGTCCCGATGCCTGAACGATTCCTGTGCTGATCGGGAATAAAGATCCTTTATATCCCCTTGGTTCGGTAAACTCCGAAAATTCAATATTACTTTCTTTGATGCCTAACTCATCGAACATTTCCCTTAGCTCTGTGAAAGTCAAAACTTCATCCACTTTTGCTTTTCCATCAAACCTGTCGGCTTCTTCTTTTGCACCAATGCATGGCCCTATAAAAACTACTTTTATATCATCATCATACATATCCCTCACAACTTTTGCTGTGGCAATCATGGGATTAACAATAGGAGCAAGGTTATCAATCAGATGCGGGTAATATTTTTCAACCAGCGAAACAATGGGCGGACAATTGGTGAGTATATAATATTTCCCTAAGAAATTAGAAACCAATTCGTTATATTCCTCTGCAACCAGGTCAACACCAAAGGATACATCATGTACATAATCGAAACCCATTTCGAGCAGCATTTTTACAAATTTCCGGTAATCAGTAATATCCTCGAACTCGCCTGAGATACTCGGATCCACCAATGCGGCTACTTTATAATCGGATCTAATCAGCTCGTTTACAGCCGGTTTCGAATTATAATACTTTATGGCCCCCGGATTGCAAACTCCGAAACAGCTTCCACACCCTATGCATTTGTCCGGATTTATAAAGGGAATATCGCTTGATGGTCGTAGTTCAATCGCTTTAACCGGGCAAACCCGCACACAGGCGTAACAAACCTTACATTTATCTTCTACTATAAACACGAGAGGTGCTTGCATCTTTTTTTTTCTGATTATTATTAATTTGTCATATGGTTGTCATACAATGGTCATTCGGTTGTCATACGATTGTCATACGTTTGTAATTAAGTTTTCATTCAGTTGCCATGCGATTGTCAAACAATGGTCGTAACTCTGTAACTCCTTAACCCTGTAACTCTTCAAACTCTCCAAACCCTCATTTCTCCAACGACTCGAAAAACTCATCCAAAATAGCAATCACAGTTTCTTCATCCAGTTTTTCTTTTAAAAGTCCATCCAGTTTCAAAGACGGCCCTACGGCGCATTCTCCGAAACACCGGTGACCGTGAAAGCGGACTTCATTCAAAAGGTTTCTGTCGCGGAGATAATCATTCACAATTTGGACCAATTGCTTGCTGCCTCTGGCAAAACAAGAACTCCCAAGACATATAACTACCTCTTTTTTTGCGATTTCCATCATCGTTAAATGTATTGTTTTTTGTTGTGGATGTTAGAATGATCATTCAAAAAACAAATATAGAAATAATTGGATATCAAAATTACTTGTTAAATGAATAACATTGTTATTTTTTTAACAATAATACTGATTTATAAAAGCAAAGCATTATTTTTGTAGTCAGCTACATAGAATAAACAATCAAAACTTTATGCAGGTCACACTCGACGAAATCATCAGCAGATATAAAGCGGGTTCGCGCGAAGCACTTTTGCCATTACTTCAGGATATCCAGATCGAATATGGTTACCTCAACGAAGAAGCCATTCTAAAAGTCGGACAATATATTAAATTGCCATCCAGCAAAGTATATGGAATTGCAACCTTTTACGATCAGTTCAGGTTTGCACCCAAAGGAAAATTTCATATCAAAGTCTGCAGGGGAACTTCCTGTCATATGCACGGTTCTGCAGGGATATTGCGGGAAGTGGAGCGGGTGCTAAATTTAAAAGAAGGCAATACAACCCGCGACGGACGATTCAGCCTCGAAGCTGTAAGTTGCATGGGAGCATGTGGCTCGGCTCCGGTAATGAATGTAAACGGCGAATTTAAAACAGCAATTTCGATACAGGAAATAGCTCAAATCATTGATCAATACAGGCGCACTATTTAACTCAGGTTTACTTCATGGACGAGAAACAATTTTTGGTTGAAAGAGTTCTTGCGGCAAAAGCTGAACCAATGCATAAGGAGGTTACTGATTTTTTAGCCATTATCAGGCACGAAAAAGTAACTCAACCTGTTGTATATATTGGTTCGGGTACTTGCGGGAAAGTGGCTGGCGCGGATGAAACCCATAAAGCTGTTAAAAAGTATCTTGAAGAGAAAAATATCATTGCCGAAATAGTACAGGTAGGATGTTTGGGGCTTTGTTCGTACGAACCCATTGTTGATATTCAGCTTCCTGGTAAAGCCAGGATATCATTCAGAAACGTAACTCATGAAATTGTTGAACCTCTTCTGGATGATATTTTTAACAGCGAAGTTCCTTTCGAAAATATCCTTGGTCAGTTTAGTAATTCAAGGCACAACAGGTGGGAAAATGTTCCGGTAATAAGTGAATTGCCATTTTTTAAATATCAGTATCGGATTGTCCTTGCAAACTGTGGCATCAGCAATCCCGATTCAATTGCCGATTATATAGCCAGAGGTGGGTATCACACTTATCTTAAATGCATTCGCAACTATACCGGCGAAAAAATTTGTACTGTTGTCGATCAGAGTGGTTTGCGAGGCAGGGGAGGAGGTGGCTACCTCACGGGTGAGAAATGGATGTTGGCTCATAATACGGTAAGCGATCAGAAATACCTGGTATGCAATGCTGCCGAAAGCGATCCGGGTGCTTTTATGGATCGCGCTGTTATTGAAGGCGATCCTCATTTGTTGCTCGAAGGTATCGCTATTGCAGCGTATGCAATTGGAGCTACAACGGCCTATATCTATGTGATGGACGAATATAGCCAGGCCTATTACATGCTCAATCAGGCTATTTGTCAGTTAAAAGAATACGGTTTACTGGGGTACAATATTTTTGAGAGTGGAATTGATCTGAAAATAACTCTGGTGAAAGGTCCGGGAGCCTTTGTTTGTGGTGAGGAAACAGCTTTGATCAACAGCATTGAAGGCAAACGTGGAATGCCACGCCCCAAACCGCCATACCCCGCAATCGAAGGACTTTTTGGTAAACCTACCGTAATTAATAATGTGGAAACACTGGCGAATATACCATTTATACTCCGTCATGGCCCTTCGCATTTTAACGAAATTGGTGTTCCCGAATCTCCTGGAACTAAGGTGTTTGCATTATCAGGTAAAGCAATGATAACCGGGCTGGTTGAAGTTCCGATGGGAACTAAAATCAGGGATATTATTTATAAAATTGCCGGTGGGATAAAGGATGGCAAGGAATTTAAAGCAGTTCAGATAGGCGGCCCTTCAGGAAGCTGCCTTCCCGCATCACAACTTGATCTTCAGGTAGGTTACGAATCGTTATGGAACGAAGGCGCCATTATAGGTTCCGGCGGAATGATAGTGATGGACGAAGATACATGCATGGTGGATATGGCTAAGTTTTTCATGAATTTTCTTCAAAAAGAGAGTTGTGGGAAATGCATTCCGTGCCGCGAAGGAACACGCCGGATACACGAAATACTCGAAAATATTACCCGCAGGCCAACCGGCGAGTCAGGTTTTGAAGTCCTGGAGCGGTTTAAGGGAATAATGCAACTTGCAGATCTGTCGGAAGTTATAAGAGACACTTCACTTTGCGGGCTGGGACAAACTGCTCCAAACCCCTTACTGAGCGCCATGAAATGGTTCAGAGAAGAATTTGAAGAACATGTTTTCGATCGTAAATGCAGAGCTGGCGTTTGCAAGGAATTGCGTCTGTTCTATATCGATGTGGATAATTGCATCGGATGTGTGGCTTGCTTGCGCAAATGTCCATCAAATGCTATTGTTGGCCAGCCCAGGCAGCCTCATTTTATCATTGAGGAAAAATGTATAGGCTGTGGGATTTGCTTTGATGTATGCAAATTTGTAGCTGTAAAATTAAGATAATGCCTTGTTGATTCACAAAATTGAACAATAAATCGGTTTTAAATAAACATAAAAAACTGATCGTAGAAAAAGAATAAAATATGTTTTTCGATATAGAGGTAAACGGCAAAACCATTAAAGCCAGGCGGGGTGATACTTTGCTTATGGCACTGGAGCGCAATGGAATTAAAGTTCCAACGCTCTGCCATATCAAGGATTTGCTTCCATCGGGCGCATGTAGGATGTGTGTGGTGGAAGTGGAAGGGCTACAGGGATTGATACCTGCCTGCTCACACCCTGTGGAGGAATGGATGCGAGTCCGAACACATTCGCCACGGGTTATAAAAGCCCGCAAGACCAATACCGAATTATTGCTCAGCAACCATCCTGACGATTGCCTGTATTGCGAGCGAAATGGAAATTGTGAATTACAGAAATTGTCCGAAGATCTTAACGTACGCGAACGTCGTTTTTACGGTAAAAAAAATAAATACAAAACCGATCCTTCGAGTGCCAGTTTGTTACGCGATCCTGCCAAGTGCATTCTTTGTGGACGATGCATCCGGGTTTGTGAGGAAATACAAAAGATTACGGCGCTCGATTTTATAGGCAGAGGCAATAAAGTGCAGGTTGGTCCGGCATTTAACAAAGGGATGAACTTATCAAGTTGCATCAACTGCGGACAATGTGTGTTGGTTTGCCCTACCGGTGCCCTGGCCGAAAAGCAATATCCCGCCCAACTTCAGGATGCACTGCATAATCCGGCTGTAAAAACTGTAATACAGTGTTCACCAACACTTTCGGTTACGCTTGCTGAAGAATTTGGTCTGCGCCCCGGAAAAGATATCGAAGGAGTAATGTATGCTGCTTTACGTAAACTTGGGTTCGATTTTGTATTTGATACGGCGTTTGGGGCCGATTTGCTGATAATGGAGCAGGCAAATGAATTTTACAGTCGATTGAAAGCAGGCGAAAACCTGCCAATGGTTTCGAGCTGTTGCCCTGCCTGGATAAAATTTGTTGAGCAAACTCATCCCGATTTGCTTGCCAATGTGTCAGCGTGTAAATCGCCACAGCAGATGCTGGGTGCGTTGATTACCAATCACTTTTCGGTACAGTCGGGCATCTCGAATGATGATATTTACTCAGTTTCGGCCATGCCATGCATTGCCAAGAAATTTGAGTCGCAACGTGAGCAAATGACTCACAAAGGAATAGCAGATGTTGATCTTGTGCTTACAACGAGAGAGTTGGCGCGTTTGATCCGGCTTAACGGGATTGATATTGAGCAGGTTGAGCCTGAATTGTCAGATCAGCCATACCAGGCGCGGAGTTCAGCCGGAAAGATGCTGGCCGTAAGTGGCGGACTCACCGAAGCTTTTATCCGCACTCTGCATTTTGTAATAACAGGCAAGGAAACGAGCCAGCTTAAAATCCAGGAACTCAGAACGGGAAAGGGCCGGAAAGAATATTTTGTAAAAATTGGTGAATTCAAACTTGGATTTGCCGTTGTTAACGGGATAGGAAATATCGAACCGCTTCTTTCGGAAATAAGAAAAGGACGGACAGATATTCACTACATCGAAGTAATGGCTTGCGAAGGAGGTTGTGTTGGCGGTGGTGGCCAGCCTATTCATCCCGAAGCTGATAATGTAAAAGCCAGGGCTAAAGCAATTTACGAACTTGATGAAAAGGAATCGAACAGATTTGCCCATCAGAATGCTTCATTACAAGAGGTTTATAATTCGTTTTTACAAAAACCGGGAAGTGAAGTAAGCCTTGCTCATTTGTTTACAACTTATGAGGAGCGTGAAGTTATGAGGTAGTAAACTTCAGTTAAAAGTTAATAGTTATTAGAAAATGGTAGGATAAATCTGAAACTCTTTAAACTCTTCAAACTCTTCAAACCCTTCAACCCTTAATTAATGAGCCCAGACTTAAACTCTTCTTCGAACCAGGAAACTGACAAAAAACTGGTCTTTACTGTAAAGGAAAGATGCAGGGTTTGTTATACCTGTGTACGCGAGTGTCCGGCAAAAGCAATACGTATTATCGGTGGACAGGCTGAAGTTATTACTGCAAGATGCATTGCCTGTGGAAATTGCATTAAAGTCTGCAGCCAGGACGCCAAAATATTTTATAAAGAAATCGACCAGGTGAATCGGCTCATCTCGGCATATCCGAAAGTTATTGCCCTTGTCGCACCTAGTTTTCCGGCTGAGTTTTCTGATTTTGATGATCATAAAGTTCTGGTTGGCGTAATAAAATCGCTCGGATTCAGTCATGTAACCGAGGTTTCGTTTGGCGCCGACCTGGTTGCCAGGTATTACAAAGAGCAGCTCAACCTCGATATGCCGGCCATCTCATCCGATTGCCCGGCTATTGTTGCTTATATTGAACGCTATTCGCCCGATCTTACAAAAAGACTGGCCAATGTAGTTTCGCCTATGGTTGCGATGGCCAGGGTTGTCCGGAAACTTTATGGTGATGATGCAAAACTGGTATTTATTGGTCCATGTCTGGCGAAAAAAGCAGAATCGGATGAAATTGATGCAGTTCTCACTTTTCGTGAATTACGCGAAATGATAGAAACTGCACGTCTGAATCCAAGGAAAGTAACTCCCGCTGAATTTGATCCTCCCTTGGGCGGACGCGGCGCTATTTTCCCGCTAAGCCATGGCTTGCTTCAAACGATGGAAGTAAATGTAGATGTATTGAGCGAAAATATATTGGTTGCCGGTGGCCGGGAAAATTTCCAGGATGCGTTACGCGAATTTGAGCAGGGTAACCTCGAAGGGCATCACTTGCATCTGCTTTGTTGCGAAGGATGTATCCTGGGTCCTGGAATGACTCCTTACCCGAATGCTTCGCCTACAGCCCTGCGTTTTGCAAAAAAAGCAAAGATTATCAGCTATGCCAATCACAAAATGTCTGTTTTGGATAAAGATCAATGGCAAGATTACCTGGATGAATATTCGAAACTTGATTTCTCACGCACCTTTCAGTCCCGTGATATGAGATCGGTACGTCCGCCCAATGAGGAAATAAAAGAAGTGTTGTACAAAATGGGGAAATACAGCCAGCAGGATCATCTGAATTGCGGTGCCTGTGGCTACGATTCATGCGAGGAACACGCTATCGCTATCATAAATGGCCTTGCCGAAACCGAAATGTGCCTTCCTTACTCCATCGAAAAACTCCATAAATATATTCGGGAACTTAATGTTTCGAAAGAAAAGCTGGCTAATGTGCAGGAAGCTTTGCGCCACTCCGAAAAACTTGCAGGCATGGGCCAACTCTCAGCGGGAATTGCGCACGAGCTCAACAATCCTTTGGGCGTGATTACCATGTATAGTAATATTCTTCGTGAGGAATTACCCGCTGACAGTCCTATGTTACAGGATCTCGACCTTATCGTCGAACAATCGGATCGTTGCCGGAAAATTGTAGGCGGGCTCCTCAATTTTGCGCGTAAAAACCAGGTAAATCTTACTGAAACTGATTTTGTAAAACTTGCCAGTCATAGCATTGATTCTGTAATAATTCCCGAAGAAATTCAGATTCGCTTCAATGCTGAAGTTAAAGATCCAGTTGCTATGATCGATTGCGACCAGATGACACAGGTTTTCACCAACTTACTTAAAAATGCAGTGGAAGCCATGCCCGGTAAGGGTCAGATTATTTTTAACCTGTCGGATACCACTGATCAGTTTACCATCAGAATAAGTGATAACGGAACCGGAATTCAGCCTGAGGATATGGATAAACTTTTTACACCATTCTTTACCACCAAGGAAATAGGAAAAGGTACCGGACTTGGATTGCCGATTATTTATGGTATAGTGAAAATGCACAAGGGAGATATAAAAGTAGAATCGAATGTTGATCCGCTTGTCGGCCCGACAGGAACTGCTTTTACAATTACTATTCCGAGGAGCAGACTTTTGTAGGAAGTGAATAGTGAATAGAGAATAGTGAAATGGTGAATAGAGAATAATTAAATAAATATCACTTATTCTTCCAGTAAAACTGCAAAAATGGGGTTTACAGCCTTCTCCTTGAGGAGAAGGTGCCGAAGGCGGATGAGGTGAAGCGGTGAATAATGAAAAGTGAATATTGAATATTCGGATGATTAGAATCTAATCTTCCCAATATTCCTGCAAATATGAAGTTTACAGCCTTCTCCTTGAGGAGAAGGTGCCGAAGGCGGATGAGGTGAGAAGGTGCCGAAGGCGGATGATGTGAGAAGGTGCCGAAGGCGGATGAGGTGAAGAAGTTAAAGTGCCCCCACACCCGCAGTATGTCTGACGCTTGAGAAAGCAGACTAAAATTCCGGCAGAATAGTCTGGAACTCACAAAATATAGATTACCATTTGAAGAAATTAACGCTGATACCCATGAAAAAGAAAATACTGATCGTTGATGACGATATGGACTATTTATTCCAGATGCGGATGAAAGTGGAGCAAATGGGTTTCGAAACAATTACTGCCGAAAGCCAAGCCGAAGCTGAGAAAATAATTCTGGAAATCAAGCCCGACTTATGCATTCTTGACCTGATGATGGAAAGTGATGACAGCGGTTTTATCCTGAGTTATAAAATAAAACGGAAATATCCTGACGTTCCTGTTATAATAGCAACTTCCGTAACTGCAGAAACAGGAATGACTTTCGATTTACATTCCGATGAAAGCACCCGGTGGATCAATGCTGATCTGTTTCTCGACAAAGGAATCCGTTTTGATCAGTTGCAGCGCGAAATAAAAAAACTACTGAAACTTTAAACTATGGCTACTTATAAGATACTTATTATCGACGACGAACCGGGCATCCGCGAAGGAACAAAACGCATTCTTCAGAATTTTAAGGTTGATTATCCCTTTATGGATGAGCAGATTGACTTCCAGGTGCTCGAAGCCGGAACCGGAAAATCAGGCATCGAAATTATTGATAGAGAGCTTCCCGAAATATTGTTGCTGGATAATAAGTTGCCTGATATACAAGGGGTTGAAGTGCTTGAGTATGTTAAAAGCAAACAATACGATATTATTGTGGTAATGATAACATCCTATGCATCATTGGAATTAGCTGTAAAAGCAACGCGCGACGGAGCTTTCGACTTTATCCCAAAACCATTTACGCCACAGGAAATCAGAGCTTCGGTCGAAAACATTACCAAGCAGATATTCCTGAAACGGATGACGCAAACGCTAAATAAAACAGGCAAACAGATCAGGTTTCAGTTTTTATCCGTATTATCGCATGAGCTAAAGGCCCCGCTCAATGCAATCGACGGATATATGAGGATGATCAAGGAGAGACAGTTCGGGAATAATGTAGATGCTTACGAGGAAATGCTCGACAGGTCGATGGAACGGATAAAAGGAATGCGGCAACTCATTCTCGACCTGCTTGATCTTACCAAAATTGAAACGGGCAAGCCAACGCAGAAACTGGAGAAAGTAAATATCCGAAAAATTGTGCAGATGGCTGTCGATACCATTCGTCCGTATGCTATTCAGAAAGACATTGATCTTTACATCAATTCGCATGAGGCATTTGAAATGAAAGCCGATCCGGGTGAAATAGAGATCGTGATGAACAACCTTATTTCGAATGCTGTTAAATACAATAAAGCAGGTGGTAGGGTAGATATCTTTCTTGAAAAAAAAAGAAGAGAACTTAAAATCACTGTTTCAGATACTGGTATAGGGTTGAAAACCGAAGATAAAGCGAAAATATTTGATGATTTTGTTCGGATCAAAAGCAGCCAGACGCGCGAAGTAACCGGTAGCGGATTAGGCTTATCTATTGTAAAAAAGATAGTTGATATGTACCAGGGAAGCATCGAAGTACTAAGTGAACCTGATAAAGGGACATCATTTATTATCACTTTAATTGAATCGGAAGAATAATATTCAGAAATTAATTTTTAAACGAAATATCATAACTAATTAAAATGGCTACAAAAAAACTCCCGGATAAAACTGTTGAACGCCTCAGTCAGTACAGGCGTACATTACTTATTACAAATGCAACCGGAAAGCATCATGTGTTTTCGCACGAACTGGCTGCTATGCTTCATATTACCTCTGTACAGGTGCGGCGCGATATTATGCTTATTGGTTATTCCGGAACCCTCAGACAAGGATATGATGTAAAAGAACTTATTGATATTATTGGTAAAATAATTGACAGTAAAGATGGTCAGAAGGTTGCTGTTATTGGCATTGGCAATCTTGGTCGTGCAATTATCGGATATTTCAGTGGTAAAAGGACTAAACTTACTGTAGTGGCCGGCTTTGATATAAATCCTGAAAAAGTGGATAAGGTGTATGCCGGGGTTCAGTGTTATCCTTTCGATAGGCTCACCGAAATAATTAAGGAGGAGAATATTACCATTGCTGTGCTTACAGTGCCGGCAAGTGATGCTGCCAGTGTGGCCGAACTTCTGGTAATGGCCGGGATAAAAGGAATCCTGAATTTTACTCCTAAGCCCATCAATGTGCCATCCAATGTGCATCTCGAAGAGTATGATATTATTACTTCGCTCGAAAAACTGGCATACTTTGTAAAGAAATGATAATCAAGGATAAGGTTTAATGCTTCATTATTGATGTTTGCATTGTTTCCAATATGTAAGTTCATTGTGTAAAATGCGAATTTTTTACGATTTTGATCAGCTTGCATCTATTCCGTTCCCGGTTGTAACAACAGGGGGATTCGATGGCGTGCATGTGGGGCATAGAACGATTATAAATCGTATCAATAAACTTGCAAACGAAATACACGGTGAAAGTGTGGTCATTACTTTTCACCCACATCCGCGCAAGGTTTTATTTCCCGAAACTGCCGGGAAGGATCTGTTTTTGATAAACTCGCAACGCGAAAAAATTGAGCTTCTGCGTAAAGCAGGTCTTCAGAACCTGATAATTGTTTCGTTTACACCGGAATTTGCGCATATCTCATCTATTGATTTTATACGCGACATCCTTGTTGGCAGATTGCATGCCCGAAAAATTGTAATCGGATTCAATCATCAGTTCGGTTATAACCGGGAAGGCAATTTTGACTTTTTGAAAGAACTTGGCAATTACTACAAATTCGACGTGGAAGAAATCCCTGAACAGGACATTCACAACGAAACCATAAGTTCCTCGCTTATCCGAAAAGCCCTGCAGGAAGGAAAAATTCAACGTGCCAATGCTTATCTTGATTACCATTATATGATCATGGGCAAGCTCACTACAGGCAGCAGCGAATTGATCGGACGAAATCTGAATACAGTTTACATCAATATTGAAGAAGAATGCAAACTGGTGCCACCCGATGGCGTTTATGCTGTCAGGATTGAAGTGGGTTCATATTCATTTAAAGGAATACTCAACATTAAAAACAGTCGTTACGGTAAGGCCCGTCGAAAAGAAGATGTTACGATAGAGATTTTTCCATTCGAAGTGCATGAACCACTCTACGGGAAAGATGCAACCGTGTATTTTGTAAAATATATCCGTGAGGAACTTGAATTCAGCGGAACCGATGAACTTGAGAATCAACTGGAAAGAGATAAGAGGGAAGTGGAAGAATTAATTTACTGAAAAACAGAAAATAGAAAATAGAAAATGAGGAAATAGGTGTGAAATTTGAAATTCTTGAGCATCATTCAAAAGTGTCTGATAATCCATAAAGCACGACTATTTTCTATTAACTTTTAACCATTAACTAACCTGTCTGGTGTCAGATTTAAATAGTAAAATGAAAATCACCTTCCTCGGAACCGGCACTTCAACCGGCGTTCCCGTGGTTGCCTGCAACTGCGAAGTTTGCAAGAGCGACGATGCCCGTGATAAGCGCTATCGTTCATCCGTAATGCTTAGCAGGGGGAATTCAAATATTATAATCGACTGCGGACCTGATTTCAGAATTCAGATGCTGAAAAATAAAGTTGAGGATATAGATGCGGTGCTGTTCACGCATGCTCATCGCGATCACATTGCCGGTCTGGATGATATCAGGGCATTTAATTATATACTTCACAAATCGATTGACATTTATGGTACGCAAATTACACTTGATGCCATTAAGGAAAATTTTCCGTATATATTTGCACCCGGCCTTTATAAAGGTGCCCCTAAACTAAACCTTCACTCAATTACTGTTTCACCGTTTACTATTGGTGAATTCAGGTTTATTCCTATTCAGGTAATGCATCAGGACATGGAGGTTTTTGGATATAGAATTGGTGATTTTACCTATATCACAGATGCTAATTATATTTCACCTTCGGAACTGGAAAAGATACGCGGCTCAAAAGTTATAGTTATTAACGCACTCCGGCAATCGAGGCATATTTCACATTTTTCGTTGAGCGAAGCCCTTGATATCCTTAATGATCTGAAACCGGAGAAAGCTTATCTGACACACATCAGCCATTTCCTGGGTAAATTTGATGAAGTTGAAGAAACATTGCCAAACTGGGTTCACCTCGCTTACGACGGACTTCAACTGGAAGTTTGATATATCATTGATTTATAGATGTATAATTAGGCTATTCCGCTATTACTTTTTAACGTAAATTTTACTGTTAATCAATTCACAGAAATTCGGTATTGAATTGCTTAAATAGGTGGAAAAGTTGTAATTTTGCACTTTAAACAGAAAGTTAAATAATCCGAAATGAAATTTCAACCTGAAGAATGCAGGATTCCCGACCAGAGGATGATGCCTTTTATTGATGCTGACGAAATCTGGGATCATATTAATAATACCAAACCTACGATGGACGAGGTGAGGGCGGTGATTGCAAAATCGATGAATAAGCAACGCCTTACTTTGGCTGAAACGGCCATCCTTATCAGTGCCGATTCTCCTGAATTAATTGAAGAGATAAAAGATGGCGCCCGCAGATTGAAAGAAATGGTTTATGGTAACCGTATTGTTTTGTTCGCACCTTTATATATTGGTAATAAGTGTGTAAATAATTGTTCTTATTGCGGTTTTCGCGCCTCCAACAAGGATGCTATCCGCAGTACGCTCGATGATCAGGAATTGATTAGAGAAGTTGAAGCTCTTGAAGATAACGGTCAGAAACGGCTGATTCTTGTATATGGCGAACATCCCGAATATGGGCCTGAATATATTGCTCATACCGTGAAAGTTGTGTACGGGGTAAGAAAAGGAAATGGTGAAATACGCCGTGTAAATGTTAATGCTGCTCCGCTCGAAATTGAAGGTTTTAAGATTGTAAAGGACTCGGGTATTGGTACATACCAGATTTTTCAGGAAACTTATCACCCTGAAATTTATAGTCATTATCACCTTGGAGGCAAAAAAAAGAATTACGAATACCGTCTTACTTCCCTCGATCGTGCCCAAGAAGCCGGCATTGATGATGTCGGAATAGGAGCATTATTCGGATTGTACGACTGGCGTTTCGAAGTAATGGCTTTGGTGCGTCACACCAACCACCTCGAAGCTTGTTACAACGTCGGGCCACATACCATATCATTTCCTAGAATTCAGGAAGCCTCGGCTATGAATTTCGATGGTAAATACAAAGTTTCGGATGAAGAATTTACGCGTTTGGTTGCTATTCTAAGGCTTGCGGTTCCTTATACAGGTTTAATCCTGACAGCACGCGAAAATGCTGCAATACGCGATGAAGTGATGCGCTTCGGTGTTTCGCAAATCGACGGCGGAACCAAACTTGAATTAGGTAGTTACTCCGAAAATAAAAATGAAGAACAGAATCTGAATCGTGAACAGTTTCATATCAACGACTCGCGTTCTCTGAATGAAATAATTGATGAATTATTGGCCAGTGATTACCTGCCTTCATTCTGTACTGCTTGTTACCGCCTTGGCCGTACAGGTGAGCATTTTATGGAATTCTCGGTTCCGGGATTTATAAAACGATTCTGTTCACCAAATGCAATCCTCACACTTACTGAATATTTAGAGGATTACGCTCCTGCCGAAACAAAGACAAAGGGTTATAAAGTGATTGAAGAAAACCTGCTTGAGCTTGAAAAAGCGCACGAAAAAGTAAATGTTCCCGAAATCAGAACAAGGATTGAGAAGATAAAAACCGGGGAGAGGGATTTATATTTTTAATTTCGGATACCTGACACTGAGCGAAGCCGAAGTGTCGGATCTGCAATTTCGGATTGAAATATAAAGCAATAAAAATTTGAACTTAGAGACGCGATTAATCGCGTCTCTACTATTTTGTAATTCCGCTGCCTAATATGGTGATTGACCCTTTATGCGTTTCGGTTGCGTAAAAACCAACTGTCTTTAAAATATAAAAATACGTGCCATCGGGAACTCCCTTGGCTTCCCAGTCGCTTTTGTAATTCGAATTTTCATAGAGTTTACGACCCCAGCGGTCAAAAATTACAAGTTCCATATTCTGGTATTCATTGGTGATCTTTATATCTTCGCCCGAACCGGTTTTATTTTCGTTTAGAATCAGGAATACATCATTTTTGCCATCCGCATTGGGCGTAATAACCCCGGGAATTTTTAATTTGGCCACTTTTATCGGAATCCATTTTTCAATTACCGAATCACAGCCATTCTCATTATAAATATGCAATCTGAGTGTATAACCCGGATTCTGCCCTGTCACAGTGATTGCTTTCTGATAAATATGTGTAGGATTGAAGGATACGGCTGTATCGCCATCGCCGAATTCCCAAACAGGCGGTTCTATTATGTGGGTAGGGGAGACTTCCTGAAATGAAAACCTCAGTACCGGATTCTGAACATAAATGGTGGTATCCTCATTCCCTTCGATAATAAGTTTTACATTAGCGCCGGGTAAGCCGGTAATGGTATACAGGCTGTCTAGTTTACAACCCCATGCATCTGTTATCAGTATCTTATTTGGACCGGCACACAGGTTTTTCTTAATAAAATCGTATTGCGAAACTTTAGCATTCCACAGAATGTTGTAAGGTCCTGTTCCTCCTGATGCATCTGCCTGGTAATTGGCAACGCAAGTTCGTGCGCAGGTCGGGCTTAGCTCTTTAAGAATGACATTTATTTCAGGATCTACTACAGCCTTTCCATCCACAAAAATAGCAGTCTGATTTCCAGAGGAAGTATGATAAAAACTGGTGGTATTATTCCAGTGTAATGCTGTTGAACCTTTCAATCCATTGAACCGTAGCCAGACAAGCGTATCGTGCGAAATACTAACGCTGTTTGCCCTTTTCCACGTAATAATTAAAGAATCAGACTCAGAGGTAACATTATAAGTACCACCCGAAAGAGCTGTATTTACATCATAAAACTCAATAAAATCAATAACCTTACTGTCGAAATAAAGCGCCAGCCTTAGGGAATCGACGTTTTTAATATTTTGTACAACTGCAGGGATGGCTTTTGTGGCATTATAACACATCGTTATGCTGTCAATCTCTGTAACAACCTGTGATTTAAGCTGCAAAGGACAGGAAATTAAAAGTAATAAAACGAAAGTTATAAGGCTAAGAAATTTGCGCATGCTTTAGGTTGGATCAAAAATTGTATGCTTCAGTAATGGTTTTGCGGCTACTAATTTAGGTAATTATTTGCATTCCGGGTAATAGAACGCGAACATGCTTGTTTTCGTGTTATAGCCTCGGATTAAAATCGGCCTCCTTCAACCATCATAATCGTACAATCTTCAGTTACCTTGATACCGGCATATGTAAGCATGTCATGGAATTCCTGGTTTTCGGTGCCGGGATTAAAAATTACCCGTTCAGGATTCAATTTCATGACATATTCATAAAAGGGATGCTGATTTTCGGGACCAAGGTACAAGGTAACTGTGTGGATATTCTGAAGCTCGGGAAATCCTGTCTGAACAGGTGTTTCATTAATAAATCCTTCGCGGAGACCGATGGCCGTAACCGGAATCTGGTCGGCGACCAATGTTTTCACACAGATATTGGAATACCTGCTTTCCTTGAGGCTTGCTCCGATTACCAATGTTGACTTATTCATGAGGGTTTAAAATATTTTCAAAAAAAAGTTTAGACTTCCCTGAGTAAAAGCTCAAGATTCTCGAAACGGCGGCGGTAATCGTTACATGCCCGGTTAATAATCTCATGTGCCTCTTCAACACCGAATGTATGAGTTATCTCAACCCTTGCTTCCTGTCCTGGCAAGTCTTTATAGGTAAGGAAGTAGTGTTTTAGCCGGTCGATAACAAGTTCAGGGCAATCCGAAATATTTTTATACCCGCCATAAACAGCATCATTCTGCAGAACACATATAATTTTGTCGTCAGATTCATTTCCGTCTATCATCCTGAAACCGCCTATTGGTATTGCTTTTACAAGGATATCTCCATGCGAAATCACTTTTTCGGTAAGCACACACACATCAATGGGGTCAGCATCTCCTTTTATATCGGAGCGGCCCGATTTTTCCATACAATAGTCGGCAACAGACTTTCCGCTATAGGTTTGAGGCAAAAAGCCATACATGGCCGGAACTACATTGGAGTATTTCTGCGGACGATCGAGCCGCAGATACCCACTTACCTTGTCGACCTCATATTTAACGGTATCTGTTGAAACCATCTCAATAAAGCAAGTGAGCAATACAGGTGATTCGTCTCCCAATTCCACACCATGCCATGGATGTGATTTATATCTCAACCCCATAAGTTTCCCGATAGGATCCATTATTTTATTCGACATCGCAGTAAAGTATTAGGAAAAACAACCTGTTTTCTGCAAAAGTAGTTAAATAGCCCTTGCCTGAGTTGTTATTTAATTAAATTCTGTTATTCAACCGGAATTTCATCAATATAATAATGTATATCAGGTGTATTGAGTGTTCCCTCAACATAGAGAGCTTCATCTTTCGACTCGAAATAGCCAAGCCGTACTTTATACAGCTTATCTTCATAAACTACAAACCATTCCCTGCGGGTTATTTTTAAAAGGTTACCCGCTGATTGCTCGGCGCTTTCGCGTGTTGTGAATGCTTCGGCCTGAATGAAGAATTTATGAGCATCCAGTCCTTTCCCCGATTTATCGTTGGGCGGAGTTTCGATTAAAGCATTTCGCCTGGCTGGCTTTGTTTTTTCAGTATCTTTTGTTTCCGGCACGGTTTCATCAATCTTTTTAGTTTTCGAATCATCCTGCGAGGGAACCTGAATAATTACAGGCGCAGCATCATGGTTTTTATCTGATTTGCGTTTTTGCTGTTTTGAGCCTGCATCATTTCTTAGTTCGATGGGCTTTGCAGTAGGAACTACTCCACCCACATAATAAGGCACTTCGGTAGTGTTGAGCGTACTTTCGACAAACTTGGCAGCCTCTTTGTTGGTAAAGTATCCGAGTCTTACTTTATAAAGCCCGTCCTCGTATGCAACAAACCATCTTTTCAGTGTTAATTGCAACAGGTCACCAGCAAGTCGCTCAGCATGTATTCTCGAATCGAACGCGCCAGCCTGTATGAAGAATTTAGTTGGCACACCCGCGCTGTTTATATCATCTATAGGTGGAACTATCACTTTTCCATCTTTGGTCTTCTTAACAGCTTTTTCTGCATCCTTTGCAGGTTCTGGAATCACTTCCTTAACCGGCGGAAGTAGCACATCTTTCTTTACCTCCGGAGTTTTAACCGGTTCAGTTACCTTTGTTTTAGCCTCCTTCAAATCCGGAGTCTGAACGGGTATTTCCACTGCTTTTTTAACTTCTTCCTTAACAGGAATTTGCGGGGTGTTTACTGGTTTCTGCACAGCAATTTCTGTGTCTTTTATAGGCTGATCTTTAATGATTGCACCTTTGGGTTTATTTACATAGAATTTGATACCAGTCGGGTTAAGTGATTTTTCAATATTTCTGGCTTCATCTTTGCTTGTAAAATAGCCAAGACGTACTTTGTATAATTCTTTTCCATTTTTCAGGAATCCTTTTCCGCAGGCGATAAACCAATTTTGACCTGTTTCCTTAATAAGCTTGGCTGCCAGTTTTTCGGCATTTGATTTTATAGCAAATGCGCCGGCCTGTACGAAATACCCGTTATTAACATTCAGGCTGTCACAATCCATAGGCGGAGTTGCTTGTTTTTCGGTTTTTACAACAGCTTCCGGCTGAGTTTGCTGAGCAGGTTCTTGCTTATGCTGCACATATTCGGAGCCTTTTTGCACTTCACCTGGTACTGTTTCCATTGGAATTTCGGATACATAGTATGCAATATCCTGCGTATGTAGCGATTCTTTGAAATTATTTGCAGATTCTTTCGAATCAAAATAACCGAGTCTCACCTTATAGAAATCACCTTCATTGTCAATAAACCATTTTTGCGAGGTCTGTTTGGTCAGATTTTTAACCAGTCGGTCAGCGTTCTTTTTGTTCTTAAATGCTCCTGACTGTATAAAGAATTTATGCGTTTCGGTTGCCTGCGGTGTTCTATCAACCGAAGGAGTTTCTACCAAAGCTTCTTTAATTGCAGGTGGGCTTTTTACTTCCTCTTTAACTGCAACCGGAGTTTCCTCCTTAACTGCAACCGGAGCTTCCTCTTTAATTACTGCCGGTACTTCCTTTATTTCGTCGGTTTGTTTCGACAAAGTGAATTCAATATTATCAATGATATCGCCGTTGATGGAAGCCATGATTTCAAATTCCTTGCGTTTGGGCTGTGATACAACTTTCAGGCGCGACATTTGCATGCTATCAACTTCAGCATAGTATGAACCAGGCGCTAATCCCAAATAATTGAAATAGCCATCCGACTCGCTTGCTGTTTTGGCAACGAAATTCCCATTCTGGTCAAAGACATTTATCTGGATACGGCCTTGTGCCCTGAGGTTTTTACCAGTTTTTATAAAAACCATGCCATTGATTTCGCCCATTATTTTGATTGGAACTTCCAGTAGCTTGAACTGGTTGGGATCCATGAGTATGCTTATGGTTTTATCTTTTATCTGCCAGGCAATGTTATCGAACTGTGTATCGCTGAATTCGAGCATATAACTGGCAAATGGTTCCAGATCCATGATCCGGATAATGGAATCCTTCGAGTTTGGCAAAATCCTTCCTCCGTTAATACGTATATTTAATCCTGCTGTTATAGGTTCATCATCATCACGATGATTATTGTTGTTGATGTCAAGATAAGGGATCACGGTTAAACCAGCCCTTCCAACCTGTGTGCGCTGGTCAGCAATTATCCTGCCATTCCCGCTTCCAAGCGCAAAACTGCCTCTGGCACTTTGAGCTGTAATTACATGATCCTTTGAGTATCTTGTACTGAAACTTGTGCTGGCAAAGGAGAGATCATACCGAAAAATCAGTTCGACACTGTTAATATTACTTCGTACATTATTTTCCCAAACCATAGAAACATTGCACTTGGGCGAAAAGCTGTTTTCGAGTTCCACTTTGGTGAAAATCAGATTCTTATTCGTGAAATCGTATTGAGCCTGTGGTCGGAAAGACAGCGTTCGGAAAAAACGGAATCCAAGCCCCAGGTTCCCGTAAATGTAGGGGTCATGGTCTTTTATCCAGTTTGCATTTCCGGTAAAGTTAGCGCTTACTCCTTTAACGAATGTTGATAAAGTAGCTTCGGCAGTTGAGTAGTTGGTTTCCTTCAGGATATTCTGAGCATACGAAAAACGGGTATAAGCCGTGAATTTTTTAATATTTACAGGAATCGAAACTCTTACTTTTCTTTCTTCAAGATAATTAAAGCTTATTGCTTTTTGTTCGTGTTCATACTTTGTATAGTCGATATCTAATACAAAATTATTTGGCAGACTATAGCTTAGCAGTGCTTTGGAGCGAACACCGTACGCATATTCGCCATTGAGAAGAATATTGCTTAGCACCTGTGCCGATGCGGTAACAAAGGGTATTGATGGCGCAGATTTGATAGATGACAGATACTCAAAACCGCCACCGATAGTAAGGTGACGATTGATACCAAAATTGGTTTCGGCCCGCGAAAAGTAACTATGCGTGCTGTCCTGTAGAACAGCTCCTGCCACGGTATATTGAAATTCTCCTTTTGGTAGGAAATTATATGGCACATTTATAATTTGCTCTTTCTGCCTTTCTTCTCCCCAGGGGCCATAAAACTTAATCTTTACATTAGATGATCCATATACCAGCGGGATATCAAACTTATAAAAACCTTTTGCATCGGCTGTAACAAAATCAACAACCACATTATTGATATAAAGCTCCACTGTCCATCCCGGCTCCGTAAAATCGGTAATAGTGAAGCTGCCGAATGAGCGGCGGAATGTTGTAGGAGTATTTGTGATTACTCCCCCGATAAGGGGGGAATAGATACTTGATATTGATTTTGAGTTAATTTTCCCAATAATAACCTGCTTTACTAATTTAGTATCATTATTAGCCCATCGCCAGTGGTATTGCTGCTGTCTTTTGTCGAAGTTGTTTTTCGTTGAATAATTAAGTTCAATGTTTGTTTCACCTCCCAGAACTTCGGCTCCTAATCCAAGCATTGCCCTTGTTTCGGTAGTTCCGCCGCTGACTTGTGTGGAATAAATTGACCAATCGGCCATGCCGCCTCTTAAAATATGGTATTTGCGTTTGTAGGTTGTATCAACAGTAATTTCGCCACGCAGGCGGCTGATATTTTTACGCATTTGCTCGAGCCTGAGTTCCTTAATAACAGGTAATTCATGGCTGGTCATAAGCTCTACCGTAAGGCTGCTAAAGTTAAAGCTGCAATTTAAGCCGAATAATTTCCCGTATTGATCAAGTCGTAAGGCCAGGCTTGTGGTTTCGAGGTTAAGTAATTCATCACTGCTCAGGATTATAAGCTTTCCATTAATGAATACTGAATGCCCGGGCTGGCTGATAATATACTTGTTGTTTTCATCCAGGAAGAATCCGCTAATGGTGTCGTTAAATTCGGAAGTCTTCTGATTTATTTTCAGGCATTGAAACACCTGGGAAACAGGAAGGTAAATCTGGTCATTTTTATAGATAGCTGTTACATCATATCCGCCAATTCCCTGCACTGCCAGAAATACGGATATTTCCTCATAATCATCCGCCGAAACCTGGGCTTTTAAAGTCAATGGACCGGAAATTCCGATCAGAAAAATAAAAAGAGTAATAAATATTCTGGTGTGCGCATTTAATACCATCCGTTGTGGCTGCCTTTTTGCTCTAAAGCTTTTGGTATGAACGGATGTAACAGGCATCGGCTTATTGCTGGGCAAAAGTTACCATAAAATTGCCGATGTAATTTCCTGAAGGATTTGCCATACTGGTGCCAACTGTTAATGTGCCACCAATCCGAACCTGAATTGGGGATGACGGATTCCGGGTATTAACAAAGGGTGAGTTGGGTATGCTGGCGCCGATGTGCATGGTTAATGTTCCTCCCGGACCGTTCATTATAATATCCGGACCGTTTACGATGGTTATAAGGCAACCGGGGATTGCTCTGATTTCGAATATGGCAGGGTAATAAGTATAGCCCATATTAACCGGTATTAAATCACCGGTTACTGAGCGTGAACCTTGCGGATCTATTATTACTTTTCCACCAACAGTTCCTTGTATAACAGCGCCAAAGCTCAGGTTTTGAAAGGTTGTAACCTGCAATGGGCGAGGCGGCTCTTCCTGTGCAGAAGCTGAGAAACAAAAAAATATCAAAACCATACTGCTAAACAGAAAGTGTAAGGCTTTGTAATGAATCATTTTATATATAGGTCTCAATTTCATTATTTTGGAATATAAATTTTGAGCGAACTCATTCCTTGTTGCGAGTGTAATGTCAGTATATAAATACCGCCGGGCAGCTGAGTGTCAATTTCGTGCAATCCATTGCCATAAAGGTTTTTTTGCATCATTACCTGGCCTAATACATTACTGATCGTTATTCGTGATTCTATCGCAGCGGCGAGATTTACAAAAATATTGAGTTTGCCGTTTGCTATGTTTGCATAAAAAGAGTTCTTATCATTTAATGTACTTGAAAGCGATTTGTAACTGAATAAAAGTGCAAATCGTTTATCGATTGTCCCTTTTTGCAGGTTTACACGATAAGTTGGAATAAACCGAAGATCCTGCACCACACCTGTAGCTCCATCCGAAAAGTAAACTTTTAAATCAGAAGGTAGGTTTTCAATGTTGGTGGCAGTAAATGTTACCCAATTCGATTGTTCCGTTTTTATTCCAAGGGGTATTTTGGTAATACTGTCGATGGGGTATGGCATTGCGCTTATCGAAAGTTGTTCCGTCTGATTTGCAATAACATATAAGTTAGGAACACTTATATCCGTATTCATTAACTTTAGTGCATCCAGGTATGTATCAAAATTCTCTGTTGCTGATTCGTCAAAGTAAATAACGGCAGGATCTGCTTTCGTTTCTTTTTCAAAAGCAGCGTTAATTCTTACAAGGGGCTGGTTTTGAGCAATCGCTGATTTGTGGTATGTTGGCGACAGGTTATTTACACGCACCCGGTTATCCATACCCAGGCTTGCCGACACAGGGTAAGTACCGTTGGAAACATGAATAAAAAATCCCTGCATCGATGGTATTATACTACCTCCAGTTCCGGTAGAAACGCCATTGACGTACGAACTGTAGGTTCCGGTATATTGATCAGCTATGCCGTTATCAAAAAAGTACAAAGCATTATCAATGTTTGTTTTCGTCCAGCCGGTGGCTGCATTCCAGTCAATAGGGGATGGGTACGGATTACCGGCAAGATTGAATCCTTTGGTGTACGGACGGTTGTGGTTGTAAAGCGTTTGTGTGGTGAGTATATCATTAACAACTCCGCTAATGTTAAAAGTTTTGGCAGCCGCCAGATTTCCAAAATTTGCAGCATAACCTTGCATAGGAGTTAAAAGATTGGTTGTTGTTAAGTACTGTGCCCAGCCTGTGTTATAGATTGAAACCCCTGAGGAGTCGCGGTGATTATCTTCATCATATTTGTACAAGGTGGGGAATGATGCTGCCAGGTTAATATCATCGGCAAGTTCGCTAACCTTAGCTGACTGGAAAGGTGAGCTTACATATTTATACCCGAAACCTGAAGGGAGGTATCGCTGCATAGTTACATTCCCGTTCACCTTGCCAATACTTGTTCCATCAATAAGTGCGGTTTGTGCAGCAGTTGAAATCAGTGTTAAATTGCCTCCTGAAGCGAGGTCGCCTTTAGGCGCATATACCACACCCGTAACATTTAACGGACCCGACAAGGAAACTCCGGCCAGATTATTAATGGTTAAACCTTGAATGGTATTACCGGCAAAAACGCCCGAAACAATGATTTGTGCAACAGTCCCTCTCATTTCGATGGTTCCGGTTGTTGCAATAAAGGTTCCGTTATTGGTGATGGTACCAGCAATCTGAAGAGTATTGCCGGTTACGGTAACGGACGAAGATGCATCTATAACAATATTTTTAACGGCTCCTGTTGCGCCACTGCTTAAAACGGGTTTGTTTGCAACATTGGGAATCTGAACATTCGAATTTGTATTCGGTAATGAACCGCATGACCAGTTACCGGCAACATTCCAATTAGTGCTCACAGCACCGGTCCAGACCTGGGGATTAATCGTTATTGCAAGTGTTAATGGCGTACTTGTCCCGCAACCGTTAATTACGGCTGCGCTCAATGTTCCGCTTGTAGAAGTTGAATTAAAATCCACGGTTACCGAGTTTGTAGCTCCGTTGATAGTAGCACCTGAGCCTGAATAGCTCCAGATATAAGAAGTTGCTGTTACATCATTAGTCACTGCATAAGATATGCCGCTAAGTCCCTGACAAACTACCGGGGTACTTGTGGTAAACGCAGTTGGTTTTACCGGCATTAGCGGGAAATTAATTGAAAGATCTGCTGTTGAAGTACATGCTCCTGAGCTGATTGTCCAGCGCAAAGTATATCCTGACCCGTTTGTCCCAGTAAAACCGCTGTTGTATTGCGTTGGATTAGTGATACTTCCACCTACTCCGCTGATAATCGTCCAAAGACCGGTACCAACTGCCGGATTATTTCCGGTTAATGTAGTCGACGATCCTCCGCAAATAGATATTGATGTGCCAACGGTCGCTGTAGTAGGAACAGGATTGGAAATAACAGGAGTAACATCAAAGACACCTGTTTTAATAGTACCTGCCGGAAAATTATAGGTAAAACCCGTTAGCCGATAGGTTGCACCACCGGCAATTGTAGGTATAGTGGCAGGAAATGATGCAGGAGAAATTGATTTTGCTATACCGTTTTCGGTATAATTTACAGTAAATGGCGCTACAATAGGTAATGAACTCGTCAGCGAAACGGGTATTGCGGCGGTGCCACAAATAGCTCCTGCGGGGGTCATTCTGATACGGGGTTTGGGTGTATTCACAACTGCGACAGTGAAATTACCGGAACCGGAAGAAAGTGTTATCCTGTTATTGGTTTCAACGCTGCCATTATAAACATCGCTTCCCGTGGTTGTCTTCGAATTGACTTCGGTCCAGTCAGTGCCGTTGTGTTGGGCTACCCTCATATCTGGCAAGCCATTCTGGGTCATCAGAGGGGTCAGATCGCTGACCGGATCCCATCCAAGTTCCACCATGGCCTTACTATTTGAAGGAACACCGCTTAATGTCCAGTATTCTTTGGTGTTAATTGCAGTTAATGGGGTGGCATAAGTACTATAAATGTCCGGATTAAAGTATTCGGCCGTCCATAACAAAGTGCCTGATTGGGTTGCACTGATCGAAAGTTTGTTCCCTAATCCAGCGGTTTTTTTACCTAAAGGAAATTTAAAGTATGGATCTCCCTGATTAAGTTTCTTGATTAAAGGGCCATCAATAAATGAAGCAGCTTTTCCTCCGTCTGGATACACACAATCTACTAATATATTGGTAATTGTTAGATTATTGACAGCCGAAGTCGTAATTAGTCCGTTAGTAAGAAATAGATTCTTTGATACATCGATTGATCCGTTCAGCGTCAGACCAGATCCGTTATTGATCTCAAAGTTATTAAAAGAGTTTGTACCGGTAAAATTAGCCAGTGACTGGGGTGCGGCACCTGCAAATGAAACTGTTGCCCCAAGACCGGTTCCACTTTTAAATACCCCTGAAGTAAGTAACATTTTTCCCTGTATTGTAAGTTTTCGATTAAAGTTACTGTTGTCAAGCGTAGGACCGTTAATCAATAATTGTTTGCATACTGTAATATCTTTATCGGGAAGCACTCTGCTACCTGTACCTGAGAAAGTGATGTTAGGAGTTGCAGAATAAAGATCAGCGTTAACATCATATGTGCCGGTACCGCCGTATTCCAATGTTCCACTACCGGAACAGTCGAGGAAGGCGTCGAACCTACCTGCCGGGAATACTGCATTTTCGAGATATAGTGTTCCATTGCCGTAAACTGAGCCGAAATTGTGTCCATAGTAAGGCGACACAGCTTTTAGCTTATTGTTAATGAATGTTTTATACGAAAAACAATAATTGGCATCAGCTGTAATTTCATGATTAATTGTTACAATAAACCCGTTTGGACCACCAACAGGGCAGGGGTAAGTAGTTCCTCCGGATGGTGACCAGATGGCCTGATTTGTCCAGTTCCCATTAGCATTACTCGTGTATTGCGGAACTATATTTGGAATAGCAGCGTCGTTACCGGCAGTATATTCGCCCGTAAGGTTGCTTGATCCTGTATAATTAAAGGTGATGGTATGGTTTGTCTCATTTACATTATCGGTGCCTGGCCCAGTTGTGGCTTTGCTCCAGTTTGTACCTGGTGTAAGCAGTTGTGCCGCTATATAGGTACTTTCGGGTCCGCCAACAACATCCGACTGTAAATATTTAAGCAGAAAATTACCCGAGAATCCTGAAATTCCGATACTCTGAACTTCCCAGTAGTAGTTTAGAACATTTGTGGGATCAATAACGGCTGGATGGTATCGGCTTATATTATTAACGCGGATAGATCCGACTGCCGAATTCGCATTAATTGTAAGTACCGCAGGCGTATATTTCCCTGGTACTCCGAGTGGATAAGTAAAAGTTGTTGATGAACCAATTATGCCAAAGACTTTAAGAATTCCAATATTGCTCCAAACGCCATCAGACGTAATCATTTTTGTAGTACTAAAAGGAGTACCGCTTGGAACTAAATTACTGATCTGACCAAGTGTTAACAGGTGGGTATTGATATCAAAAATACCACTTGTCAGAATCAGATCGCTTTGCAACGTAAGATCATTTAAAATGGTAGCACCAGCTGCATTATTTAATTCCAATTGTCCGAATGTACCTGTGCCTGAGATTTGTTGTAAATTATTGCCATTTAACAGCATACCACCGGAAACCGCGGTATTGGTGTAATTTGCGTTATTGGTTACATCTCCCTTAACCGTAATTTTAAATGTCGTACTTTCTAAAGTCCCGTCGGATAACCTTATATTTCGGTTTACCGTAATATTTTTGCTTAAAATTAGTTTGGTGATCGGGCTAACCGCTAAATCGTAAAAGTCGGTCGCAGATGTTCCTAATAAGGATTGAACGCCCAGATTATTCGAAGCCCCGGCATTAAACGTTGTCAGATTGTTAAAATGATTATAGGATCCATTGTTCGTAAAATCCCCTTTAATTGAAACATTGATATTAAACACACTGTTGGCATCAAAAATACTTTTTGCATTACTTAATGTCAAATTGCCGTTCAGTACAAGTGGGTTAACCATTAACTTTACGGTTGCGTTAAATCCTGCAGATCCAGTGATGGTCAAATTATTTAAGGGCACGGTTGCATCCATTAAATAATTTTGAACCGAATTAGGAACAACGTTGGTAAAGTTTATTGTCCCTCCTGTAACTGTCGAAATTTCTGGTCGAAGAAACAGATCCCCATATGCGTTTCCGCCACCGCCGCGCAGAATATTTAGGACTCCATTCGACACGTTAAACTGACTGCCCGTATTTAATACTTCAAGTTTTGCATTGGTAGTATTGGCTTTGTTACCATTTATTGTAACAATACCACCACTTTGAGTATATTTTAATATGCCACTTGCGGTGGTTGGATTCTGGCGTACCTGACCGTTAATAACCAGTGTTCCTCCCTGAACTTCGATTTCGGATGCGCCACCTCCTGAATACTCAATATCGTTGTTGTTATTAGTTGTTCCATTAGTTGGGCCAACAAAAACATTCCCATTAATAACGGTTAGTTTACCCCCGAGGTATAAATCGTTGGCATCAGTACCATTATTCGCAATAAGGATATTGCGATTACCGGCATTGGTGTAGTCAAAGTAAAGGCCGGCTGTCGAAGGTATGTTTAAAGCGTTTGTGGTTGATAAGGTAAAATCCGTATTCGGATTGGTACGCATATACCTGAATGTTCCATTTAGCAGGGTAAACCAGTTATTAGCAGGAGTGGTTAATGTGCCACCAATATCGCAAGTCAGTGTAGTCGCTTGTGAACTACCTTTATTGACTGTTACCGTACTGAAAATTGTCGTAGGATTCGCTGCTGAATTGGTAATTGATGCATTATTTGGTCCAAAAAAAGTAACCGGAATATTTGTGAAATCACATTTATCAGGAGTAGTAGTGCCATGGGTAACGCCATCTGTGTTATTTGTTAAACTGCCACCTATTGACACACTTTGGTTGGTTCCTCCGGAGTAGACATATAATGAGGAGAATGATCCTACAGTGAGATTTCCATCGATCACAAAATTCTGTGCCGTATTGCCATTATTATACCATATCAATGCTCCTCCCTGTATATCCAGATTTCCTTTTATACTTATTGTTTTTGGCACTGTAATAATACCTCCAGGATAGGTATTTCCCCATGACGGGCAAAACCACGAATCTGCATTTTGTCCTTTGGTAATTAAATTTCCATAAATAACAAGGTTCCTATTTGGAAACATAACGTTTGAGCCGCCAAGAGGAGATAAAATCAGGTTACCATAGGAAGAAACATTTTCTGGTAAATAATATTCTGATCCTGCATTTGGATTAGTGGTATATAATTCAGTCGTACCTAAATTTATATTGAAGTCAGTATAATCACCGAAAGGAAAAACATAGGTTGAAGGATAAGTTTGGTTAGTTGTAACCCTGATAATCCCATTCCCATTAGGATGAGAAAGAATCATGCCAAAATTACTGTTTGGATTGTATCTTACGTCCAATGTGGCTCCGGCTTCTATCTGAAGACTTGCACAACTATGTGGATCCGAGTTTGGAGTTGTCAGATAATTAGCCGGCGTACCAAAACTAACTGTATTGCCATTTCCGATAATAACAATATCATTTATACCTGGCGCCACTAAGGGAGGGTTATTAACAGTATGGCTTGTTAATGACCATGTACTTAATGTTGCCCATGATCCTGACTGACGACTGTAGAAAATTTTAGGCACCCCAAAACAGGCATCTCCTGCAGTATAATCACCATCAAGAAATGCCTTGCTGTTTGTGGGAGCAGACCAATCGGCAATAGTATTCGTTCCTGTGTTAATATTCGATGCTACTCCATTATTCCAGGTATAAGCTGTCCGATTATAGACTGAAGGAATATAATTAGCCTCTGTACCTGCGATATCCAGCTGGTTGTAAACGAATGTATGTGTAACTGAATTCGCCGGGATGCCGACAAATCCCGAAGATTTTACGCGCCAGAAATAGGAGAGACTTTGACCGTTAATCGTTGACGCCGGATGCGCGTACCCGACAGGAATAACAGTTATTGACCCATAGGTTGTGGGAGCTGTGCCAACTCCGATCGATGCAGGGGTATAGGAGGGGGCAGCATGATTTAGTGATGGTGCACCAATTGGAAATGTAAATGCCGTTGTGGTCGAATAGACTTTGGTAAGCCCACCGTCACCTGAATTTCCTGCTGACTGAATGTATCTTAATGCTCCGCCATTAACAATCGTTGAAGCAGCATTAAGCTTTAAATTATAGGTACTGATATTAAATAGTTTATCCTGCGAGAAAGTGAGCGCACCGTTGATAGTTGTATTTGCCGCCAATGATACAGGAGCTGTACCTGAATTATTATTCAATGTCAGGTTCTGAAAAATACCATTGCCATCACCATCAATAGTTTGCGCAACTGTTCCATTCATTACTATTTTGCCTGCTCCGGTGTGTAACCCCGAGTTGTAGCCATCTTTAGCAAGATTAATCGTATTGCCATTGTCATTCAAGGTTCCCAAAGCAAGCCTGAAATTATCGTCCACATTGATGGTTTTCTGGCTTCCTGCGAAATTTAATATAGTGCCCGAAGGCTTGTCAATTGTAAATTTATTTAAGGCCAAGGCTCCCGCAAGGTTAACCGTAAAGGTTTGATCGGTGAAGCCGTTAAAAATTGTGGAGTTGGTTCCAGGAGTATAGGTTGTTCCATTGGCGATCAGGGCATTTCCACCAATTGTAATATCCTGATTATTTGCTGTTAGAACCCCGGAAGTAAGCGTGAGATTATTTAAAATAGTTAAAGGGCTACTTAATTGCACGGTGGATGTTCCGCTCGCCCTGTTGATTACAACATTTCCCAATGGGGTTGTCGTGGATAATAAATGAGTGGGAGCATCTGCAGTTCCTCCGGTACCAGTTGTCGGCACAAATTCAATCGTACCACCTGTCACATTGATGTTGGAAGCAGATGAATTAACCTGAAAAGCATAACTCGGAGCTGTCGTTCCGCAAACATCAAATATACGCATGCTCCCCCCGGTCATTATAAATGCATTGTTCACATTATTAATGTTAAACGTTCCCACAGTAGAATTAAGACTTGCATCATTTGCCCTTACTGTATTTAGTGGCGCATTCACCAGGTCATTTACCGACGAAAAGACCGATGGAGTTCTCTGAAACCGGCCACGTAATAAAAACAGACCACCGTTTTGTTCAAAAGAAGCAGCTCCTGTTGATGAAAGAAATTGTTTGGTATCGACAGTCCCATTATTTAATACAAATTGTCCGGGGGCCACGCTGCTCGTTATGATTCCACCTGACTCTTTTGTTGTTAAATAACCATTATTCATCTGTAATTTACCGTACAGACCTAATGAACTGCCAGTTCCGATTGCTGAAATTCCCATTGCAGCGTTCGAAGGTGCAGCAATTCCATAGGCAACATTTACTTCCCTGTAATCGTCTGCCGTGGTTTGAACGACAACATCAATCCCGTTTACGACTAATGCGCCATTTGCTGGAATATAGTAATCAGAATTTGGATTTGCAGCCCCTTCAGCGTTTGTACCTTCCGAAAGCGTAGGTATTGCTACCAACCCTTGGAGAACCAAAGTACCAGTACGAATCCATAAGGCTTTTTTGAGATTCGGATTCATCCCGCCACCGTCGCCTCCAGCAATGTTAGCTCCAAACAGGCGGAAATTGGCGTAAGCTGATGCCGACGAATAGATGGTTAGTTTAAATGTCTGGTCTACTCCTTTATCGAGAACCAGGTTGTAAAAGTCGGTCATGCCATTGCAAAACAGCGTATTATTACTCGCTCCCTGGAAGTAAACGGTTGCAAAACCGGATGTTGCGCCTGTGGTTGTTGGCGGAAAAGCGTCATAAACCGGGTAGGCGAGGTTAGTAAACCGTACAGTACCATTGTTGGTAAAATCACCATTCAACACTATTCGGTGCGACTGTTGGTCGTAGTAGTTTATAAATGGGGCGGTTCCCCCGACTATGCCTAGCGGACTTGTTACAGAATTTGTCACACCGGTTCCTACCGTGAAAGATGCTCCAGCATCAACAGTAACATTCCCATTTACAATTAATGTGCGTCTTTGAGCTGTATTGTCATTAATTTGGAAAGTTCCTGCTTTCACAAGCAAATTACCATTCAAGGTCATGGTAGGAATGGTTTGAATGATGGTAGAGCCGGTTTTATTAATTGTCAGGTTATTATAAATAGCCTGTGACGGAAGATTAACACCTGCATTGTATTCGGTTGTACCGCCACCTGCATTGACAAAAGTATTGGTGATAATTGGAGTTGGAAAGACAGCTGAATTGATCTTCAGCGATCCTTGTCCACTTAACGATTTAAGTCCTGCAGTAAATTGAAATGTTGAAAGGTCTAAAGCGCTACCGGCATCAATTGTAGCATCGAGGGTGGTTGTTGCTATATTACCTGGCAAAGTCACGGTTCGTCCGGAGAGGATTTCCACTATATCGTTGTTTCCAGGAATGGTTGTGCCCACTTGCGTTGAACCTCCCGGATCGGATGTCCAGGTTGTAGGATCGTTCCAACTTCCCGATTTGTACGAGTAGTAGGTTTGAGGAGCACCTGCTGTCCAGAAAGTACTTGTCGTGGTTATTGCGGTGGTCCCTGTTATCGTTAATGAATTTGCGCCCAAAGTGGGAGTTCCTGATGGTGGAGTCTGCCATGTCCCGACACCGGCTTTGAACCAAACACTCGTTGCTGCATTTCCTTCTGATGGGTTGTTATATTGAAATGTGGCTGTTATCGTTTTGCCACCTGTACTTGTTATGACATCCCAATATTTTTTTACATAATTTATTCCCAATGAGTTTGTTGAGACGGCCTTCACGCTTATAGTGCCTGTTGTGCCACCGGCTGTAATAGCAATAGTAGCCGGCGAATAAAATCCGCCTCCTCCAACCGGATAAAGCGTTTGAGCAGATGTTGCATTTTTTATCAGGTAGCCTGTACCATCTGTGGCAATCATTGCTGTTGCGCTAAAAGTACCGGTTACGGCCGCTGCGGCGATATTATTAATGGTTAAATTATTATTGCCAAGCTGCAGAATTCCGGAAGAAAAGTTTAAAACACCGCCAACAGCTGCATTTCCTTGCAAAGTTTTGGTGCTGCCACCAGATATCTTAAGATTGTAATAAGTGGCTCCTTTTACTTGTTGGTTTGCGCCATTGAAATTGATTGTGCCTGTTCCACAAGTAAAGATCCCGCTGTTTGAAAAATCACCACCTATATTTATTGTGCCAGTTCCTGAAGTGATTGTTCCGGTTCCAGTGATATCTCCGGCTACGGTCACTGAATTGGTATTTATGGCACCCGATGCACCCGTAATATTCCAGTTGCCAGAGATATATAGCGTTCCTGCCAGAGTTTTAACACCTGAATTGGAGAATGCCAAATTTCCATATGGTGTAGCTATTGGTGCAGCTATAACAGATTGCGCCCCTGCAAAACCATAATTTACTAATGAACTGCTTCCAAATGATTCCGTTCCTCCAAAAATGGTGATGGAATTGACATTGTGGTTTAATGTTCCGCCGTTATCGACCTGCAAGGTTGTATTTGCAGAAAGTGTAATTGCTGTCGTTTCTGTTAACGCACCACCGCTGGTTATTTCCACCATTGTATTGGTTCCGGAAACACTCCATGCGGCAACTGTGGTCATTGTATGGCCGCTTTGAATGATAAAAGTTTGATTGGCCGATGTAAAGTTGACAGGTGAAATGCCTGATGAGTTTTTCCAGTTACTTAAAACATTGGGGTCTCCGGAATTTTGCGATAAATAATTTGGAAGCAGGACTGTTAGCGTTGCAGCATTTGATTCATTGGTTGCAACGTATGGATTCGGAGCGACATTGTTGGTGCCCGAGAGTATAGCGTTTCTGTAAATATAATAAGTCCCTACAACGTTAAATGGCGCAATTGTAGTTAGCGGGGTGTAAGTTGCTCCGGTAGCTCCTGTAATATTAGTTCTTACACCTCCCGATGTTGTACTATAGCTCCATTGATATCCGGTTCCCGAAAGCGAAATACCTGCAGGGAGTGCCCCGTAAACATCTCCGCTTATTGCTGTTCCAGTTGCACCTATATTTATACTTTGGGCAGTATTAGTAGTAAGGCTATTTGATAAAAGGGAGGTAAAATTTTGAAATATAACCCTGTTACCCCCGCCATTTTCATAAAAATCATACACCAATGAGCTAGTTCCGCTCAGGTTCATCAAGACCCTTGCCCGTGTACTGAAACCCTGGTCAACCCAGTTGTTGTATAAAAGAGTACCGTCAACTGATAAACGGCTGCCGTCATCCGAACCCAGGTCGACGACATACAACCCGTTTTTCGTGGAATTCATCCTGTACCGAACCGAAAATGTTTCTGTATAAATGGATCTTGTTGTTGAATTTGAGATGACATCAAAACAAGTGGCATTGCCGACAAAACTTTGATCGAAGGTTTCAGCCTCAGTGTAATGCCCCATATAATCATTGAAATTTGTACCATCGTATACATGGCCAATCCACGAATCTGTTCCTACCGAAGTCTGATCATCGGCAGAAGTCATAACAACGGCCAGAGTTTGTGCTGGACCTGAGCTGCAGGCATTTGAAGGCGTAACGGTTATATCTCCTGAGCCTGCACCTGTTGTAACAGATACAGTATTGGTTGTTCCGCCTCCGGTTTGCGTCCATCCCGTCGGGAAAGTCCAGTTATATGTTACACCGGCAACATTAGTTATACTATAAGTTTGAGAAGAACCAAGGCATGGTATTGAACTGCCGGTTATTGCTGAGGGTTGATTTAGAATAGGGCAGCCTTGAACTTGAAAGTTATCCAATCTCAATGTCCTGAGATTAGGATTATTAGCAGTAATCCTAATTATTATACTCGAATTATTATCAAAAGAGCTGTTTAAGGTTTGAACTGGAATTGTAACATAGGTAGTGGTTAATGTTTGAGTATAGAGTACTGGGCTCCATCCACTTCCGCTATTCGCACTGAGCTCCCAACTTCCCGGATTAGTATTATTTGTTGTTCTGCCATCCCAGTTGAAGGCAATTGACGAAAAGCCAACTGTTGATATGGTTAATTCAATATAAACTCCGTCACTATTAGTTTGTAATCCACGTCCGGGATTTCCATTTCCGTTGTTTGTAAAGCCAATGGAACTAGCTGTTAAGTTTGGAGTCCCAATTGCACCTGCATCGGCATCTAAAGTATTTTCAAATGAATAATTAACCAACGTGGTTTGCCCTAAAGTAACCATGCTCAAGGCAAAAATAGCAATTAATACTAATCCCATAGATTTGAAAAGTCTTTGGGATTCAGATATTTTTTCCGACTTTTGTCCTGATATTGATTTAATGAGCCTATTTAATATATGCAAAACAGCAATAATCAAAGCCGTCAGGAATGGTGTCTTACAAGTAAGATTTGTTTTTATCATGGTAACTCTAGAATCATCAATAGTTATACGAGTTTCACTTTTTATATTATGATAATCTTAGTTTAACTCTAAACTTACAAGTGTTAGGCTTGTTGAAATGAGAAGAATATTTAATTAAAGAGGAAGTTCTTTTTCAGCATAAATTTCAGCCTTACTATCATTCGGCGCCTGAAACTTAATTATCAGTTTACCTTTTTTGTAGTCAACACCCGGCACATTGCGTAATTGCATTTTGAATTTCCTGATCTTATTCGGCGTGTAAACAGCCAGTCCGCGTACAACACCAACTTCAATCGGTTCGCCCTGGGTGCCCACCCACATAACCGATATATCGCCATACACAGATTTATCTCCCGAACGTTCAAAAACTATGGTCAGGTTTGGAACGGTATCGCTTTTTAAATCAATTTTCAAACTTGATAAATCTACCTTTACCTGCAATTCACCGTTTCGGATAATAACAGGGATGCTTATCCCGAAAATCGGAACAAGTTTTATTCCAATGGCAGCAGTATCGCCATTTGTCTGTTCATCACCCAACAGTTTTTCATTCGGTACTGCCCTGAAATATACATGCGAACGGTATTCTCCATTTTGCATATCCGGCATTTTACGGTATTGCATGCGGATTACCTGCGAACCGTTTGGTGGAAGCGTCACCGTTCGGGGGAAAAACCTGAGATACTTATCTGCAAAAAGTTGTCCTTCATCTGGAGTCTCAATCTGGTCAAAACTTCCTTCCTCTGTCATCCGGTATTGCACAAAGGATACAGTATATTTAGCCGTATCGGTGCCTGTATTGGCCAGGGTAAGTTCCTGCGATTGTTTATTGCCTTCAAAAACAACCCTTCGTGGGGTAATTAAAAGGTTGCCTTGTGCTGATGTTTTGTTTGCGATAAGTACTGATGCAAAAATGGACAGCAGTACACAAATCACTGTTGTATTTCTTCTTATTCCGATGATTGTCATGGTGGCTAAATTTTTTCCAAACTTACAAAATTAATAAACTCGGGTGTAGTTTCCCCCGGCGTTTTTCCTGGTTTGTACGAAGCAGTTCAAGTATTATATAATCTTAATAGCCATTAGCGCATAATGTAATACGGTTTTTGGGAAAAATGCATATATTTCATGCTTTCGCAAAGTATTTTAAAGATATTGACGTTACTCTGCTGCTAATTTTTCAATATTCAGTTTTCATCCTTATATAATCCTGTCATTTTAAATTAAATCAGCATCCATAATAACAATTCTTTTGCACCAAATATGTTTTCCAATTACGGTATAAATTACATTTCGGATATGATTTGTTTTAATGGGATCTATTTATGAAATTCTGGAACAAAAAAAAGGTGCGAAAGAAATAGTCTTTCGCACCTTTCATATATTTTGATTTAGTTTAGTTGTAGTTAACAGTTACTGCCAAACCTGTTGCGTTGGTGTAAGTTCCAGCTGCCTGAGCTGCCGCAACATTAAGTGTAGCGCCGACGAAAACATCCAAAGTGCCGCCAGCGGCAAGGGTTCCGGTAGGAGTTGGAGTACTTGTAAATGCTCCGACAGTCATAGTATTTACTCCACTTGTCAGCGTAATTGTACCTGGAAGTGTTATTGAAAAAACGGATCCGGCTAAACCAGTTACAGTAAATTTAGCAGCTGAAACTAACCCTGTAATAACAGGAAGAGTAACACCGCCACCAGCAGTACGCAAACTAGCAGCAGATAATAAAACAGTTCCCGGATTTGTAGGATGAACGGCAACATTGCCGAAATTCAAATCAGTAATTTTATTTATTGCAATCGGTGTAATGATTGTTGCTGATGATGAAGCAGTTGCTGTTACCTGAGCTTTTACTGTTACTGAAGCGATTGAAAGGATTGCTACAAGCGATAAGAGAATGGATAATTTTTTCATTTGATTTAAGTTTTTTTAGAGTTTTTATTAGTTGGAGTTAAATCGTTTTGAGCGATGTAAAGTATAATTCATAAACCATGCCATAAGTCGTGATGCCAGCTTGTGCCAAACTGAAAATTGTTTATATAAATTATATAAATCATAGATAATCAGATATATAAAATTTGAAATAATTCAATCCTTTCGATTAAGCTATAAAATGGATAAAGGTTCGTAGAGTTAAATGTTATCAAAATGAGACAAATTAATTCTCAACATGAGATTCTATTATAAAATAGAAACAAAGGTTATTGCCAGCTTACCACTTTTTAATCTGTATTTCACTTAAATAAGTTTACCAATGCTCCGGTATCTCAGAATCTGCTTCTAGCATTTTCGAAGATGACCAGAATTTAATATGCTCTTTCACTGTTGTCCGTTAAAAAACTGAATAAAGGACTGAAATCTTTGATATATTTACGTCCCTGACGGGCAATGTCATTT
>JBBRYZ010000017.1:0-41642 GCA_038237165.1 Bacteroidales bacterium | reverse complement strand
ATGAATCTTGCGATAAAAGATTCAGCAATTACCTGGCAGACCTACAGCAGGGGAAACCGAATGCTCGAAATTATAAATAAAGATTTCAGGATCATTTTGCTGGATTCGGATAATCAGGAAATTATGCAGATCAAAAAGACTAATTCCCTTGATTTAGCCAAAGCAGAACTTGAAATATTATGTAATAAACTGGGATTAAATCCGCATGAGGAATAAATGGAAAGAAACATGGCTTTACAATAAAAAAAGCCATTATTCGGTGAGATAGCTTATCTTTCAGAACATTTGCTGCGGAAGATTTTCAGTTAAAAATCTTTTACCTGAATAGTTTGTAGAAATATAAAGGAAGCAATATCAAAAAATTCTATTTATTCATGGTGCAAGTCACCAATTAAAATTTATTGGATGTGTTTTTCAGCAGAAGCCAGTTTCGCAGGAGGTGTTATAATTACAGCCATTGGTATAGCAGTTGTTACAAAAGTTCATAAGCCATCACAGTTACTGTTTGCCAATATTCCTTTATTTTTCGGAATACAGCAATTCACCGAAGGTATTCTCTGGTTGACCATTCCAAACCCGGAGTATATGGAAATTCAAAAAATTGCAACTTATATTTTCCTGGTAATGGCCGATGTGCTCTGGCCATTTATTATTCCGCTTTCTGTCCTGTTGATGGAAAAAAACGCACGGAAAAAGAAAATATTAAGTCTACTGTTTCTTACAGGTCTGGCAGTTTCAATCTACTACATCTGCTGCCTTATATTTTTAAAAGCAACACCTGAAATAAACGGATACCATATTCAGTACAACTCCGATTTCCCGAAAATCATAGCTTACCCAATTTTTGGATTTTACCTGATCGCCACTATCACGCCGCTTTTCGTATCAAGCATTGAGCGTACACACGTGCTTGGCGTGCTGATGTTTTTTTCATGCGTGGTTACAGCGATATTTTTCACACAGTTTCTCACTTCAGTCTGGTGCTTTTTTGCTGCCCTTATCAGCGCTGTTATCTTCTGGATTCTAAGGGATTCAAAACGAAAATTTCATTTTGATAAATTGAATTTACTGAAGCTTCAGCAGGATCAGCCCAGGCAATAAATGGAAAATTAAATGTAAATAGCGCCATTGCTAATGTACATTTAACTCGCCCGGCTCTCCAGTTTAATGAATATACTTTTCATTCCAGCAATTAGTTTGTTAATCAAATCTTATATCAATTTATTGCGGAAGTCCGTTATCAGATTATCATACGTCCAGATTGTAAACTAACGCTGAAATATCTCTTTCCTTAAAGTAAACAACATCAATTCTAAAATGCTGAACTTATTATGACTAATTTTGTAAAAAGCAGATAACATGGTAGAATATAGAAACATAATAAAAAGGAATCCTGCCAGGAGATTTGGTAAGCCCTGTGCGAGGGATACCAGAATTACAGTTTTTGATGTTTTAGGCTGGTTAGCTTCCGGGATGGATTTTGATGCTATCATTTTCAGATTTCCCTGAATTAACGATTGATGACATAAAAGCTTGCTTAGCATATGCCGCAGATAGGGAACATAAATTGCAGAATGCATCATGAGATTATTATTTGATCAGAATATTTCATTTCGCACGTCGAAGAAACTACTGGTTTATTTTCCGGGTTGCCAGTACATTTCTGATTACAATTTAAGTAACAATAATGATAGTGATATTTGGAATTATGCCAAAAACAATGATTTTGCTATCGTTACTTTTGATTCGGATTTTTATGATATGAGTTTAATAAATGGCCATCCTCCTAAAATTATTTGGTTACGAACCGGAATTTAACGACGAATGAACTTATTCAAATATTGATTGATAATCAGGAGATAATAGGTTCCTTTCTTACTTCTAATGAAAGTTCAGAACTCGCATGCCTGGAAATAGAAAAATAAATGTTTTCTTTTAACATGTAATTGTTTCTCAAAGGAACAAGGTGCCTGAGAATAGCTGAATACTGTTTCATAGTGTCCATCTCGCCCGAAAGTCGTATCTTTGAGCACTTTACAACGGAAGGAGTCCTGAACTCCATTTTCATGACATCTGGTAACACGACAACTTCAGTTCCATTTCCTGATAAATCACAGAAATCAGTGTAACTAAAACAATGGCCTGACCCAATAAAAATCAGGCAGTTATCCTTAATTGAACGAATTAACTTTATGAATACTTTCGAAGATATTAACCTCTCGAAGCACTTGCAGAGCGCCATTGCCGATCAGGGTTTCGACAGGCTTACACCCATACAGGCAGAAGCTTATTCAGTAATCCTTTCAGGAAAAGATGTGGTGGGAATTGCTCAGACAGGCACTGGGAAAACATTGGCTTACCTACTGCCTATTTTGCAAGGCCTGAAGTTTTCGAATCAACTTAACCCAAGAATACTGATATTGGTGCCAACCAGGGAATTGGTAATGCAGGTGGTCGAAATGGCTGAAAGTTTTGCCAAAAATATGACTATCCGTGTATTAGGCGTTTACGGCGGCGTAAATATAAATACTCAGAAACAAAAAGTTGCGCTGGGCTGCGATATTCTGGTTGCCACTCCCGGCCGGTTGTACGATTTAGCCCTGAGCGGAACCTTGCAATTGAAAGGAATCACAAAACTGGTGATTGACGAAGTGGATGTAATGCTTGACCTCGGATTTCGATTTCAGCTGACGAATATTTTTGAGCTTTTGGCGGCTCGCAGGCAAAATATAATGTTTTCGGCCACCATGACTGATGAAGTTGCCGCACTTATTGACGATGATTTTGTTACGCCTGCCAAAATAAATATTGCTTTAAGCGGTACTCCATTGGATAATATTGCCCAGCAATGCTACGAAGTTCCGAATTTCTATACCAAGGTCAACCTTTTGTCGCATCTGGTAGCCAACAAGAAAGAGTTCAGTAAGGTGCTGGTATTTGTTTCCAACAAAAACAATGCGGACCGTTTATTTACAGCGTTGCTCGAAAAGAACGGTTCCGAAATTGGTATCATCCATTCCAATAAAACCCAGAATTACAGGTTCAAAGCCATTAAAGAATTTGATGAAGGAAAAAACAGGATACTCGTAGCTACCGACCTCATGGCGCGTGGCCTCGACCTGGAAAAGATTACTCATGTCATCAATTTTGATACCCCTAATTTTCCCGAAAACTATATACACCGTATTGGAAGAACCGGCAGGGCCGAGCAGCAAGGTAACACAATACTTTTTTCAACTGAACAAGAAGAAGAAGCAAAAGGAAGGATTGAAACTTTGATGTCGTACAAAATTCCCTTGATGGATTTTCCTGAGGAAGTTGAGATTTCGATTCAAAAGACGCCTGAAGAGCGGGCAACCACAGGCGACACCAAGAATCCAAACCGGAATTATAAAAAGGTTGAATTAGCACCCGGCTTTCACGAAAAGAAAGAAAAAAACAAGAAAACAAACAAAGGCGGATCGTACAAAAGAGATTTAGCTTTAAAATACAAAAAACCAAAAACTAAAGGGGATAAAACATTCAAAGGTCAAGATAAAAAGCGAAAGTAGTAATACGGCAATCCTTGAATATTAATTGATATTCAACTATATAGTAAATTGCAAAACGAAGGAATATTGTTTTTGCAAATAAAAAAGGCAGTTAGTTTTTTAACTGCCTTTTTTTATATATTTGTCGCTGCCAATCGTATGAAAATATAATTTTCATTAATATAAAAGGCAATTCCATTATCCAGCCAATTAACAACCAACCTAATAAATCCTTATTCATGGCTATTGCATTAAACAGACCCGGAACCACTATTGATCTTGAGCAATATGGAATAAAAGGGGTTAACGAAGTGTATTACAACCTGTCGTACGATGAATTATTTAAGCATGAAATGGATCCTTCACTCAAAGGATTCGAACGTGGTAAATTGTCGAACCTAGGGGCTGTAAATGTTGATACAGGTGTCTTTACAGGTCGTTCACCGAAGGACAAATATATTGTGATGGATGCCATTTCCGAAAACACGGTGTGGTGGTCAACTATTGGTAAAAATGATAATAAACCGGTTTCAGCCGAAGTGTGGAATCACTTGAAAGCTGTTGCGCAGAAGGAGTTATCGGGTAAAAAGCTTTATGTCATGGATGCTTATTGCGGCGCCAATCCCGACACCCGGCTTAAAGTCCGCTTTATCGTTGAAGTTGCCTGGCAAGCCCATTTTGTAAAAAATATGTTCATTCGTCCTTCGGAAGAAGAACTTAATAATTTCAAACCTGACTTTATTGTTCAGAATGCTTCAAAAACCACAAATCCAGATTGGAAAGAGCAGGGACTGAATTCAGAAAACTTTGTAGTATTCAACCTCACAGAGCGTATGTCGCTCATTGGTGGTTCATGGTATGGGGGCGAAATGAAAAAAGGTATTTTTTCGATGATGAATTATTACCTGCCACTTCAGGGAATTGCGTCCATGCATTGCTCAGCCAATATGGGCAAGAACGGAGAGGTAGCTATTTTCTTCGGGCTTTCGGGGACAGGCAAGACAACGCTTTCGGCAGATCCATACAGGGCGCTTATAGGAGATGATGAGCATGGCTGGGATGATGCCGGAGTTTTTAACTTCGAGGGAGGCTGTTATGCAAAATGCATTAATCTGAGCGAAGAAAACGAACCCGATATTTTTCATGCCATCCGTAGAGATGCATTACTCGAAAATGTGACAGTGAAGGATGATGGTTCCATTGATTTTTCGGATAGTTCTAAAACTGAAAACACAAGGGTCTCCTACCCTATTTACCATATCGAAAATATTGTAAAACCTGTTTCAAAAGGTGGTCATGCCAGCAAAGTGATTTTCCTTACCGCCGATGCTTTTGGCGTATTGCCCCCGGTATCGAAACTAACCGACGACCAGACAAAATATCATTTTCTTTCAGGATTTACAGCAAAATTAGCCGGTACCGAAAGAGGTGTAACTTCGCCTCAACCAACCTTTTCGGCTTGTTTCGGCAATGCTTTTCTCTCGCTGCATCCTACCAAATATGCGGTAGAACTTGTAAAACGTATGGAAGCCGCCGGTGCCAAAGCATACCTGGTTAATACAGGCTGGAACGGAACCGGAAAACGCATTTCCATTAAGGATACTCGTGGAATTATTGATGCTATTCTTGATGGATCAATTGATCATGCCCCAACAAAGATGATCCCGTTCTTCAACCTGGAAGTACCGACTGAATTGCATGGTGTTAATTCTGCAGTACTTGATCCACGCGACACCTATGAAAAGGTAGCAACCTGGGACGAAAAGGCAAAAGACCTTGCACAGCGCTTTATCGATAATTTCGCGAAATATACCGATAACGAAGAAGGCAAAAGGCTGCTAGCTGCCGGACCGCAGTTGTAAAAAAAGGTTTAGTTTTTAGGGGTTTGGGATTAGGGGTTGATGAACACACAAACTAGCGAATAAGCGAACAATTGAACATTTGAATAAATGAATAATTGAGCATTTGAATATTTGAATAAATAAACATATGAACACTGAAACCCGACGCTTCGGCTCCGCTCAGCGGCCTGAAACTTGTCACACTGAGCGAAGTCGAAGTGTTGAAACTTTGAAACACTGAAACTCTTCAAACTCTTCAAACTCTTCAAACCCTTCAAACCTTTCAAACCCCAAACCCTCCATGGAATGTCGGCCAGGCTGCGGCGCATGTTGTATATATCCGTCAATAAGTTCGGCGATACCAGGAATGTCGTTGGGAAAACCGGCCGGGGTAAGATGTGTGCAACTTACTGACGATTTAAAGTGTGCTATATTTGGTGATCCATCACGTCCGGCAGTATGTTCAGGTTTTAAACCCGATGTATTATTTTGTGGAAATTCAGCCGAAGATGCCAGAAGAGTAACGGAATGGCTGATGCAAAAATGATGTGAAATTGCCATACAAAAACGTTTAAAACTTAACTTTTTTTAATCTATTGGAGATCGAAGCAGTTCACAGAGTAAAAGTCTTAGCTTATAAAAAACTATAAATCAATAACTTAAAATATTATTGATAAATAGTATCAATTAATAAAAATATATCCTATTTTTGTATTCAACTATCAATTAAATAATTACTAATACCCATTACAATGTCTACTGGAAAAGTAAAATTTTTTAATCAGCAAAAAGGGTTCGGCTTTATTGTTGATGATGAAACTCAAAAAGAAGTTTTCGTACACGTTACCGGTCTGATTGACAAAATTAAGGATGACGATCTTGTTACCTTCGAAGTTGTTGAAGATCGCCGCGGACCTAAAGCTATCGATGTTAAAATGCAATAGTCCGCATTGAAACTACTACTAAAGCTTCCTGATGGAAGCTTTTTTTTTGAAACACTCCAGATGTTATTTGCCTAAACCACAGGCTACAGTTATCGTTCTCCTTTATTCGGCTATTCTTGCTACTTTTGCAAAATATTTCCACACTAACATTTTCTATCATTGAATTATCTCCAGGTCGACAATTTATCAAAAGCATACGGCGAAAAAGTCCTTTTCAGGAATATCAGTTTCAGCATCGACAAAGGCCAGAAAGTAGCTCTCATTGCCCGGAATGGCACTGGTAAAAGTTCTCTTATGCATATACTGGCAGGACTCGAAGCTCCTGATTCAGGTAAAATTACGTCCCGCAGAGATCTTCATATCGATTACCTTCAGCAGAATCCGCAGCTCGAGGAATCAAAAACCATACTTGATACTATTTTCTCTACCGGAACCGGTTTAATCAAAGTGATCCACGATTATGAGTTTGCGCTCGAAGAAGTAAAACACAACCCAGGAACCGAAAGTGATAACCGGCTGATCCATTGCATGGCGGAGATGGATGCTTCGGGCGGCTGGGATTACGAAACACGCGCAAGGGAAATACTGGGGCAATTTGCCATCAATGATTTATCACAAATGGTCGGCAAACTCTCGGGCGGACAACGTAAAAAAATTGCTTTGGCCCGTGCCTTACTTGGAAATCCCGATCTTTTGCTAATGGATGAGCCAACCAATCACCTTGATTTTGAAATGATTGAATGGCTTGAAGAATATCTTTCGAAAGAATCCCTTAGCCTGCTCCTGGTCACCCACGACAGGTATTTCCTGGATAATGTGTGCGATACGATCCTTGAAATGGATCAGAATTCAATTTTTACTTATAAAGGGAATTACACCTATTATTTGGAGAAGAAGGCTGAAAAGCAGCTTTCCGAAGATCTTTCGACTGAAAAATCAAAAAATCTTTACAAAACTGAATTGGAATGGATCCGCCGCATGCCAAAAGCAAGGGGAACCAAATCTAAAGCCAGGATATCTGCATTTGATGATCTGGAAAGCAAGGCAAAATTTAAGCGTGAAGATAAAACCATTCAATTTGGAGTAAACACCAATAGGCTTGGAGGGAAAATTATTGAAATCGATAATCTGAGTAAGAACTTCGGCGATTTTAAAGCCGTTGATGATTTCACATATATATTTAAGCGTGGCGAAAAAATCGGCATTGTGGGATTGAACGGAACCGGCAAATCCACTCTTTTAAATCTGATTTCAGGTCGGCTTGCTCCCGATAAAGGCAAAATTTCGATCGGGCAAACCGTTGTAATGAGTTACTACACTCAAAACGGACTCGAACTTAAAGAAGACAAACGCGTAATTGATATCGTAAAAGATGTTGCTGAAGAAATTCAACTCACGAAGGGAAGCATGTCGGCATCACAGTTTCTGCAGCATTTCGACTTCTCCTACCCTGTTCAGCAGGCATATTTCAGCGCGCTGAGCGGTGGCGAACGCAGGAGGTTATATCTTCTGCTACAGCTTATTCGCAATCCAAATTTCCTCATCCTTGACGAACCTACCAACGACCTCGATATCTATACACTTCAGGTTCTTGAAGAATTCTTACAGGACTTTGCAGGCTGTTTGCTGATTGTGTCACACGACCGTTTTTTACTTGATAAGCTTTGCGATCATGTTTTTGTATTCGAAGGCGAGGGAAAGATCAAGGATTTTTATGGTAATTACACCGATTATTACCAGTGGCGGATGAAAGAGCAGAAATTGGCCCAACGCGTCCGCAAACCGGTCAAATCTGAAACACTTGTTATTAAAGAGAAGAAATCTTCTTCAAAACCTACCTTCAAGCAACTGAAAGATTTTGAAATTCTGGAAAAGGAAATTCACCAACTGGAATCAGAAAAGGAGCAGGTAATGGAACGCATGAATTCCGGAGCTGAATCACCTGAAAGTATTACCGATCTATCAGTTAAATACAATGAATTGGTTCAGCGTATTGATGATAAAACATTACTTTGGATGGATTTGGGGGTAGTTATTGAAAGCTCTAAAGGCTGATTAATATAGCTTAAAGATATTCAGAAAACAATAAAAATCCCGGATTCACGATCGGGATTTTTATTGTAAGTGCTTTTCTGTTTAAATTTCCTGGTCATCCTGTATTTGAATCACAGTTTCAGATAAAGCAGGCTTGGGCCGACGCCAATAAGGCTTAACTATCTTATCCTGTTTACTTGCAAACCATAAAAAAACAATTGCTACTACCAATCCCGGAATTACCGCTTGTAAAGCGTTTTCGGGACCAAATGCCCCACCGGTGAGAAGATCAGAACCACTGAATTTTGCATTTATAAGGCATTTTTTCAATCTGTTGCCCGAAACAATTGCCCCATAAATTCCACCCTCCGAAAAATTCCAGGCGAAATGCAGAAAAATCGGCAGCCATAAATTTTTCGAATAGATATACGTGGCGCCAAGTAATAATCCGGCTTCAACAGTAATCGCTATTGCTGAAAATAATGTTGCGTTTGGATTTGCCAGATGAGCGAAACCAAATAATGATGAGGAAATCGCCAGTGCCCAAACAGATCCTAATCTTTCCTCAGTTATCCGGAAAATGATACCTCTGAATAAAATTTCTTCCAAAACGCCACTCGATATCCCAATAGCCAGCGCCGGGATTAGGAATGAAACAGGGTTAATCGAAAGAATCGCATATCCATTCCCAAAATACATAACGAGTATCACAATAGTAAGAAAAAGGAATCCGATTAAAGCGCCTGATATAGAGTTTCGCCAGAAGTGAGTGATTGATAACTCTTCAATTTTCCGCTTTTCGTAAAACTTAAAAAGGTAAATATAGGATGCCAGCGCTGCTGCAGAAGATAAAATGGCAACAACCAATCCTTGAAAATCCTTGTTAAGTCCCGTGTATTTTAAAATTGCCTGTGACCCGGCCTGAGTTAATGTTGTGGCAATCACAACTACAAAGAATCCAATAAAAATCCTGGTTACCGGGAAATGAAAAAACTTGTACGTTTTTGAAATACTTTCCATAGCTAAAAAGTTAAAAATCAATTTTTAACGAAAAACCCCGGCAGTCATACCAGGGCTTTCAATCTACGGGTTTTGTTGTTGGTTAGTTTTGTCCAAGCATTACCGGCATTACCAGCATCAGTATATCTTCGTCAGGATTGTTATGATTTGCAGGGACAATAATTCCGGCACGGGTTGGACCCGACAACTGGAATAAGATTTCGGTCGACTCCAGGTTATTTACCATTTCGAGTAAAAACCGTGAATTAAAACCGATTTCCATATCATCGCCGGCATAGGTACAGGCAAGACGTTCAACACCCTCGTTTGAGTAATCAATATCTTCGGCATTCATCAGCAACTCCTGTCCACTGATGCGCAGCCGCACCTGATGGGTGGATTGGTTGGCGAAAGGAGAAAGACGTTTCACTGAGCTGATGAACAAGCTTCTGTCGACAGTGAGTTTGTTCGGATTATCTTTTGGAATAACAGCATCGTAAGCAGGGTAACGTCCTTCGATAAGCCGGCTGTACAATTTCACGCCTTCGTATTCAAAAGCTGCATTTGTAACATTATACTCAACCTTTACATCTACATCTTCGGTAATCAGCAAATTCCTGAGCACATTCAACGGCTTGCGGGGGATAATAAACGATGTGGAGATACCGGATTTTGCATCGTTGCGGCGATAACGAACCAGTTTGTGCGCGTCGGTAGCAACAAATGTGATGTAATCGGGCATTATATCGAAGAAAACACCACCCATTGCCGGGCGAAGTTCATCATTACCGGTAGCAAAAACCGTCTTTGTTATTCCGGCTGCCAATATGGAGGATGAAAGTTCGAAAGAAGTGGTTTCATCCAGCAAAGGAAGTTCAGGATAATCTTCGGCATTGTGACCTGTAAGTTTGTATTTACCTTCGCTCGAAAGAATTTCAATCGCCAGTGTGTTGGCATCGATATTAAATGTGATAGGCGCGTCAGGCAGGTATTTCAGAAAATCGAGCAGGAGCTTTGCAGGAATGGTGACCTTGCCAGATTCATCAGCCATAGAGGGCTCAAGAGTCATGATCAGGGTAGTTTCCAGATCGGTAGCTGTCATTTTTAAAACAGTATCGTCGAGCTCAAAAAGAAAATCATCCAATATGGGTAATGTATTGTTTGAATTAATAACTCCGCTGAGAAACTGGAGTTTCTTCAGTAATGCCTGACTATTGATGATAAATTTCATAGAATTATGTGTTTCAGTTATTTACAGGTAATGACTTTGAAATGGTAAAATTATGAATCTTAAATTGAATTTTAACATTCGATGGTACTAAGATATGAACATTAAATTAACTATTCGGATAATTTTTGCTTTTTTCTGAAGCTTAACTTGCTTTCCTCACCTTTGAGCAACCGCTTAATATTTTTATGATGAGTGAGTGGTACAAAAACAGCAATTAAAATAGCCAGAATAATCAAGTATGTATTCTGTTCATGAAAAACCAGTATTGCCAGCACCGAAAAAAGTATTGATGCTGTTATTGAAGCAAGGGATACATATCGAGTCAATATCAGAACCAGGATAAACCAGCTCAATACGATCAGAAAGATATAAGGCGAATATAATGCTATCACCACGCCCACAAGTGATGCTACGCCTTTACCTCCTTTAAAACCGGTGAAAAGCGGAAAAACATGACCCAGAACCGCCAAAGCGCCAAGTACAATCTGATAATCAACTAATTGAGATTCAGAAAGTCTGTTGCAAGCAAAAACACTCGCCAGCATTACTGCGCCCCAGGCTTTCATAATGTCGAGAACCATAACAATTATAGCAGCTTTTGATCCGAGTACCCTGAAAGTATTAGTCGCACCGGCATTTCCGCTTCCCTGTGTGCGAACATCGGTGTTATAAAACCATTTCCCGATCCACACAGCTGATGAAAATGATCCCATCAGGTAAGCTAAAACACCGCCGGCAATCAGAAGTAGATTTTCATTCATATTTATACTTTATTCAATTCATTGAATTCTGAATCGGGTTGTTCTGAACCAGAATATTTTGAAACCGCAAACTTATAAAAATTTAAGTAAGGAAATAACCTGAATCAAGAATGCTGATTACATTTTATCTTCGAAGTGGAAGGAATCCAATTACAGCCTATTCTTCCTCGCCCGCAGCCTGCTTCATTTTTCGCAGGAATGTAGCTTTCTTATCAGCGGTTCCCAGAATAAACTGGTAACTTGGCAAACCATTATCAGCTTTAATCACGCGATCGCCTTCTTTCAGTCCGGCAAGTTTATCATTAAAAGCCCTATTCGACGAAATGACCTGCATGGTACCATTGGAATAGGCAAAGAAGTACCATTGATTTTCTTCCGGCTCCAGGTAGATGTTAATAATATCTCCTGAACGGCGTTTTCCAATTTCAACAATTCCCTTAACCAACTTATTTACAGATTGTTTGCCAATATTATTTATTCCAATTGCACCTTTACTGATGTATGAGCGCAAGTCCTTATTCCAACTCATCTGCAGGCTTGATAGAACAAGGGTATGATCGAGCGCGTCGGGAAATTTGCGGTATTGCCCGTAAAGACTTAATTCCGAAAGTATTTTATCAGCATCGTTCCCGACAAATTCGCGGAGCGAACGCGTATAATTCAATCCTGAAACATCAATACCTTTTGACTTTGAGGCATTGAGCGCATCAGCCAATATTATCATGGCTTCAGGTGAAAAGAAATAGTCGAGTGCACTCATCATATTCAGCGAAGTGGAATCAACAACCGAATAATAGTCTATCACACCGGCTGACTTCATTTTCAACCTACCCAGGTTTGTTCCTACCTGTAGTTGGCCTTCGCCGGTTAAAATGCAGCGTGTTGTATTAAGTGATAGTTTATTGCCAGGCAACATCGGGTTCCGGATTTTGGCAGAATCAGCCAGAATGTACTCAGCGGTTTTTGGTGAGTAAGTCAAAAATCCACCCGATTTAAGAATATCAGGGTCGGTTATATTTTCAGCTTTTTCGAAAAACCCTGGTTTAACATTATTTTCGGTAGTAGAATAAAAAATAGAAGTCCGTAATTTTCCGTTCCCGGTATTTTCAACTATCTGAGGGATTGGGATCACAATATTTTTCGAATCGAGTTCCGACCTCAGCTCGACCCATTCCTGCTGTATATTGGAGCAATCATGAACAAATGCAAAACCACCCTCGAAGTAAATAAGTTTTGTTGATGCGTTAACTTCCATCCTGCCTTTGAAATGAAAATACTTATTGAGCATAAAGTTCATTGAGTCGCTGATGGCAGCGCCTGCAAATGTAGAGCCTTTACTGTTAACAGCAATACTGTTCATTTCGAGTGTGGTAACATCTCCATCCGAAGGAGTGTAATCGTACAATCCGCGTGCAGTGTATAATTTACGAGAACCAATGTTTACGGTGGCATTATAAAACCTGTGGAACAAACTGGTTCGGTTTGCCAATATCTCGGCCTGCTTCAGTTCTGTAATAAGTCCATCTTTCCCGATCGAGAGCTTTCCGTTGAAAGGAAATATGGCAGCATCTGCCACTTTAATAATACGGGCGTCTTCAACTTCCAGTAGGTTAGTGGTAAGGTCATAAAGCGACCTGAGAGCAAAGAAACTCAGCGAATCCTGTTTTGGATCGGTAGATGTGTATACCTCTTTCCCAGGATTAAAGGCCAGCAGTTCCGCAGGCTTCATCTGGAAGTATTTTTCGCGGGAGAAACTGGCCTGGTTGTTCAGCCGGAATTGTTTTTTATCCATCAGCCAGTCAAATCCTGTCACCACGCAATTATACTGGATAAATGGAAACTCCATTAACGCACCCTCACCGATTGCAGTAAAATGACCTTCTCTGGATGCGAAATCTATTGCTGCGCGATACACATGCACACGGATAGCTTCCTTTTTACGATCATCTGTAAATAGCTTAAAATCAGATGTATCTGATACGAATGAAGTTGGACTAAATTTATAATTTTTCGAGCTCACTTCAGCATTTTCGAATGAAAACTGGCCACTTCCCTTCAACCCTGAAGGTGTAATTGCAAGTTTTCCGTTAAGCTTTGCTTTATTATTAAACATTAAAATGGAATCATTCTTCTGATTCTGAACGGTCATCAGATCGTTGACAGGAGTCCATTTTACAATGGCATTTTTAACCTTAGCATCAGGAAAATCATAGTGTTCGGTATTCTTGGCAAGCTGAAAATTCTTAACTGTAGCTAATGTAGAATCGGGTGTGAACAGAAAGTCGTTCGATTCGGAAACAGAACTCAGGTATGTTAATCTGCCGGAACCTCGCAGACCAGTGTTATTCAACCTGAGTGTATCTGAATAAGATCCTTTTCCACCATATACCGGCAAGCCTGGCACAGGTATCACACTGTTAAAACCAAGCGAATAATCCCGCTGAACTTTGATAACCTGAGTCATATCCGGAAAGATACCAGCTGATACAAGTTTTCCATCGAACTTCAGGTCGCCGGGAGGCAGCGAATTAATACTATCCATACTGAACGGATTAATCATGAAATAGAAATCTTTCCGTTTGTAAACCCCATTTACAATGTCTTTTCGGTCGAAATACACATAACTGGTATCTTTACTGATAAGCAACGGAAACTGATGCAGCATTTTCCGGCCTGATTTACTATCGGGATTATCGATCAATAATTCACCGTTTATGTTGGCAAGAACGTTTTTAACCTTTACAAAAGGCCTGTATCCATTAGTATTAACCTCCCAGGCTGGAACAATCATCATAGCCGAATCTATCTTCGGCATACTCATCGAAAATTTATCATACTGAAAAGTACATTCGTTGGCCAGAAAATCAAAAAGCCCGGCATGAACACGCCCTTGAAAAGAGAAGTCCCGATTTTTGGAAACAATAACTTTACCGTCGCGGGGAGCCACATAAACATATTGCGAATCGCTCAGCATCACCTGTTTCACACCTTCTATGGAAAGTCTAAGATTTTTCAGGTCGAGTTGTGCATTTGAGCCTTTCTCAACGTAAGATTTGAATTGTATTATATCGCTGTCTTTAACACCGGAACGTGCTGCAAGATATTCATTCAGCCGGGGTTGAACAATGGCGAAGGCGTTATCAATATCATACCTTAGGAAACCTGCATTAGCAAGTTTAATTAACTGAACCTTCACTTGTTCTATTGGTTTTTTAGCCCACACGGAGAAGTCTTCGGCATAAAACCTGTCGGTATTACGCTTACGCACATAAGCCGAAACCAGCATTGCCGGATTTATATCATCAATTCCCTGCATCCTGTCGAAGCGATAAGCCGAGAAATAATCGGAAGATTCAAAAAGGGCTTCACTCTTGGTACGCATACCTTTTATGTCTTCGAAGCTCATGAAGTCCTCAGAAAGTTTCCAATAAATTGCCTCAATATACATATCAAGGTTATGATATGTATTAAAAAACGGACTCTGGCCCAGGCCTTCTTCTCCACGGTTCATTACCAGTTCGTTGTTCGCCAGATTGTACCTAACTTGTACCGAAGGATGATAAATGGAATCATTTTCGATTAAAATCAATGCCGATGATCTTATCGAAGCAAACTTATCGGGCCTGATTGCAAACTCAGTAGACTTTAATATAATAAAAGGTTTGTTGTTATGTTTTATTTCGATACGCGAAAATCCGTCAGCCGATGGAGTTCCGATAACTCTGGAGCCCTGAAGGCTGAATCCGCCAGAGAATTCAATATCCTTGAACAGGTTGATATAAACCTGAGAACCTTTATACATCGAAAACTTCGGGAAGGTGGCATTCTCGGCTGTAATATCCACCATTGCCTTATCCTCAAGTTTCCCCTTCAGAAATTTCTTAAAATATCCACCGTGATAGAACAATACCGAGTCGGCAGAGTATGAAATGGATCGGGTATCAATTTTGTAATCTGCCAGAGTGGCATATACTACGTCCCTTCCAAGCCCGGTACGCTCCCAGTAAACTTTTCCGCCTTTTCCTACCCAGGTTTGCGTTAAAGGGTAATAAATGCCTTTGGTATCATAAATACAGGCGCTGTCGTTTCGAACAGTACAGGCAAGGCTCCCGGCGGAGAAAACAAAGCAAGGCACCGAATCAAATGCGAATTTATAAGCTCCTTTCCTCACGTTCCAGGCTTCGGTGTTTGTCCGCATAAAAGCGTTACTTCTGATCAGCAATTCTGTTTGGGTGAGGTATTTAAGCAGAATACGCGAAGAAGTTTTCGAAAGCAGGCAAAAGTTCACGCTCTTGTGAAACATATCGTACGTTGCGAGAACTGCACTCTGTTTGACAAGTGTGGTTAATATACTGAAATACTGCACATAATAAGGCGCTACCTGAAGTTTATGTTCATTTAACGCGATGCAAATGGACTGGGCCTGTTTCTTTTGGTTATAAGAGAGAAGGTTTGATGTCCATTGGTAGGTAAAGGTTGATAAAACAAGTTTAGCATCTGCCGCATCGGCATCGCCAACATTGCGAAACTGTGCTGTAAGTTCGGCTATAAATTTGGAAGTATCGGCCGTAAATGCAACGGATTGCTCCTGTGCTTTCAACTGGCCGGCTGAAACCAAGAGGCAGAAAAAAGCAAAAAAAGCAATCCGTTTTATGAGCATTTCATTATTCTTTCTCTATGCGTACAAGTTTGGAATTCCTGTTTGGAATCCGGAAATATATTCTAAACGTGACAGTTATGTACTGAATTCTTCACTGAAACCATCAAACAAAACAAATCTGAAGTTTTGCATTATGATGCAAAACATGCAGCAGTCCAGTTATTTTCAATGTGTTTTGAAGCTATTTTCAAACCGGTTTCGTTGGCTTTTGCCTCGATAAATGGCAAATCTTCGCTGTAGAAACCACTCATGATAAGCATTCCGCCTGCATTGAGACTTTTACGGTAAGCCGGAATATCATTTAGTAAAATATTCCTGTTGATATTTGCCAGTATAATGTCGAACTTTTTTGCAGCTAACAATGAACTGTCTCCTAATAAAACTTCGATATCGGCAAAATTATTGCTTTGTACATTTTCCAATGCGTTATTAAATGCCCATTCATCATTATCATATGCTGATACTGGGGCGGCTCCTTTCATACGAGCAAGTATGGCCAAAACGGCAGTACCTGATCCCATATCGAGTAATGATTTACCGGTAACATCCATACCCAGCACATATTGGATCATAAGTTTAGTTGTTTCATGATGGGCGGTGCCAAACGACATTTTGGGCATAATCACAATATCGAACTCCACTTCTTCCGGCTTTGGATGAAACGGCGCCCGAACCATACAACGTCCATCTATCAATACGGCGTCGTACTGACTTTCCCATACAGCATTCCAGTTTTCGTCGGCAATTTTCCTGATAAGGAATGAATCAAGGAATTCAACAAATTCACCTGAACCAAGCCTGGCAGCCAAATTATGAGTATAAAGCTGAGACTGGATAAATGCCGATAATGTACCGTCATCATTTTCCGTAAAACTTTCGAAACCTGTATCAGCAAGCACGCCGACCAGCAATTCAGCAGTATGTGCACCCTGTGAAGGGTGGCATATCATTTCGACATATTCCATATTTATGCAAACGAATTCACAATAGTTACAAAATCGGATGCTTTTAAGGCAGCACCACCTATGAGACCGCCATCGACATCAGCATTAGCAAAAAGCTCGGCTGCATTTTTGGCATTGCAGCTTCCGCCATAAAGAATGGAAATTTCAGCACTTATTTCACTACCATACTTTTCCGTGAGAAGGCCACGGATAAAAGCATGTACTTCCTGTGCCTGTGCGGATGATGCCGTAACACCTGTACCAATTGCCCATACCGGCTCGTAAGCGATAATTACCTGGCTGATAGATTCTTTACCTAAATGGAACAATGCCTCGCTAACCTGGCTCCTGATTACATCAAAATGCTTTTCAGCCTGGCGTTCAGCAAGTACTTCGCCGCAGCAATAAATCGGGATTATACCGTTTTTTAATGCGAGGTCAACTTTGGCTGCAATAATTTTATCGTTTTCGCCGAAATAAGATCTGCGTTCGGAATGACCGAGGATACAATGTGAAATTCCCATGGAGTGAAGCATGGAAGCTGAAATCTCGCCGGTATAAGCTCCCGATTCAAACTGACTCAGGTTTTGAGCGCCAACCATAAATCCGTTTTCGGCAGCAATATCTGAGCTCATTTCGAGGTAAACAGCAGGAGGGCAAACAATTACCTCTGTATCTCCCGAGCCTTTTTCGGTAAGTTCGTCTACAATTTCGAACATTAAATCTTCAGCATCCTGAAAATCCTTATTCATTTTCCAGTTTCCGGCAACAATTTTCTTTCTCATTTTATTAATTTTTATATGATTCTGTTAACTTTTTCTCTATTTACTTTTTCTCTATTAACTATTTCCCTATTAACTATTTCTCTGTTAACTATTTCTCTGTTAACTATTTCCCTATTAACTTCTTTTCCCCACAAGCTCAGGCATAACGTATCCTTGGATCAAGAACTCCATATACAAGATCTGCAAAAATATTAATAATAATGAGAAGAACGGAAATAAACAGCACAGCTCCCATCACTACCGGGAAATCATATTTTTCGAGTGCATCAACTATCACAACGCCAACGCCTTTCCAGTCGAAAATATATTCAACGAAAACAGCACCGGCCATTAAGGAAGCAAACCAACCGGAAACAGCAGTTACCACCGGGTTTAAAGCATTTTTCAGCGCATGCCTTGTAATTATCCTGTATAAACTCAGTCCTTTTGCCCGCGCTGTGCGTATATAATCCTGCGACATCACATCCAACATCGAACTCCTGGTAAGTTCGGTAATGATTGCCAAGGGTCTGATTGCCAGTGTAATTGCAGGAAGAATTAGATTTTTCAGATTAATGTATTCTCCTCTGCCGAAATCATCCACGGTATATAAACTACCGAACATGCTCAGCCCGGTATAATCAGCCAGAACATAGGCAAACAGCCATGCTATCAGAATTGCCGCGAAAAACGATGGCAGCGACATTCCCAATATACTTACTATCAGCGAAATTCGATCAAACAAGCCATCTTTGTGAAGGGCACTGAAAATGCCAAGTATTAAACCAATTATGGTAGCTAAAATCATGGCTACTGTTGCCAGAACCATTGTAGGGATAAACGCTTCGGAAAGAATTTCGGAAACAGGTCTTTTACTTTGGTAGGAACGCCGCAGGTAAGGTTTTTTCAGCACTACCGTCGAATTCCCCAAATTCAATATGTGGATCGCGGAAGAATATTTTGATTTGTCGAAAAAGAAAGCGCTTGTGGTTACACTGGTATTATGAAACGATAACGGTGAAACATCATTCAGAAAAGAAAGGTATTGAACAGCCAGTGGTTTATCGCGGCCCAAGTCGCGGTTAATCGCCTCTACCGAGGAAATATCAGCCCTCTGTCCCAACATCATCCGTGCCGGATCGCCCGGTAAAACGTTAAAAAGAAAAAATATCAGAGTTACCACTCCGAAAAGCACCAGGATTCCATATAAAAGGCGGATAAGGGCGTAACGGAGCATTTATTGATTTAAGGGTTTCAATGTTTCAGGGTAGAGACGCGATGCCTCGCGTCTCTTTTATTAAGGTTGCAAGATTTCAATGTTTTGAGATTTTCTGTAGAGACGCAATTAATCGCGTCTCTTTTATCACGGTTGCAAGATTTCAATGTTTTGGGATTTTCTTTAGACGCGTTTAATCTCGTCTTTACATATCCAGATTATAAATCCATTTCCTCAAGTTATAATTATTTGCCTTTTTCAAGGGATTTTTTAAATACCTGATAATCAGGGAAATCATTGTAATGCCATTTTTTCAGAATTACACCATCTTTCAAAAGCAACAATCCAGGATTGGAACGAACAATAGTTTTCAAAATAATATCATCCGTGGTGTAAAAATCGAGCTGAAGCTTATTTTCAGTAACGAACTTTTTAATCTGCGAGTTTTCTGCACTTACCAAAACTGCTGTCGGAATATTATCTGCATAAGCTTTGGCGCAGAAATCATTCAGTTTTACGAAAGCGCCAATATCTGCTTTTGACAAATCAGGGGAATTTACAATCAACTGGTAGCCTGGGTTCCGGATTATACTTTCGGTAACATTATTTCCTGTGGTGTCGGCAATAATCAGCGACTTGCCATAGTAGGAATTAGGATCTTCGACTCGCTGTGAAACAAATTCCCAATTTGCCATCCATACACTGTCGCTATATGGATAATCGGGCGAAAGGTATTCCTTTTCCTCACCCGACTTTTTGTTTTTATACCTGAGAAAATATTGTACAGGTTTAGGATTTTCAGGATAAAGTTTATGTCCGACCTTCCATTCGGTAAAATCAACAACAGGCAAATGGCTGTAACATCTATATGAAAATCCGGCAAATAAGACTGCAAAAAATCCGGCAATAACCCATTGACCAATTGAAATTATAAAAGGCCTGAATTTCTTCCGATAAGAAAAAACGAGAATAGTTAGGGGCAAAAGAACCAGGTTTTTATAAAATGTCTGCCAGTTAGTGAGTTTTATAGCATCGCCAAAACAGCCGCAATCGGGAACCGGATTGTTGACCGCATCATTCAAAGTAAGAGCAGTAAAAAACACCATTATGAGCAGCAAAAGCCATGAGGTAAGCTTCATTCGCAGGTTTAGTAATAACATTATCCCTACAGAAAACTCGAGGGTACAAAGTAAAATGGAAAAGAAAAGGGCGAACGGAATAAAAAATGACCAGTTAAAAGCGACAAAATAGTCTTCCAGTCTGTAGGCTGTTCCAAGCGGATCAACACCTTTAACGAAACCCGAAAAAATGAAAACAATCCCAATCAGAATTCTGCTAAGATTAGCAATCCATTTCATAGTAAACTAGTTTTTTTGATCCAGCATAATCAGAGCGAAAGCTGAATAGTTTATAATATCAAGGTAATTGGCATCAAGTCCTTCTGACATAAGCGTCAGACCGTTATTATCCTCAATTTGTTTGATACGCAGCAGTTTCATCAATATGATATCCGTGAGTGAACTGATGCGCATCTGCCGCCAGGCTTCACTGTAATCGTGGTTTTTATCCGCCATCAGGCTGCGTGCCATAGCGACGTATGAATCATACCTTGCCCCAACCAAATCATTATCCATATGAGCTTCTTCGGCTGCGCCCAATTCGAGTTGAATAAGGGCCATTAAGGAATAATTGATCATGCCAACAAATTCGGGTCTGATTCCTTCATCCACCTTGCTTTCGCCTTTTTCTTCAATGCTTCTGATCCTGCTGGCTTTGATGTAAATCTGATCGGTGATGGAAGTGGTTCGAAGTATGCGCCAGGCGGTGCCATAATCGAGCATTTTAGCCATAAATACCTTTCGGCATGAACCAAGAACTGTATCGTATTGTTGAAATGTTTTATCCGGCATATTATCAATAACTTTGTTGCTGATTTCAACTAGGAAACCATGAATTTTTGGAGTGATAAAATTACACCTTTTTCCGGAAATAAAACCCTGAAATGCGGCAATATTGAACTCAATATTGATAAACCGCTGGTTATGGGCATATTAAATTTAACTCCGGATTCCTTTTTCGACGGTGGCCGTTATTCAATCCGGGATGCATGGATTTCACAGACTGAAAAGATGGTACAGGATGGCGCATCAATAATCGATCTGGGTGCAGTTTCAACACGACCGGGAGCTCAGAACATTTCGGAAGAAGAGGAGCTTGCCCGCCTCATGCCAGCACTTGAATTACTGGTTGTAAAATATCCGAAAATTGTTTTTTCAATTGACACCTACCGTGCAAAAGTGGCTGAACTCACAGCAGTTGCCGGTGCTGGAATTATTAATGATATTTCGGGTGGCAAAATGGATCCCAGATTGATCGAAACCATTGCCTCTACAGGTTTACCATACATACTTATGCATATGCAGGGAACACCTTCCAATATGCAGGCAAACCCGGTTTATGAGGATGTAACCAAAGAAGTCTGTGCTTTCTTTGATCAAAAACTAACCTCTCTCTATCAGGCTGGCATTCAGCAGGTGATACTTGATCCCGGATTTGGATTCGGAAAAACAATAGATCATAATTACAAAATGCTTTATGAACTGTATAGTTTTAAACAATCAGGTTATCCTGTTCTTGTTGGGATATCGCGTAAATCGATGATATATAAATTGCTGGAAATCACTCCTGAAGAAGCCTTACCAGCCACTTCGGCATTGCATATGATGGCTTTGCTCAATGGAGCTGATATTTTGCGGGTTCACGATGTAAAAGAGGCAGTGCAGGTGATAAAGCTGGCGGGAATGTGTCATCCAACTGGGATAGAAAAAAGAAAATAGAAAACAGAAAACAGTATCGGTTATTAATTCACTTTACTTTCGAAAACAAAACTATGGCAAGTATTTTGAATTTTCGTAGAAAGATTGCCGCGCTCTAAGTATATTTGCACATTATACAATCAAATTAAATGATAGCTTTACTTTTGCCTCTTTTTCTGAAAATTAGAATACTCGACGTTATCGACGTATTTCTGGTTGCTTTATTGTTGTTTTCGCTCTACCAACTGCTTAAAGGCACTGCCGCTGTAAATATTTTCCTGGGTATCCTGGCAATTTTCGTTATCTGGCGCCTGGTGAAATCCTTACAGATGGATTTGCTAAGCGATTTGCTCGGGGCATTTACCTCGGTAGGCTTTATTGCTTTTATTGTAGTTTTTCAGCCCGAAATCAGGAGATTTCTGCTTGCCATCGGCTCTCCGGGGTTTATAACCAAAAACAGGTTCAGGTCATGGTTCTCAAAACTACAGCTCGAAAACAGCAACCTGGCCAACATTGATCCCGTAGTTCAGGCCTGCCACCGTATGTCGCATTCGCTTACCGGAGCTCTGATCGTAATTTCGCGTAAAAACGATCTTTCGGAATTTAAAGAAACCGGTCTGGATGTTGATGCCATTATCTCGGATCAGCTTATCGAAAGCATATTTTATAAAAATAACCCTATGCACGACGGCGCAGTAATTATTAGCGAGAACAGGATTAAATCAGCGCGCTGTATCCTTCCGGTTTCGGGCAATATGGACCTACCGACCGAATTAGGATTGCGTCATCGCGCTGCCATTGGCATTACCGAAAAGAATGACTCCATCGCAATTATTGTTTCGGAGCAAACCGGACGTATTTCTTATTGCCGAAACGGTGAGCTTTCGCTGGATATAAAAGCATCGGGGTTAAAGACAATGCTTATGGAAGATTTTTCGGGGAAGGATTGATGAGGAGTTAAAAGAAAATGGTTAATGGAAAATGGTTAATGGAAAAAAGTTTGGTAAAAAAGCAAATGGTTATTGGATGCGGTAGTTTTGGAATATAGTTGGATTCAATCCCATCAATCCATTCAATCCCATCAATCCCATCAATCCATTCAATCCCATCAATCCATTCAATCCCATCAATCCATTCAATCTCATCAATCCCTCACCTGCTATTTTTCACTACAGATTGCCTCTCCACCGAATCCGCATTCATCCGCTCAAATACTCGAACCAATTCATCAGGTGATTTTCCCAGAAATTTAAGGGCAGCACGTGCATCGTCGGATAGCTGGTGATCAGGGAATTTATCGAGAAATATATTGTAGTATTCCGAAGCTTTGCCAATATTCCCCTGCACATTTTCATACGTAGAGGCTTCCATAAAATAGCATTCAGGTATTTTTTTATAATCAGGATAATTATAAATTATTGTTTCATACAATTCGATGGCTTGTGTTCCCCGCTTAAGGCCGTTTGCTAATCCGGCTGCCTTATAAAGATAGTCCGGAGATAAGCTGTCATTAACGTATTTTGTAGCAAAATTCTGGTAAGCGCTTATCAGTTCCGAAACCGAATTGGTATCAATCTTCTGTGATGTTTTCAGATTTGATTCCATTTTTCCGATCACACCTGACATTTTATCACGTGAAGAAGTACATGATAAAACAGTCAGGATAACGAGGGCAGACAAAAGAAAAAATGTATTTTTCATAAGTGGGAATTACCACATTTTAATCACATTGCGAAATTATCGCTTTTTATGCGGGAAAATCATCTTGTATTTTGCCTCGGTAATGCCCTTTGAAATTTCCTGCAATTTGCGCTTAATCATAATTTTACGCAGCGGATGAATTTTATCTACAAACAAAATTCCTTCGAGATGATCGTACTCATGCTGAATTATCCTTGCCAGTATGCCTGTAAACCATTCGTCATGGAAATTAAATTCCTCATCGTAATAAGCTAATCTCACATCCGATTTGCGCAACACATCTTCATGAATGTCAGGAATACTCAGGCAGCCTTCGCTGAAAGCCCATTCTTCACCTTTTTGCTCCACTATTTTAGGATTGAGAAATATTTTTTTAAAATCCTTGGTTTCAGGCGTTTCTTTTTCATAAGGTGTGGCATCAATCACAAATATGCGAATCTGCTTATTAATTTGCGCGGCTGCCAGTCCGACCCCGGATGAAAAATACATGGTTTCCCACATATCGGCTATAAGCTGCTGCAGGCCTGGATATTCAGAAGTTATTTCAGTTGAAATTTTGCGTAAATTAGGATGCCCTATGGCGACTACTGGAAGAATCATTGGTAAGGTAAAGGTTAATGGAAAATGGTTCAAGGTTCAAATGTCTGTGGCGTTCCTGCTTCGTCGTACCTCCTCGCAGTGACGGCTTCGCGTTCAAAGTTCAAGTGTCTGAGGCGATCAAATGTTCAATTGTTCGATTGTTCAAGACTCTTAATCAGGTAATAGGTGTCAAAATGAAACTATTAACTTTTTTCTTTTAACCATTAACATTTTGTTTAGTTTTAAAATCATTGTGTTTGTAACTAAAAACAGAGAACGGGGAAAATGGTTCATCATTGCATAGCTATCATGTTAAGATAGGATTGCAGAATGATAACGGCGCTTACCTTATCAACCAGTGCCTTATCCTGGCGGACTTTCTTTCTGGCTCCCGATTCGAGAATGGCAGCAGTTGCCATTTTTGAAGTAAACCGTTCATCCATCCGTTCAACAGGAATATTCGGAAAAGTTTTCTGAAGATGCTTTACAAATGGTTCCGTAAACCTGGCCGACTCCGAAAGCTTATTCTGCAAGGTAAGCGGATACCCTACAACAAAACAATCCACATTTTCGCGGGCAACATACTCCTTCAGGTAAGCAATTACGTCTTTTGCATGAACAGAAGCAAGCGCACCCGCAATCATCCTGAGTTCATCAGTTACTGCAAGCCCAACGCGCTTTTGTCCGTAATCAATGGCTAATATCCTGCCCAAGTCCTCTATTTTGCCGCAAAATTACAAAGAAATAACTTCCCAAAGGACTGCCAGTTAAGCTTTTCTCCTCGTTTGGGTAGATTTAACGATTCCTGCATGAGTTGATCTTCATAAAATTCGTAATTTTGAATTGTAAAATAAGCTAAATGGACCAATTAAAATCTATAATAGAAAAAGCCTGGGACGATCGTTCGTTACTGGCTCAGGACGAAACTAAAAATACTGTATTTCAGATAGTTGAGCTTTTGGATAAAGGCAAATTACGTGTTGCCGAACCGGCTGGCAACGAATGGAAAGTAAATGAATGGATAAAAAAAGCTGTGATAATGTACTTCCCGCTCAGGCAAATGGAAGTGATGGAAGCCGGCCCGCTGGAGTTCCACGATAAAATCCCGCTAAAGCACAATTACAAAGAACTTGGCGTAAGAGTTGTCCCACATGCAGTTGCCAGATATGGAGCTTACCTTTCGCCCGGCGTTATCATGATGCCATCCTATGTAAATATTGGCGCATGGGTTGGCGCAGGATCTATGATTGATACATGGGCCACTGTCGGCAGTTGTGCACAGATAGGATCTAATGTTCATCTGAGCGGTGGCGTTGGTATTGGTGGTGTTCTCGAACCTGTGCAGGCTGCTCCCGTGATTATTGAAGACAATTGTTTCGTTGGATCAAGATGTATAGTGGTGGAAGGAGCGCGGATTGGTACGGAAGCTGTTCTGGGCGCAAATGTGGTAATTACACAGAGTACCCGAATAATTGATGTAACAGGCAGTGAACCTGTTGAATACAGGGGATATGTGCCTCCCCGATCAGTAGTTATCCCTGGTTCGTACACCAGGCAATATCCTGCGGGCGAATACCAGGTAAGTTGTGCCTTGATTATCGGGCAGCGCAAGCCATCAACTGACCTGAAATTGTCGCTTAATGAGGCTTTACGCGAGTACGATATTTCTTTTTAGGTAACTAATTAGTCAGTTCAATGCAATAAGGAATTAATACGAGCCACAGATTACGTTGATTACACAGATAAGTTGATTACCTGAAGTTGGCTTTTGGTTTGAAAACTACTAAAAACATTGCCAAATCTCTGAAGATTTGCGAAATCTGTGGCAAAACAAATTATTTAATGGCTGAATTTTACCTTTTTAGGATTCCAAACCGTAATTTTTACCCGGAAAGCTTATGAATATAGGATTTGACGCTAAACGTGCGCTGTTCAACCGCAGCGGGCTCGGCAATTACAGCCGTAGCACGGTTCAACTGTTGTCGAAATATTACCCCAGTAATAATTATTACCTGTTTTCGGCAAACAACAGCAAAGAGCTATTCCAGCCATCAGCTAATCAGTTTATAATTGAAACCGATCCAGGGCTTTACAGCACATTTCCTTCACTCTGGCGATCATGGGGAATACACAGACAGGTTAAAAATCAAAAGCTGGATGTTTTTCACGGACTAAGTAACGAGCTTCCATGGAGTATAAAGAAAACCGGAGTAAAATCGGTTGTTACCATTCATGACCTTATATTTTTAAGATATCCTGAATATTACCCGCTTATTGACAGGCAGATTTATCTTCAAAAATTCCGCCATGCCTGCCGGGTTGCAGATAAGATTATTGCAACAAGTGAAGCAACTAAATCTGATATAATTACATTTTTGGGTACTGATCCTCATAAAATTGAAGTAGTTTATCAAACCTGTAATCCGGTTTTCCGAAATCTATTAACTGAAGACCAAAAAGAACTGATCCGGAAAAAATATGACCTTCCGGAGAAATATATTCTTTACCTGGGAACCATCGAAAAACGCAAAAATGCACTTACATTGGTTAAAGCCTATCTGGATCAAAATATTGAAATTCCACTTATGATTGCAGGCAAGCCAACAGTTTATCTTAATGAAATAAAGGATTTCCTGAAACAACACCCAGCCGGCAACCGGATAATTTTCAGGTACAATATCGAATCTGTCGATTTACCGGCTTTGTACCAGTCGGCTGCGTTGTTTGTATATCCTTCTGTATTCGAAGGATTCGGGATTCCGATACTGGAAGCGATTTATTCAGGCGTGCCAGTTATTACTAGTACAGGAAGTTGTTTTGCTGAAACAGGTGGCGATGCAGCCATTTACTGCGATCCGTTGGATGCGGAACAACTGGGGCATGCCATCGCTAAAATTATGCATGATCCCGAAACCTGCAAAGGGATGGTTGAAAAAGGATTTGTTCATGGAAAGCTATTTGATGAAGAGAATGTTGCCTCCAATCTTATGAAAGTCTATATGAATTTATGACAAAAAAAAATCAGGTCTGATTGATCTAAAATCCAAGTTAATTGTTAAAAGTCTATGAATTTTGAAGATGATATACGAAAATCGCTGAAAGTACTCGAAGCAGGTGGCACTCTGCTTTATCCTACCGATACTATATGGGGCATAGGTTGTGACGCAACCAATACTCTGGCCGTCAAGAAGATATATAGCATTAAAAGCCGGGCTGAAGCAAAGAGTCTGATCATACTGCTCGATCATATTGATAAATTACCTACTTATATTGAAAAAGTACCCGACATAACCGGTGATTTGCTGGCAAGCATTACAAATCCGGTTACAATCATTTATTCCAATGCCCGAAAACTTGCCCCAAATCTGATTGCGCCCGATGGCACCGTTGCCATACGTATTGTAAAGGACGATTTTTGCTCCGAACTCATCACGAGATTTGGAAAACCCATCGTTTCAACCTCTGCAAATATCTCAGGTTTCGACACTCCGGTAGTTTTCAGCCAGGTAGCCGTTGAAATTAAAAATGCAGTCGATTACATTGTTACATACAAACAGGATTATTTTACCCGTTCGAAACCATCCACTATTATAAGGCTGCGGGATGATGGAATGTACACTATCATTAGGGATTGAAATCTTTCATCTCAGGGTTTTATTCACATTAATATTGTGATTTGCGAACAAAATTGAATTTAAGCCGTTATTTTTGTTTAACTTTAGGAAATTATTAGGAAAACGAATGGAAAAACGTGTAGAATACAAATTGGATACTGTTGACAAGGAAACATTACAAAAATGGTATTATCTGATGACACTTGGACGCAAGCTCGATGAGCGCGCTCCAAATTATCTGAAACAGGCATTGGGATGGTCGTACCATGCTCCTTATGCAGGTCACGATGGAATACAGCTTGCAATCGGGCAGATATTTGACCGTGAAACGGATCACTTATTCCCATATTACCGTGATATGCTCACCAATATTTCGGCCGGGCTAACTGCAGAAGAAATCATTTTGAATGGTATTTCAAAAGCCACTGATGTTGCCGGAGGCGGCAGGCATATGTCGAACCATTTTGCCAAACCCGAATGGAATATCCATAGCGTTTCATCCGCAACAGGTAATCATACCTTACATGCAGTTGGAGTTGCGCGTGCTATTAAAAGATATGGAGGAAAAGGTGTAGCCATAAGTTCACAAGGCGAATCTTCAACCTCCGAAGGCTATGTATATGAGGCAATTAACGGAGCCAGTAATGAAAAATTACCGGTTATTTTTGTTTTCCAGGATAACCGTTACGGTATTTCTGTTCCGCAACGCGATCAATCAGCAAACGCAGTTGCAGCCGATAACTTCAAGGGATTTAAAAACCTGAGAATCATTCATTGCGATGGTAAAAACGTATTTGCATCGATGAATGCAATGGAAATGGCTAAACGTCATGCCATCGAAAATCAGGAACCTGTAATTGTGCATGCCAGCTGTGTGCGCATTCACTCGCATTCCAATTCAGACAGGCACGAATTATACCGCGATGAAAATGAGCGGCATTGTGCCAAAGCCAGCGATCCGCTCGACAGATTCCGTATCATTTTATTACATTCCGGTAAATTTACGGAACAGGAATTAGCAGAACTCGACGACCAGGCACAAAAAGAAATGATGGTAGCCCACCGTAAAGCCCTGGCTGCTCCTGATCCCGATCCGGCATCCATCTATAACTTTGTTATTCCGGAGGCATATATTCCTGTAAAATTTCCTGATGGCTTACATAACGAGCATGAAGGACGCTCATTAAAACTTATACAGGCACTCAATGAAACATTGAAAGAAGAGTTCCGTTTTAATCCGGACACATTTCTTTGGGGACAGGATGTTGCAAATAAAGAAAAAGGCGGCATTTTCAACGTAACAAAAGGAATGCAGCAGGAATTTGGTATCGAACGTATTTTCAATGGTCCGATAGCCGAAGACTACATACTGGGAACTGCCAACGGAATGAGCAGATACAATGATAAAATAAGGATTGTGGTTGAAGGCGCCGAGTTTGCTGACTATTTCTGGCCGGCGATGGAACAGTATATTGAACTCTCGCACGACTATTGGCGCAGCAACGGTAAATTTTCGCCTAATGTAACTATACGGCTTGCTTCTGGAGGATATATCGGAGGAGGTATGTATCACTCTCAAAATATCGAAGGTTCGCTGGCTGCCATTCCTGGTGTACGCATTGTATATCCATCGTTTGCTGATGATGCTGCAGGTTTGCTGCGTACATCCATGCGTTCGAAGGGTCCTACCCTTTTCCTTGAACCAAAGGCATTGTATAACGATCCGGTTGCGGAAACTTTTGTTCCCGAAGAATTCGAAGTACCATTTGGCAAAGCCCGTACCAGGCGCGAAGGCAAGGATATGAGCATAATAACCTACGGCAACACCTCTCATATGTGTTTAGCAGTGGCTAAACGCATTGCCGAAGAAAGCGGCAAGAGCATTGAAGTTATTGATATCCGTTCGCTGATTCCGCTCGATAAAGAGGCAATCCTTGAAAGTGTTAAAAAGACCGGACGTGCATTGGTGGTACACGAAGACAAAATTTTCGGAGGCTTTGGCGGTGAAATAGCCGCTATGATTTCCAACGAAGGCTTCCATTACCTGGATGCACCCGTTCGCAGAGTCGGATCAACAGACACTCCGGTCGGATTTAACCGCATCCTCGAAAAAGCAATATTACCGGATCAGGAGCGCATTTATAAAGCTGCCCTTGAGCTTTTAGATTATTAGAATCCAATATTTTTGAAAATCATGCTTTCCTATATTTGGAAGCATGATTTTTCATTTATTAAAGTTCATTTAATGTTACTAATCAGCTTTATCAATGCAATGAAGGATGAATACAAGCAATAGATTACGCGGATTACGCAGATAAGCCTTGATTGCCTTAGAGTTTCTTTTATCATGAAAACTGCTGAAAGTAGTTCTCTTTCTGTGCAAATCTGTGAAATCTGTGGCAAAATTGATTTTTCAAAGGCTGATTAGTTATCATTTAATAATTTTGGTATATTTGTACAACCCATGATTTAACTTATAAACTCATTCGAAATGATCACATCCGAAGGTAAAGTATTAATTGCCAAATCAGGAATTGAAATATTCCTAAATCCACGCATGGCTAATCGTCATGGCTTAATTGCAGGTGCCACCGGTACCGGGAAAACCGTTTCGCTGCAGGTGATGGCTGAGGCTTTCAGTTCAATCGGCGTACCGGTATTTGTTTCGGATATAAAAGGCGACTTGTCAGGCGTTAGTAAGTTAGGCGTTGATAACCAGCGTATTACTGATCGGATTACACAAATGGGTATTGAAGGATACTCACATAAAACATTCCCTGTTACTTTCTGGGACCTTTTCGGAGAACAGGGCCATCCCCTTCGTACAACAATATCGGAAATGGGACCATTGTTACTGGGACGCCTGATGAACCTGAACGACGTACAGGAAAGTGTTCTAACCCTGGTTTTCAGGATTGCCGACGACAATAAATTATTGCTCCTTGATTTAAAGGATTTGAAGAAGATGTGTGAGTACGTTGGAAACAACCGGGAGCAATATATTACTGCTTATGGAAATATTTCTGCAGCAAGCATTGGTGCCATCCAGCGCGAACTTATAGCTCTCGAAGAACAGAATGCTGATAAGTTTTTCTGCGAACCGGCGATTGATATTATGGATTTCATCCAAACCGATTCGAATGGAATGGGAATGATCAACATACTGGCAGCCGATAAACTAATGATGTCACCACGCACCTATTCAACCTTATTGCTTTACCTGATGTCGGAATTGTTTGAGCGCTTGCCTGAAGTAGGTGATATGGATAAGCCGAAACTGGTTTTCTTTTTTGATGAAGCCCACCTTCTTTTTACCGATGCGCCAAGAGTAGTGGTTGAAAAAATTGAACAGGTAGTCAGGCTGATACGATCGAAAGGAGTTGGTATTTATTTTATTACACAAAATCCTATTGATATTCCAGACACAATTTTAGGTCAGCTTGGAAATAAAATACAACATGCGCTGCGGGCATTCACTCCCAGAGATCAGAAAGCTGTAAAGACAGCAGCCGAAACCTTCAGGGCAAATCCGGCGCTCAATGTCGAAAAAGTTATTTCCGAACTTGGAGTTGGCGAAGCACTGGTTTCATTCCTCGACGAAAAAGGAATTCCGGCTATGGTTGAAAAAGCTAAAATACTTCCGCCGCAGGCGCAAATCGGGCCGATTACTCCCGAAGAACGGTCAGCAATAATTCGTCGGTCGGTGATTGCCGGAGTTTATGAAAAAGAAATTGATAGAGAATCGGCCTTCGAGATACTGCAGGCCCGAATAAATAGCCAGGTTCAGCAGGTTCAGCAGGAAAAAGAACGTCAGATTTTTGTAAAAGAAGAGGTCGAACGTGCAAAAATTCAGGCCCGCGAGGAAAAGGAAAGAGCAAAATCTTCGAAAGATACTAACATGTTTGGTGATATAACAAAAGTGGTTGGTCGCACTGTAACTAACCAGATAGGCGGACAATTAGGTCGTGCCCTGGTTCGCGGACTTCTGGGCGGATTACTGGGAGGAAAAGGCAAAAAACTTTTCTAAGCTTTACAGAGTTGGGATGGCAGGCCATTCGTGATATTCCTTATATTTCTTCCAATAAAAAAAGCGCCATTAAAGCGCTTTTTTTATTGAAGTGTTTCAATTGTCTACCTTATCATAGTTGATGTTCCGACTTTAGAGCCTGGCAAATGATCATTGTTCCCAATATTTTCGGCCTGCCAGATACTGCCATCTTTAAAGATACCTGAAGCTCTCCATGGATATGCGCCTTCGGGTAGAAGCTTATCTTTGTATTTACCATCCCAACCTTCGGTGGGCCGCCCTTCGCTATCCAGCTTGTCAGTCTGCCATAACAGGTTCCCCCAGCGATCAAATACCTCAAACATGTACTGCTGCAGGTTAATTCCAACCGGCATCAGCAACTGCACTTCTTTCCTCGGATTTAAGGGCGAGAATGCAGTGGGAACGTATAAACTCTTAACCATAAAATTATAAGGCATACTAAGTGTATCCGAACATCCCTTCTTGCTATATGCGATCAGGGTAATTTTGTAATTTCCTTCATCCGGAAAAACCACAACAGGCTTTTCCGCATACGAATCGTCACCGTTTCCGAAATTCCAGTAGTATCGTGAAGCATCAGATGAAGTGTTGTTCAACTTTATCTGTCCCTGTAAATTATCAAAATTTTCAATTATTTTGAATTCACTAACAGGCACATCCCATGAAGAAATATACTGGCTGGTAGAATCATGGCAACCGTTTGCATCGGTTATTTTTAGGGATACTGCATATTCACCGGATTTTTTAAAAACGTATTCCGGATTTTGTACCACCTTCCCTCCTACAATACCCTGGTTATCTTTAAAAGTCCAGTTCCAGGAAGTAATTGGAGTACCCGCATTGGTAGATAAATCGGAGAATAATGTTTTATAACCCGCGCACGACAATTCTGATTTAAAGTTTGCGGCAGGCAGTCCGTTAATTACCAGCAACTTCTGTATTGAATCCTTACAGCCAATAACATTTTGTGCAATAAGTGTAACCTCGTAGGTTCCGGGAGCATAATACGAGTGCACAGGATTTTTTGAGCTCGAAGTATCCAGTTGAGCTGAAACAGCCTCCCCGAAATTCCATTTATAATTATCAATTTTGATTCCGCTGCCGGATGTCATATTTGTGAAAAAGGCCTGTTTATCATTGCAAACAACATTAAAGGTAAAACCAGGAAACGGAGATGGATTTACATTAACCACAAGATGAGCGGTATCATTTACTTTCCTGCCATTTACGTAAGCAGAAAGAATCATCTTTACCATAAATGCGCCCGGAGTCTTATAAATATGATTTACCTGGTTCGAAAACATATCATAGGTAGCATGAGTTCCGTCCCCAAAATCCCAGTACCAGATATTAGAGGATACAGAGCTGAAACTAGTGTTCCTGAAGGCTACCATATTATTCTGGCAGATCTTGGTATTAACCAGTTGAATGGATGCATCCACACATGGATCGACAAGAATGTTACTTTCGGTATAACTATTCGAACAACCATTGGCATTGGAAACAGTCAGGATGACTTTATATGATCCGGGAGTTCTGTACAAGTGCGAAATATCAGGCGGATCAGGTGCATTAATCGTACTGCTTACTCCGTCGCCAAAATCCCATACCCACCTGCTGATTGGGCTTCCGTTTCCCAAAGAGGATTGTTTAAAGTAAATGGTACTGTCGCAGATACCCCTTATATAAGTGAACATAGGAGCAGGCAAAGGATTGATTGTGATATTTTTGGGGAATATTTTTGAACAATTATTTATATCGGTTGCTTCAAGGCTTACGGTATATGTTCCGGTGTGAGCATAAAAATGTGAGGGATTTTTTTTAGTTGAAGTATTATTTATTCCCGATGCATCATCGCCGAAATTCCACTTAAAAATCACAAGCGGCCCCGACAGAGAAGCAAGAAGTTGAGGTGTAAAACGAGTACTGTCTTTGAAACAGGTGGATGATTCGATAAATGTAAAATCGAATTCAGCAGGAACACATACTTCTTTTACTATTGTATTCATACATCCCCTGATATCCTTCACAATTAAGCGCACTTTATAGCACGAATCAGTTGAATAAAAAGTATAGGATGGATTTTGATCTGTCGAATAACTGTTAGTTTCGAATTCCCATTTAGAAGCCACAATGGTTGCTTGTTGGTTAATCGAAGTATTCCTGAAGTTAACAAGGCCATGTTCGCAGGGGGAGGCTGTGTAGCCGAAGTCAGCCGTAGGATTTCCAAATACCTGAACCGAACGCGAAGCTATATCCCTGCATCCGTTTTGAGAAGTTACAGTTAGTTTAACATTATAAATACCTTTGTCAGGATATGTCCAGTATGGGTTTTGCTGATCCGAAGTATCGTTAAGTAATGTGGGTACTCCAAAATCCCAGTGCCGGATTGCTATAGCAGAACCTCCTGATGAAATTGACTGATCCGCAAATTCGGTGGCTGCGCCCGCACACACACTGGTTACACTAAAAACAGCAGTCGGCTTTGGCAAAACACTTAAAGTGTGTGAAATAGAATTTTTACATCCATCGGTATTGGTAATACTAAGTGTAACCGTAAAATCACCTGCAAAGGAATATGTATGCTCAGGATTCTTTTGAGTATTATTGTGAGCAGTTCCATCGCCGAAATCCCAATCGAACGAAGTGATTGCCGTTGTATTAGTAACTGCCTTGTTTATGGAAAATAATGTGGTATCCCCAAGGCAGGCGGCATCCCAGCTAAAGTCAACTGCTGGTTTGGATTTTATAACAACTATCTTCGAAGTTTTATCCGAACATCCAGTAGCATTTTCAGCAGTAAGAAAAACAGTGTATGTTCCGGGTGTGGAATAAGAATGTAAAGGGTTTTTCTGTACAGATAGATTATCCGGACCCGAGGTTGGTTCGCCAAAATTCCATAACCATTTTACAATTGAAGGTCCGGAATTGTTAAGCGATAAGTCAGCGAAATTAACGGAAGCTTTTTCACAGGTATTATTAAAACTGAAATTTGCAATCGGAATTGGCGATACACTGATTGAGCGCCCTGATGTGGCTAAGCAGCCCAATGAATTTTTAACAGTAAGGGTAGCTATGTATGTCCCACTTTTACTATAAGTATGCGATATAGCTCCCAGTGCCGCGCCATTGATAAGCGTATCCTTACCATCGCCGAAATCCAGGTAAAATGATGTTAGTGTTCCTGTAGTTGTAGAGGAATGATCGGTAAATAACACAGGAGTCTTACTACAGGTCTGAGGTGAAACCTGGAAGGACGAAACCGGCGGCGCAACAATATTCACCACTTTTGTTTTTGTACTTGTACAACCTGCTACATCAGTAACCGTTAATGAAACTGTAAACGAACCGGATGACGTATAAATATGCGATGGATCAGCGTCTGCTGAAGTAATACCGTCGCCGAAATTCCAATTATACGATGATATTGCAGCAGTATTTACAAACGTCGAACTTACAAATTGCGTTGAGTTATTCACACATCCTGTCGAAAATGAAAAATCAACAGCAGGCAATCCATGCACTATTAAAGGCTTAACTATGGTATCAACACATCCTCCTGAATTGGTTACTATCAGTGTTACCTGATAATTGCTGACAGTATTAAAGGTATGAGCTGGATTCTTTAAAGTTGATACATTATTGGGTCCCGAAGGCAAATCGCCAAAATTCCACGATCTGGAAGTAATTAATCCTGTAGCGGGTTGCGAGAGGTCGGTGAATTGTACCGGTGTATTAATGCATGAAGTCAAAATTGAAAAATCGGCAACCGGATCAGGAAGTACAACGACCGGTAACATTTTAGAGTTTCTGCAACTATCGCTGGTTATTACGGTTAGAGTTATATTATAAGTGCCATTTTTGATGTAACTATGCGAAACCTGTGTAAGCGCTGAAACAGTTTGTGAAAAGCCATCTCCGAAATCCCATTCGCTCCTTACGACTATGCCCGGTGTTGCATCTGTAAGATTGCTGAATTGTATCAGTGTTTTTTTACAGGTTGGCGATGAATAGGAAAAATTAACTGTTGGCTGGGGAATAATTTTTACATTATTGGCGATTTTGTTGGTACAACCCACGTTATCAATAATGGTTAGAGTTACCTTCTTCGTTCCTGCGGATGAATAGATATATCCAGGGTTTGAAATACTTGATGTAGCTCCGTTTCCAAATTCCCAGAACCATGAATTTATTGTTACAGGATTCATCACTAATAAATCCGGTTCGAAAATCGTAGTATTATTCTGGCAATTGCTCGTTGTTGTAAAGCCAACTGCCGGAGGTGGTGTTACTGAGATAGTTTGTGATATAGTATCAACACAGCCATTTGCCGATTTAACTGCCAGTTGAACGGCATGGTTACCCACGAGAACAAAAGAATGCTGAGCATTTTTAGATGTTGAACTATTCAGAATCCCCGAACCTGTGTCGTTAAAATCCCATTGCCAGTTAGTGATAGCTCCTGCCAGGTTTGTTGTTGAAAGATCATTAAAACTAACAGGTGTTCCCATACAGGCCGGTGTAAAATCAAAATCGGCAATTGGGTTCGGAAGTATTTTAATCAGATGGTTCTCACTGCTGGTGCAACCGTTAAGCCCTGTGACTGTAAGTGTAATAATATAGTTGTTAGCTGAAGTATAAACATGCGTTACATCAGGAATACCCGGATGATTTACCGTTATTGACTTCCCGTCACCAAAATCCCAGTACCATTGTGTAATATGATAACCCGGCGTTGGTGTTGAAAGATTATGAAATTGAACGCTGGTACCTGCGCAATCCGAAACTGTAGCATTGAAATGAGCAATTGGTAACGGATCTACTGTAATCAGGTTAGAGGCTACGTTTATACAGCCTTTTTTATCTTTCACCGTAAGTGTGACAGGATAATTGCCAGCCATTACAAATGCGTGAGCAACATTTTGAGCGATTGACGTAGTTCCGTCGGCAAAATCCCATTTCCATTCAGCAATTAAAGGAATATTGGTAATCGTAGCATCGGGCGAAAAAACTGTCGGCTTGCTCAGGCAGGATGTAGGCGTATTAAAAGCAACAGCAGGATGCGGGTTGATAAGAACATTTTTTGAAACCGTATCAACACAGTTATTATAATTCTTTATGGTTAGTTTAACCAGGCATGTCCCTGCATTTTGAAAAATGTGGGACGGATCGACAAGATTTGAAGTATTATATATTCCGCTTACCGGATCCCTGAAATCCCAGCTCCGTTCAATTATTCCACCTCCTGAATTGGCAATACTGGCATCTGTAAAAACAACTTCCTGGTCTTCGCATTTGCCGTTAAAATAAAAATCAGCTTTGGGTCTTGCAGAAATTGTAACATCAAGAGTGAATGTGTTTACACAAAATTCAGTATTCATCACGGATAATGTCACAGGAAATGTTCCTGTAGTCGGGAAAATATGTTTAGTATTAGGATCACCGGGAGGAACAATTGTAACATCAGGTGATCCATCGCCGAAATGCCATGTTCTGCTGGTAATACTGCCGTTTCCAAATCCGGTTAGATCGGTAAATTGAATTGCCTGATTGTCACAATTCGGGGTTGAAAAAGAAAAATTGGGGATAGGAAGTTCTTTTATGGTAACAATTTGTGTTTTAGAACCAACACTTACAGCATTGTAATAAATCGTCAAGGTAACAGGATAGTCGCCGAAAGTAGGGAATATGTGTCCCTGGCTTTGGCTCGATGAAAAGGTTCCATCTCCGAATTCCCAACTCCAGGTTTCGATTATACCAAAACCAGGAAATGTATTATCAGCATCAAAATAGGTTTCGCTTCCAACACAAACACCGGAATAGGTAAAATCGACCACCGGATTCGCAGCAACAGTTGCAAATTTACCCTGCAATCCAATGATGAGGATGGTAAGGAACAGGCTTAGTTGTATTTTATTTTTCATGTGGAACAAGCTTTAAAACAGTAATTGGCAGTATACATGGACATACTAACTAATTTCTTATTCAGCAACCATAAGTAATATCAATTATTTTTGAGGGCCGGGCATTCCTTTCCTTCTTATTAATTGCATTAATGATGAATTGTAATACATATTTTCTGAAACTATTTAAAAATAAATACACACTTATTGAAAAGCATGAAAAGCCTATTGCCCGGAATAGCTTTTAACTCAAATAGGGGATCAATATTTTGAAGAACAAATTAAAGTTTACTTCGCGAAATGCCGGATAAAAAACGGAATAAAAAAAGCAGCACCTTAATCGTGTCCGATTAAAATGCTGCCACTAAAAATTAAACTAAATCCTAATACCCGTGTTTTTCGAGTTCTTTCCACACCAGAGCGCTGGCGCCAATAATTGCAGCCGATCCCAACTTAAGTCCGGAAGGAAGAATTTTAACTTTATTCTTAAAGATGGCAAGTAGATGACGCTCCAGGCTCTCTTTTGTAGGTTTAAAAATATAATCGCCTGCTGCTACCGGTCCGCCGAAAAGGAAAATGGCTTCAGGACTGAGGTGATGCACTGTATCAGCCAATGCCTCACCTAATAATTCGCCTGTGTAATCAAATACCTCTTTAGCAAGTTTATCGCCTCTCTCAGCAGCTTCAAAAACTATTTTTGAAGACATCTGGTTAAATGGAATATCAGCCAGTTCACTTTCCGAATCGTTATTCTTTGCAAGAAGCTCATATACAGTACGTTTCATTCCAGTAGCCGAACAATAAGCTTCCAGATGCCCTGTTGCGCCGCAACCGCAGGCACGCGTACCCCTGCCGATCGTAGTATGCCCAATTTCTCCGGCAAAACCATCAGCTCCATATACCAGGTCGCCATTCACGATAATCCCGCTGCCAAGCCCGGTACCAAGAGTGATCATTACAAAGTTTGCCATATTCTTTCCACTACCGAAAATCAATTCACCGAGCGCTGCCGCATTGGCATCGTTAGTAAGCCTTACATGTTTAATTTCAGGAAAATGATCCTGAATCAGTTTTGCAAACGGAATTACGCCTACAAATGGAAGATTCGGCGCATGTTCAATGGTCCCTGTATAATAATTTCCGTTAGGAGCACCTATTCCTATGCCCATTACTTCGATTTCGGGGTTTATTTTTAAAACTATTTCAATAGCTGCTTTTATCTCCACAACAAGCATAGAGATAAAATCACTCAACAATTTATCCGAAACATTCTCACTCCCGTTAGGGTTTTCCTTTTTCAGTGGTGTGTGTAACTGGGGTTTTTTATCATACAAAATGTTGCCTTCGCGGTCAACTACACCAATGGAAGTATTTGTACCTCCAATATCAATTCCTATTGCTACTTGTTTCATTTGTTATATTTTTTTTTATAAAAAGTTTTTTTTACTCTTCATTCATTGTTAAGCCTCGGAATACCTTTTTAATTTAAGGTCAAATACAAAAGAGGAATAAGGATTTATACTGAGCGAAGTTTGCTTCCCTTAACGGCATAAAAGAAGATGTAAAGGTAACAAAGAGCCGGAATAATAAAAGCCCAGGAGTATCCGGAAACATCTGCAATTTTACCCATAATCAGCGGAATTATAGCGCCACCGAAAATCAACGTATTGATAATACCTGAAGCGGTGCTAAGTTCACCGGAATCAAGGTCTTTTACGGCAAGTGTAAAAATATTCGGGAACATAATTGAGTTGAACATTCCAATTGAAACTACAGCCCAAAGAGCAACACTTCCGGATGTAAATGCTGTAACCAAAGCCAGGGTAGCAGCTACCAAAGCAAAAACTGCCAGCGAACGCCCGGCATTTCCTTTGCCAAGTTGCATAAGTACAAAATTTGCAACAGCAACTACCATAAATATGAGACCTATATTCCAGCTCCAGCCGGTAACAAAAGAGCCGGATACCAATGCAAGCAGCAGTACCAATGCAACATAAGTATACTTTTTAGTATTATCAGTGATATTTGAAAGCATAATTGATCCGAAAAACCGGCCAACCATGGCGCCACCCCAATAGATTGCAACATATTTACCAGCTACTGCAGGATCAAGGAGCATTTCTGTCTTCAAATAATTAAGGATCAGTCCACCGGTACCTACTTCAGCGCCTACATAAAAGAAAATCCCCAAAGCGCCTAACAATACATGAGGATGTTTCCATACACTTTTCTTGAGTTCAACCTTACCACCGGTAACATCAGGAAGTTTTGTAAGAGCTATCGCAATAGCAACAAGCACTACGATTATTCCTATAATAATAAAAGGCATCTGCACGGTTTGTGCTTTCTGCATGGATGTGAGCATTTCGCTTGCACCTCTGAAAATAAATACTGCAATAATCCAGGGAGCCACCATGGTTGCAATTGAATTGAGTGCCTGAACGAGGTTAAGACGACCTCCGGCTGATTCTTCGGAACCTAAAGCTGTAACATAAGGATTAGCAGCAGTTTGTAAAAATACTACTCCTGAAGCAAGTACAAATGTAGCTATTAGAAATAGCGAAAAAGAAGGAGCTTTTGCGGCGGGGAAAAACAGGAAACTTCCCGCTGCCATCAATAATAAACCAGCAATCAGGGCACTCTTATACCCGATTTTTTTAATATACAATCCGATTGGAATGGAAATGAAAAAGTAGGTAATAAAAAAGGAAAAACTCAGCAACTGGGCTTTAAATTCTGTTAACATAAAAATATCCTTTACCTGACCACTTAAGGTAATAATAAAGGTAGTTGCGAATCCAAAGATAAAGAAAATGGATCCGATTACAGTCATTCCCAGACCGTAATTTGCGTGTTTTTGTTGTTCCATAATGGTTTGATAAAATGGTTAGTTAAAATAAATTTTGAAGGTCGGGTAATTGTAATTAAGATTATGAAATCCAAAATCTCCTTTATTCACATGGTGAGTTTGTTACATTCACCCTGAAATACTGAAGCAAATATAATACTTTCTGAAAAGCAATACATTTTCGGAGACGTAAAAATAATGAAGTTAGTGTTAAGTTAACACAAACAAAGGATATTTTTTAAAATAATTTTTAATTGATTAGTTCAAAACAAAGACAATCGTAACTGATCAGCTTGGTCAATGCTATGATTTATAAATACAAGTTACCGCCAATGCTATGAAAAAAAATCTTACCCAAGAAAATTTTAAATATTTCAGAATCATGTTCACTAATTAGCTAACTTTGCATTGTGAAAGAGAAATTCGTTAGAAACATATTTTACTATAAGAACTATTATCTTGACTTCTACGCCACCTTAAGTCCAGAAGTCAGGAAGAAGTTCAACTGGACATTACAGCTTATTTCAGAAATAGATCGTGTTCCTGAAAAATATTTCTCACACATGACTGGTTCATCTGGCCTTTTCGAAATCAGGGTTGAAGTCGGTTCTAATATTTATAGGGCTTTCAGCTTCTTTGACGAAGGAAAACTTATAGTGTTATTAAACGGTTTTATTAAGAAAACCCAGAAAACACCAAAGAGCGAAATAGAACTTGCAGAAAAACTCAAAAAACAATACTTCGATGAAAAAGACAAATAAAAACCTGACATCATTTGCTGACCATCTTGACTCTGAATATGGAAAACGTGGAACTGAAACACGAGAAAAATATGAAGAAGGTTTTGAAGCATTCAAACTTGGTGTTATGCTCCAGGAACTCAGGAAAGAGCATGGAATGACTCAAGAACAGTTGGCTAAAAAGTGTGGCACAACAAAGACATATATTTCCAGAATAGAGAATGATGCGAGCGACATTCGACTTTCGACACTTATGAGAATAATTCGTGAAGGATTTGGAAGGCACCTAAGTTTAAGTGTTGACATCTGAAAATAAAGCACATGGCGGTAATCGAGTAGACGGCCCCGCCAGCAAATACTGACGGGGTGCGCCTCTCACACCACTGTACGTACGGTTCTCGTATACAGCGGTTCATTAAGATGTGGAGCAATTTTAGAGTAAAGTGCAAGCATAGCCTCATACCCGCGT